>JBAXNI010000283.1:0-1541 GCA_037133835.1 Comamonadaceae bacterium | reverse complement strand
GTTGGCCGGGCACGGCCCGAGCCAGCGTAACTGCGTAGCGTTGCCGGGTGGCAAGGACACACGCCAGCTTTGGGGTTGCGCCCGCGTCACCTTGAAGCTCCCCAGCGTCACCCAGCTTCCAGCGCTGGTACTCTGGTACTGCAGCGAATAAGAGCTGTTGGCGCGCAGGGCACGCGTGCTGATCAGGTACTGCCCGGCGTCAACACTGAAACTCGGGCTGTCCCGGAAAGGCTGCGCCAGCGGCTCGCCAATGAAGAGCCCCTGTCCGGGCCACTGCACCGCTTTCCAGTAGGCTTCGATCAGCGTGGCACCACGGTAATACTGGTCAATCAGTACTGAAGCCCTGGAAAACTTCTGCGTGTAATTGCACGGTTCTTCCACCGTGCCGTAGCTCGCTGTGGCGCCGGCATCAAGCCAGGCGGTGATGGGCATCTGGCCGTTGCCGCCGGGCAGATAGCCGCCCGTCGAGGTCAGACTGTCGGCAAGGGCGCCGGGTCGAAAGCTGTTGCTCGTCAGAGCCGGTGGCACACCAGCCAGTCCGGTGAAATAAAACAGCACGTTGCTCTTGCCACTGATGCCGTCGCTCACCGCGCCCGCCGAGTTGTCGATGTAGCTCAGTTGCAGTCCGCTGTTGCCGGCCCACAGGCCAGGCAAAGCTGCATAGTCGGTGTAGCGCACGCTGCGGTTCGCGTCGCTGGTTCGCAGCAGGTAGCCGTCACCGGTGGGCAGACTGGCATCAGCCTGCACGCCCCGGTCTATCAGGGTCTTGGCGGCAGCCAGCGTACTGGCACCGAGCATCATGGACGGGCGCAGCTTGTGATCGACCCAGGGCAGCGCCGATTCGGAATCGTAGTAGGGCGAAGCGGCGGTGGTGGCGCAACTAGTGGCGCAGTACTTGGCATCAAAGCCCAAAGCCATTGCACTGGTGATACCCATCGCGCAACTGCCGACCACGCGAGACGGCGCATTCCAGGTCAGCAGCGTAGCCTGAACATTGCTGGGTAGCGCAGCGTCGATTTGAGCTTTCAGGGTGGCGAAGTCCGTGGCAGAAATTGTCTCCACGCCGGTCGTCAATGTAACCCGGACGATATTGGCGGCAGGGATGCCACGTGCGTTCTGGTAATAGCTGGCAATATCCTCGGAAAGCTTATCGCCTGCCGCCACGATGACCGCCAGCTGGCTGGCATGGATGGAACGCGCAGGCAGGGTCAAGGTGAGGTTGGTCAGACTGGTCGCCGTCACACTGACCGTCGCCGCAGAGCTGCTGACCTTGCCATCGTTCACAGTCAACGATGCAACATAGGTGCCAGCCACGTCTGCCGTGAAGGTGGGTCTGACCGAGGTGGGTGAAAGCAAAGCCGCGCCACTGCCAGCTGGTTTGGAAGTCAGCGACCAGGAATAAGTCAAGGCATCATTGTTGGCGTCCGAGCTGGCACTGCCGTCGAGCGTTACAAGCGTTCCCGCGGCGACGCTTTGCGCCGGACCGGCATTCGCCACAGGCGCAACGTTGACAACCGTTGCCGTCACGCTGACGGTCGCCG
>JBAXNI010000282.1:0-1606 GCA_037133835.1 Comamonadaceae bacterium | reverse complement strand
GGATGTTGTCCCCCGGCTTGACCATGATCTCGATCACAGCCACATCCTTGAAGTCACCGATGTCGGGTACTTTGATTTCGATTAAAGACATGCGTGTCTCCTTAGGCGTGCAGCGGGTTGACCTTATCGGCCTGGATGGCGTAGCGGCGAATCGCTTCGGTCACCTTGGCCACCGGCAGCTTGCCGTCTTCGCTCAAAGCCTTGAGTGCTGCCAGCACGATGTAGTGGCGGTTGACCTCGAAATGCTCGCGCAATTTGGATCTGAAATCGCTGCGGCCAAAACCGTCTGTGCCTAGCACCTTGAAGCTGCGCCCCTTTGGAATGAAGGAGCGAATCTGCTCGGCATAAGCCTTCATGTAGTCGGTTGATGCAACGACCGGTCCGCTGTGTTTTTCGAGTTGCCGGCTGACAAACGGAACGCGCTGCGCGCCCTGCGGGTGCAGCAGATTGTGGCGTTCGCAGTCCTGTCCGTCCCGCGCCAGCTCATTGAAACTCGGGCAGCTCCAGACATCGGCCGCAACACCCCAGTCGGCTGCCAGCAATTCCTGCGCGGCGATCGACTCGCGCAGGATCGTGCCGGAACCTAGCAGTTGCACGCGCGGTGCGGCAGCGCCCTTGAGCTGGACGCTTGCACCTTCCTTGCAAAGGTACATACCCTTGATGATCTGCTCCTCCGTGCCGGGTATCAGACCTGGCATGGCGTAATTTTCATTAAGCAGCGTGAGGTAGTAAAAGACGTTTTCCTGGCCTTCGACCATGCGCTTCAGGCCATGGTGCAGGATGACACCGACCTCGTGCGCAAAGGTCGGGTCATAACTGACGCAGTTCGGAATCGTGCCGGCCATGATGTGGCTATGGCCATCCTCGTGCTGCAAGCCTTCGCCGTTGAGCGTAGTGCGCCCCGATGTGCCGCCCAGCAGGAAGCCGCGCGCCTGCATGTCACCGGCAGCCCAAGCCAGATCGCCAATGCGCTGAAAGCCGAACATCGAGTAATACACATAGAACGGCAGCATGATGCGGTTGTTCGTGCTGTAGCTGGTAGCCGCTGCGATCCAGCTGGCCATGCCGCCAGCCTCGTTGATGCCCTCCTGCAGGATCTGCCCGGCTTTGTCTTCGCGGTAGTACATCACCTGGTCCTTGTCCACCGGCGTGTACTGCTGGCCCTGCGGGTTGTAAATGCCGATTTGGCGGAACAGCCCTTCCATGCCAAAAGTGCGCGCCTCGTCCACCAGAATCGGCACGACACGCGGACCCAGTGCCTTGTCACGCAACAGTGTGGTGAGAAAACGCACGTAAGCCTGTGTTGTCGAGATTTCGCGGCCCTCGGCCGTGGGTTCGATGACCGACTTGAAGATATCAAGTGCCGGCACGGTGAACTGCTCGTCGGCCTTGCTGCGGCGGTGCGGCAGGTAACCGCCGAGCGCTTGACGGCGCTCATGCAGGTAGCGCATCTCTGGCGTGTCGTCGGCCGGCTTGTAAAACGGAATGTCGGCGATCTGACTGTCGGGCACCGGGATGTTGAAGCGGTCGCGGAAGATCTTGATGTCTTCGTCGGTCAGCTTCTTGGTCTGGTGCACATTGTTCTTGCCCTCGCCGCTCTTGCCCA
>JBAXNI010000281.1:0-1640 GCA_037133835.1 Comamonadaceae bacterium | reverse complement strand
CACGTGCACAGCAATTACGAGATCGACATCTTTACCGCGCTGATCAAGGCCGCCGCGCGCGAGACCGGTTGCAGCGATCTGGGCAACAGCAGTTTGCGTGTCATCGCCGACCATATCCGCGCCACCGCCTTCCTGGTCAGCGACGGCGTCAATCCGTCCAATGAGGGGCGCGGTTACGTGCAGCGGCGCATCATCCGTCGGGCCATCCGGCACGGCTACAAACTGGGCAAGAAGTCCCCTTTTTTCCACAAGCTGGTGCCCGATCTGGCAGCCTTGATGGGAGCCGCCTATCCGAATCTGGCGGCGCAATCCGCACGCATCGTCGATGTGCTGCGTCAGGAAGAAGAGCGCTTCTTCGAAACGCTGGAAATCGGCATGCAGATTCTGGACGCTGCTTTGGTCGATGGCGTTACGGTGTTGCCGGGTGAGGTGGCTTTCAAGTTGCACGACACTTTTGGTTTTCCGCTGGACCTGTCGGCCGACGTCTGCCGCGAACGTGGTGTCGAGGTCGATGAGGCCGGGTTTCACGCCGCCATGGAAAAGCAGAAGGCGCAGGGGCGCGCTGCTGGTAAATTCAAAATGGACAAGGCGCTGGACTACAGCGGCGAAGGCAACGATTTTGTCGGTTACGAACGCCTGACGCAGGACAGCAAGGTACTGGCACTTTACGCCGATGGGGTTGCGATCGGCGTGCTGAAGGCCGGGCAAGCTGGAGCGGTGGTGCTCGCGGACACGCCCTTTTACAGCGAGAGCGGGGGTCAGGTGGGTGACGCGGGAGCCATCTTCCGTGACGGTGCGCTGTTTGAAGTGCATGACACGCAAAAAATCAAGGCTGATGTGTTCGGCCACCATGGCCGCTTGGCCAGCGGCTCGCTCAAGGTCGGTGATCTGGTCACGGGGCAGGTGGACGCGGCGCAGCGCCAAGCGACACAGCGCAACCACAGCGTGACACACCTGATGCACAAGGCACTACGCGAAGTGCTGGGCAGCCACGTGCAGCAAAAGGGTTCTTTGGTGAATGCCGAGCGCACCCGTTTTGACTTTGCCCACAACGCGCCGGTGAGCGATGCCGAGATTCGCGAGATCGAGGTTCGCGTCAACGCCGAGATTCTGGCGAACGCTGCGACACTGGCCCGTGTCATGGACATAGAGTCGGCGCAGAAGACCGGCGCCATGATGCTGTTTGGCGAGAAATATGGTGAGTCGGTGCGCGTGATGGACATTGGCGGCAGCCGCGAACTTTGCGGTGGCACGCATGTGGCACGCACCGGTGACATCGGTTTGTTCAAGGTGGTATCGGAGGGCGGTGTCGCCTCGGGTGTGCGACGCATCGAGGCCGTAACGGGACAGAATGCGCTCGTTTATCTCCAGGACTTGGAGAGCACGATGGCGCAGGCGGCGGGCGCGCTGAAAGTGCCCGTGGCCGAACTGCGCGAGCGCATCTCGCATGTGCTGGATAACGTGAAATCGCTGGAAAAGGAAATCGCCGCACTCAAGGGAAAACTGGCCTCCAGTCAGGGCGATGAAATGCTCTCGCAGGCGGTCGATGTGAAGGGCGTCAAGGTGCTGGTGGCGCGCCTGGATGGGGCCGACGTCAAGACCCTGCGCGAGACCATGGACAAGCTCAAGGACAAGCTCAA
>JBAXNI010000280.1:0-1671 GCA_037133835.1 Comamonadaceae bacterium | reverse complement strand
ACATGGAAGTCACTGACGAGGGCTACGACGAAGCCATGCTGCTCGACGCCAACGGCTTTGTCTCGGAAGGTGCTGGCGAAAACCTGTTTGTGGTGAAGGGCGGCGTGGTCTACACGCCCGACCTGTCAGCTGGCGCGCTGAACGGCATCACGCGCAATACGGTGTTCCACATCTGCAAGGACCTCGGCCTTGAACTGATCCAGAAACGCATCACGCGCGATGAGGTCTACATTAGTGACGAAGCCTTCTTCACCGGCACGGCGGCCGAAGTGACACCGATCCGGGAGCTTGACCGCATCGAACTCGGCAGTGGTTCGCGCGGTCCCATCACAGAGAAGATCCAGAGCGCGTTCTTTGACATCGTCAATGGTCGCAACCCGAAGTATTCACACTGGCTGACAAAGGTATCGTCATGAGCAAGTCCGTAATTCAACTGCTGGCCAAAGACCTGAACAACCAGGGCGGCGTGTTCTGCCCGAGTCCGCTGGCCGACATGAAGCTGTGGAACAGCCACCCCAAGGTCTACCTAGACGTGGCCCATAGCGGTCAGGCCAAGTGTCCGTATTGCGGCAGCGTTTACCAGCTCAAGGAAGGCGAGCACTTCGACGCTCATCACTGAGTGGCGATGAAGCCGGGCGCTGACAGCCTGATCGTCGCGCCTCAGTGGATAGGCGACGCGGTGATGACCGAGCCGTTGCTGCGTCGCCTGGCCGCGCGCGGCGAGCGCCTGACGGTGGCTGCCTTGCCCTGGGTGGCACCGGTTTACGAATTGATGCCACAAGTCACTGAGGTCATCGAACTGCCCTTTGCCCATGGCGGCCTGCAATGGAAGGCCAGGCTCAGTCTGGCACGGAGAATCAAGGGCCGCTTTGATTGCGCCTATGTCTGCCCCAACTCCCTCAAGAGCGCACTGTTGCCGTTTCTGGCGGGCATCCCGCAACGCGTGGGTTACCTGGGCGAGGCGCGCTTCGGACTGCTGACACGACGTCTGCAAAATCCGGCAAGGAATCAGCGACCACCCATGGTGGCGTTCTACTCGGCGATCAGTGGCGAGCTCAACCTTGATGGCGACCGGCCGCGGCTGCAAGCCGACCCGGTCGCTGCCGACGAGACGCTGAAGTTGCTGGGCCTGCGGCGGGCCGGTTACTATGTAATTGCTCCAGGTGCCGAATTCGGCGCGGCCAAGCGCTGGCCGACGAGTCATTTTGCTGAACTGGCGCGCTGTCTGGACCAACCAGCCGTACTGCTGGGCTCGGCCAAGGAACACGCAATGTGCGATGAGATTGCCGGCCCGGTCAACGCGCTGCAATCTGGCAAATGCATCAACCTGGCCGGCAAGACATCGCTTGCACAAGCCTTTCATTTGATAGCCGCCGCGCAGTGCACGATCAGCAATGATTCAGGCTTGATGCATGTCGCCGCTGCGCTGGACGTGAGGCAGGTGGCAATCTTTGGCTCCAGCAGTCCACTGCACACACCACCACTCAATGCCAGGTCCAGCGTGCTTTGGCTCAAGAATACGCCCAACTACCAGCCCGCGCTCGACTGTGCGCCCTGCTTTGAGCGCAACTGCCGATTCGGCCACACGCGCTGCCTGAGCGATATTTCAGCCAACCAGGTGCTGCAAGGCATAGATCGCTTGAAGCGCATTTGAAGCCGGGAGTGGCAGAG
>JBAXNI010000279.1:0-1684 GCA_037133835.1 Comamonadaceae bacterium | reverse complement strand
ACGATGCCGATGCGCATGGCGTGATCGGCAACAAAGGTGGAGCCATAGCCCACGCTGTCGCCAGGCACCAGATCCTGCGTGGCGATGATTCTTGTCGCCAGTGTCATGGCGGGTTGCAAGTCCCAGTCCTTGGCAGTGTGCTGTGGAAAGTCTGGCGCACTGCCGTAAAGGGCAATGCCCGGTCGCACCCAGTCAGACGCAAACCCGCTGTGGCGCAAGACGGCGGCGCTGTTGCAGACCGAGCGCTCACCCGGCAGGTCCCTGGTGACGGACGCAAAGACCGCCATCTGAGAGGCCACACCGCGTTCGCCGTCGGCGTCACTGAAATGCGTGATCAGTGAAATCTCATCCACTTGTGGCAGCGCATTCAATCGTGTCCAGGCGCTGCGATAGCGCTCCGGCGTAAAGCCAAGCCGGTTCATTCCGGAGTTCATCTTCAGAAAGACCCGGTGCGGCACATTGGTCTTGTGGCTGGCCAGCATGTCGATCTGCTCATTGCAGTGCACCGTGTGCCAGAGGTCGAGCCGCGAACACAGCTCAAGGTCGCGCAATTCAAAAACACCTTCGAGCAACAGGATTGGGCCGCGCCAGCCCAAATCGCGCACGCGCTGTGCTTCATCCAGATCCAGGAGGGCAAAGCCGTCGGCGGCGCGCAAGCCCTCAAAGGCGCGTTCGATGCCGTGCCCATAAGCGTTGGCCTTGACGATGGCCCAGAGCCGGGAGTCTGCGACCTGAGCGCGGCAGCGTGTCAGGTTGTGCCGCAGGGCGGCGCTATGGATGGTGGCAAGAATCGGACGTGGCATGGTGCTAGCAAGCATAAGGGACAGCAGTCCCGATTTTGACAGCTACAGACGTGCTATAACCCGGCATCGTCGCAAGACCTGTCAAGACCCCTATATTCCTTCCATCGTGTCAGCCACGCTGATGCGCCTCTGCAGACAATGAAACGCGGCTTCTTTATTATCATGTCGGCGCAGTTCTTCAGCTCGCTGGCGGACAACGCGTTGTTTGTCGCAGCGGTCCAGTTACTCAGGAGCAGCAATGCACCTGAATGGCAACAAGCCGCACTGGTACCGATGTTTGCGCTGTTCTACGTGGTACTTGCACCTTTCGTCGGCGCCTTCGCGGATTCCATGCCCAAAGGCCGGGTCATGCTGATCAGCAATTTCATCAAGGTTGGGGGTTGCCTGCTGATGCTGTTTGGCACACATCCCCTGATGGCGTATGCGATTGTGGGCCTCGGTGCCGCAGCCTACTCGCCCGCCAAATATGGCATCCTCACTGAGTTGCTGCCCGCCTCACAACTGGTCAAGGCGAACGGCTGGATTGAAGGCCTGACCATCGCTTCTATCATTCTGGGCGTCCTGCTCGGGGGGCAACTGGTCGGGTCGGTGCTCGCGCCTTTGCTCCTGTCATTTGACTTTCCCCTGCTCGATACCGGCATTGATACGGCGCCCGAAGCCGCTATCAGTGTCCTGATATTTGTTTATCTGGTGGCTGCCTGGTTCAACACCCATATCCCGCAGACCGGGGTCGAAATGCGCCCCATGCCGCGGCGCATCACGTCCTTGCTGCCCGACTTCTGGACCTGCAACCTGCGTTTGTGGAGCGATAGACTCGGTCAAATCTCCCTGGCCGCCACGACCCTGATCTGGGGCGTGGCAGGCAATCTGCGTTTCATTGT
>JBAXNI010000278.1:0-1694 GCA_037133835.1 Comamonadaceae bacterium | reverse complement strand
TGGCGTGGAAGATGTTGGGGTTCAACACCGTCTTGCCCTTGTTGATGAAGTTGACAAAGCCCTTGACGCCACCGGCGCCCGAGAAGTCGTCTTCCTTGCCGCTGCGCTCGTCTTTGAGGCGAATGCGCACGCCGTTGTTCAAAAAGCTGAGTTCGCGCAGGCGCTTGCTCAAAATCTCGTAGTGAAAGTCGTTGTTCTCTTTAAAGATGTCGGTGTCGGGCAAGAAGTGCACTTCGGTGCCGCGCTTTTCGGTGTTGCCAATCACCTTCATGGGCGAGACTTCTACGCCATCCTGGGTTTCGAGCAGGCGGTTTTGCACAAAGCCGCGGCTGAACTCCATCACATGCACTTTGCCGTCGCGCCGAATCGTCAGGCGCAGCATTTTGGACAGTGCGTTCACGCAGCTCACGCCCACGCCGTGCAGGCCGCCGGAGACCTTGTAGCTGTTTTGGTTGAACTTGCCGCCGGCGTGCAGCTCGGTGAGCGCAATTTCGGCCGCCGAGCGCTTGGGCTCGTGCTTGTCGTCCATCTTCACGCCGGTGGGAATACCGCGTCCGTTATCGACCACGCTGATGGAATTGTCCGAGTGAATGGTGACCAGAATATCGTCGCAGTGACCGGCCAGTGACTCGTCAATCGAGTTGTCCACGACCTCAAACACCAGGTGGTGCAGACCTGTACCATCCGACGTGTCTCCGATGTACATGCCGGGGCGCTTGCGCACAGCCTCTAGACCTTCAAGAATTTGAATCGAGCCCTCGCCATAGGCCTCAGAAGCGCCGACTTGATGGGCATCAATGGTGGGTTGGAAATTGGAGCTTTCTGCGCCGCCTTCGCCGGTGTGCACGCCCTCAAGGCCGCTATTTGCGCCGTTTTCGGGGTTCGAATCGGGCTTGTTGTTCTCAGTCATGGCTCACTTCTCTCACAAAATCTCAAACTCTGGAATGACCAAACCCCCGCTGTGCGGGGGTTTGTGTCTGTTCATACCGGGTGCGTGGTCACTCAAATCCGCATGGGCATCACGACGTATTTAAAGGTCGCGTTATCGGGGATGGTGAAAAGCGCCGAACTGTTGCCGTCCGTTAGCTCCACCGAAACCATGTCTTGGCTCATGTTCGCCAGGGCGTCAATCAAGTAGGTCACGTTAAAACCGATTTCGATGCTGTCGCCGCCGTAATCAATGTCGAGCTCGTCCACGGCTTCTTCCTGTTCGGCATTGTTGGATGCGACGCGTAAGCTGCCGGGATCGATGTTCAGACGTACGCCCTTGAATTTGTCGCTCGTCAGAATTGCCGTTCGCTGAAGGGTAGAAAGCAAAGCCGTGCGGCCCAGCGTAATCTTGTTCTTGTGGTTCTTGGGGATGACGCGGTTGTAGTCAGGGAACTTGCCCTCAACCAGCTTGGTCACAAACTCCATACCGTCGAAGCTGAACTTAGCCTGATTATTGGCGAATTGCATTTCGATGGCGCCGTCCGTGTCACTCAAAAGGCGCTGCAGTTCAATCACGGTTTTGCGAGGGAGGATAACTTCCTGCTTGGGTACTTCTACGTCCAGCGTGGCCGATGCAAAGGCTAGGCGGTGACCGTCGGTAGCAACCAAGCTGAGTTGTTTGCCTTCAGCAACAAACAAGATGCCGTTCAGGTAGTAGCGGATGTCGTGCACGGCCATGGCAAACGCCACCTGGCCGAGCAGGT
>JBAXNI010000277.1:0-1750 GCA_037133835.1 Comamonadaceae bacterium | reverse complement strand
CTGTCGATATCGCAGCAGCCAACAAAGACGGACTGAGCACCACAGCAGCAAATGCCGGCGTCACGTTGACTAGCCAGGCAGGAATTCTGACCGTTGCCAAAGACATCTCTGCAAGCGGCACCGGATCCGTTGATGTGCGCACGGCCAATGGATTTGACATCAACATCAATTCAGCCAGGATCAAGTCTGACACCGGAACTTTGCAATTGGTGGCGGGGCGCAATATTGCCAGTAACTCGCCAACTGGCACATCAGTCGAGTTGCAGACAGCGGGCAATGTCCTGATCAAGGCCGGTGGTGCTGTCGGGACCGCCACCAATGGCATTGATATTGGTGGCGGTGTGGCCAATTTGGCTGTCCTCACCAGCGGCGGCCCTAGTGCAGGCGCAGTGTTTGTCAATCAATTGGCCGGTAGCTTGAACATCGGCACGGTTACGGCTGTGAATGCGACGAGCAGTCTGGACAATTCGGTAGTTGACTTGAGCGGTGTGACGACATCAAACAACGACATCACGCTTTCTGCTACGGCGGGACCTGACGATGTGACGCTCGGCGCGAATGTGGCAAGTGGCACGGGTAAGGTCTGGCTGGCAGCAGGTCGCGACCTGCTTCAGACGTCTGGTTCTGTCACAGCGAATGGCGGGGCATTCATCAAGACCGGGCGTGATGCCAGCCTGTTGCAAGCGGGCAATCGTGTCCAATTGCTGGCCGCCCAAACAGGCCGTGATCTGAACTATCTGGAAGCCGGTGCGCTTGACATTGGTACGGTTGCTGGCAAGTCTGGCATCGATGCCGGTGGCCGTGCCTGGGTTCGTGCCCAGGGTGACATGAACCTGAGGCAAAACGTCGTCGCCCGTGGCATTGGCACGGAAGCGGTGGTACTGATTTCTGATGGCGCATTCCGCAATCTGAATGGCCCCCGCGCCATCACGACACCGAATAGCCGCTGGTTGGTATACGACTTGAATCCGAATCTGGAATATCGTCTGGATGGACTGGATAACAACTTCCGCAAGATTAACTCCACTTACGAAACCTACCCGCCTGAAATTGCCTACGCGAATGGCAACCTTTACATCACCAATGCCAGGATCGTGACCGACAACGAGTTTGCGCTGCCGCTGGCAGCCGGATCGACAGCGGTGTTTGCCGCGCAGCCGACTGCCGGTATTGATGCGCCACCTGTGCCCGCCTTCAGTATTGCTGCTGCCGTGGGAGCGGATCGTCCTGCACCTCAAATGTCAAGTGCGGGTCTGGAAATATTCCCGGTGAATGCTCCGTTGATGATAGCCACACAGACCGGCAAGTTCTTTGACGCACCTCTGGAAGGTTTCCTCGCTGGCGAGGGGGTTGAATCTGCAGCCTTGGCTAGCGGGCAGGCTTTGCCAGCCTGGGTCACACTGGATGCTGGCGCGCTGCGCTTGCGTGGTGTGATGCCCAAGGACGGTCAGTCGGTTGAACTGCGTGTGCGTTTGAAAGGCAAAGATGGCCAAGCCGGACGAATCATCCATGTTTTACTGGCTAGCAACTCTTAGCCTGCCAGGCGCACTTCAAGTCACATGAGCCGACGCGGCAAATTACGTGGCGTGCTGGGTATGCGTGTCAAGCTTGCCGAGATCGAGATTTTTGAGGATTACGAGGTGGCGACTCGGGTTCAGACCGGTGAATGGTGAGTTTCCCCGCTCACACTCTCAATCCTCTGCCGCCCCGCCGGGCGGCAGAGGGGGCAAACAGCCCTCTTGACCGCGAG
>JBAXNI010000276.1:0-1753 GCA_037133835.1 Comamonadaceae bacterium | reverse complement strand
CGCCACGCAAGGCCGGCTTGAACAGGCGCTCCAGGATGTCTGCATTGCCCAGCATATGCAGGAACTTGGTGCCCATGAGTGACTGCATCGCCACGGCGCCAGCCAGCGACATGGAGCCGCGCGCCACTTCCTGCAGCGCCAGGCAGAATTCCGTCAACGCCATGCCAGTGCCACCCACCTCCTCGGGGTAGCGCATTCCAAAAACTCCCAGTGCGCCAAGTTCCTGAAACAGGGTGTGCGGAAACGCCCTGGCTTCGTCCAGAGAGGCCGCCTGAGGCGCGATCCGCTCGTCGCAAAAGCGGGCAAACGTGTCGCGCACGGCGCGCTGATCGGGGCTGAGTTCAAAGTCCATAGTCGCGCGCTGCAGCCTCTGGCGTGATCACTCCATTGCGAACTTCCTGCGCCAGCAGTGCGCGGTCGCGCAGCAGCGGGTCGCCATAGCCGCCGCCGCCACTGGCCACCTGATGGTAGAGCGTGCCCATTGGCACACCGGTAATCAGATCCTTGTTCCTGGGCACCACGGTTGTGCCGTCGGGGTAGGTGAGGCGGATGAAATTGAGCCCTGCATCCTTGCCGCCGGACAAGCCAAAGGCGGGCTCGAAGTCGCCATCGCCAAAGGTCACCAGTTGTGTGTCGGCGGAGCCAATGCGAAAGATCGTTTCCACACCCAAGCCGCCGCGCCACCGACCCGCGCCGGCCGAGTCGGGCAACAGTTCGTGCTTGATCAGCGTGTGCGGCGTTTGTTGCTCGAACATTTCGTAATCCTGATCCAGCACTCCACCCGAAGCATCGATCATGCCGATGTGGTCGTAGCCGTCGGTGCCCTGCATGGCCCCGGAACCGCCCTTCAAGCCCATGAAACCGATGTCCACGTACTTTTCGTTGCTGCGCGGGTCGATGCCGGTGGTGAGTGACGCCAGCAGGTTGTTCCAGCCGGCGGTCACCCGCTCCGGCATCACCGGGGCCAGCGCGCGCTGAATCGCGTCGGCGTTGGGTGGACACAGGTGGTTGCCGAAAGTTGTCGCCTTGGGGTAGGCGGCGTTCAGGATGGTTCCCTCTGGAATGATGATTTCTATCGGTTGCACCATGCCTTCGTTGTGCGGGATATCCGGGTTCACCATCTGCAGCAGCGTCAGGATGGTCGCTGAAGCGCTGGATGTGAAAGTGCCGTTGACAAAGCCGTTGGTCTGCGCGTCGGTGCGCGAGTAGTCAAACTTGATGCTCTTTTCCCCCACGGTAATGTCCACGCGGATGGTGAACTTGGAGCCCGGGTGCCGGCCGTCGTAGTAGACATAGCCTTCACCCGCATACTGGCCCTGCGGGATCTTTGCAATCTCTGCCTCCATCATCTTGCGCGTCGCCTCGAACAAGGCCTGTTTGTGCAACTCGAAACTGGGCCGACCGTACTTCTTGAGCAGTTCGAGCAGCCTGCGCTCGCCCACAGTGCATGCGCCCATTTCGGCCTTCATGTCGTGCTGCACGATGTCGAGCCGCACATTCGCGAAGATCAGGCCCCACACGTCCTTGCGCAGCTTGCCGCGCTCCACCACCTTCACCGGAGGGATGCGCAACGCTTCCTGCCAGACTTCCACCGCGTTCGGGTTGTAACCGCCGGCAACGTTGCCGCCGATGTCGGCCTGGTGCCCCTTGACGGCCGTCCATGCGACCAGTTCGCCGTCCAGGAATATCGGTTTGAATGCCGCGACATCGTTGTTCTGATTGCCCAGGCTGAACACATCGTTGTGAAAGATCA
>JBAXNI010000275.1:0-1769 GCA_037133835.1 Comamonadaceae bacterium | reverse complement strand
GCATGGGCCAACGCGACGAAATGGTGGCCGAACAACATGCCCTGTTGTCTGCGCCAGGGACCGACGTGCAGCGTTTGTTGCTGCTCAATGCAACCTGCAACGGCGAAACGCTCGATGACGTAGTGCGCGTGTACGGCGACGGTGGCTTGCATGGTTGCATCATCACCAAACTTGACGAGGCAGTGGGCAACGCCACTGTTCTTGACGTCGCCATTCGGCATCGGCTTTTGCTGCACTATGTCACGAACGGACAGCGCGTCCCCGAGGATCTGCATCTGCCAGACCGGGAAGACTTGCTGACGCGCGCGTTACACCCGGTCCAGAAGCCTTCGGCTCATCATCTCGACGCGCCTGAATGTCAATTGATGGTGGCCACCGCAACTTCAAGCACGGCCATGACAGGAGCTCAACTTGTCTAGAGCAGGCACTGATCAGGCCGAAGGCTTGCGTCGTTTGATTGACCGCAGCGGGCTGCAGGTCGTTTCCGTCAGTAGGGATGGCAGTGACCAGCCCGGTGCCATCGTCAATCTTGCGGGAGCGCTTGCAGAACTCGGTCGGGATGTTCTGATCCTCGATGAGCAGACCGGTGCACGCGGCATCACCGGTGCGCTCGGCTTGAAGCCACGATTTGATCTTGGCGAAGTGATCGCCGGACGGCGGGAACTCGACGACATGATCGTGACGGGTCCGGCTGGCATTCGCGTACTGTCGCTGGCACACTGCAGGGGTTTGCTATCCGAATTGTCCGAACGCGAACAGCGGCGCCTGGTAGAACGGTTCGGTCGTTTGAGCGTTCCGGTAGACACGCTGCTGGTGCAATCGGCCTCGGGTCAGGCCAGTTCGCTGCTGTCGTGCGGCACGGGAGTCCGGGAGGTGGTCGTTCTTGCCGGGGGCGGTGCGCGGGAAATCACGGCCGGCTACGCCTTGATCAAGCGTCTCAACAATGAATTTGCGCGCCACGAATTCCATGTGCTGGTCAGCAACGTCGCCAGCGAAAACATGGCTCGAACGATTGTCAGCAATATGGCCACAGTCGCTCGACGATACCTGCGGGTTTCGCTCGATTTCATCGGGCATGTGCCACCTGATGAGAAGTTGCAGCACGCGGCGCGATTGGGCCTGCCAGTCGTCACCGCATTTCCGGCGGCAGCCGCGGCCGCGAGCTTTCGCGGAATGGCGCAGGCCATCGCGGCCTGGCCGCGGGGCGAGGACGGAATTGGTGGGCTCGGCGACATCATGAGCCGCGTCATATCTTCGAACAACCAGCGCACCGCTGCGGCGTAAAGCACTCACCAGGATCAGCATGTATACAGCCGCTGCAACCCGCGACACGACTCAGTACCTGACGCAATACGCGCCGCTGGTCAAGCGTATCGCTTATCACATGATGTCCAAACTGCCCGCGAGCGTTGAAATTGACGACCTCATTCAAACCGGCATGCTGGGCCTGCTTGACGCAATCAACCTCTACGAGGAGTCGCATGGAGCCAAGTTTGAGACCTATGCAGCGCAACGCATCCGGGGTGCGATGCTTGATGGTCTGCGCCAGGTAGATTGGCTGCCACGCAGTTTCCGGCGCGACTTGCGTCGCATCGAGGGCGCGATTGCCAAACTCGAACAACGTCTTGGGCACCCGCCATCCGAGCGGGAGGTGGCCCGTGAACTGGATGTTGCGCTCGGGGACTATCAGAAGATGTTGCAGGATGCGCGCGGCTACCAGCTGGTTTCTTTCGAGGACTTGAATCATGACGACGAAAGCGACTATCTGG
>JBAXNI010000274.1:0-1804 GCA_037133835.1 Comamonadaceae bacterium | reverse complement strand
TCGGCATGATCGATGCAACGGAACTGGCAGTCGTCCTTGGGCAGGTTGTAATGCCTCGCCGTAAAACAGCGCGCAGAAAAAGCCAGCGGCATGCGGCCATAAGCGAAGACTTCGGTCTGCAGGCCATCGGGTCGACCCTGTTGCAGCAACTGGAGGTCGTCACGCCCCATCTCCATCGGGATCACCCAGCGCTGGATACCCAGCGCTGCCATCCACTGCAGCGTCGGCAGGTTGTAAATATTGAGGTGCGGGCCCGCCACAAAAGGCACTTTGCCCTCCAGGCAATGCACGGCGCCCATGTCATTGGCTTCGACCATGAAGTCGCCATGAATCGACATTTCGGCGATCTTGTGCAGCAAAGTCACGTCGGAACCCGATTCAATCAGCACCTGGGTTGACAGAACCACTTCCTTGCCAGCCTCGGTGAGGCTTGCCGCAATGCCGAGCCAGTCGGCCAGCCGCAGTTCGCGCCGGCGTGAGCAGACAGCCTCGCCGAGGTAAACGATATCAACCGGGGTCTTGGCGATGGCTTCGTAAAAGCCGAGCACCGTCTCGCGCGGCCAGTAATACAGCAAGGGACCGAGTGAGATCTTCATTTCCATGGTCGGTGATACGCCCCCAGCGTGTGCTGCTGACCTTCGGCGACCTTGTCCAGATCATTCATCCAGGCCGGCTTGGCAGAGTAGCGGTGCGGGTTGTCTCGGCAACTGTCGATCGCTTCGCGCCAGACCTTGGTGACTTGCGCCACATAGGCCGGGCTGCGCTGACGCCCTTCGATCTTGATGGCGCGCACACCCATCTTCATCAGTTGGGGCAGTAGCGAGAGCGTGTTCAGGCTGGTCGGCTCCTCGATTGCGTAGTAGTTATGCTCGTTGCCCACGTCGAAACGGCCTTTGCACAGAGTCGGATAGCCGGCGTTTTCGCCGCTCTCATAGCGATCAATCAGGACACCATTGAGTCTGGACTCGCGCCCCTGCGCTGTCTCGACCCAGCGGACCGCTTTGGGTGGTGAGCAGACGCCGTTGGTATTGGGGGCCTCGCCCGTCACGTAGCTTGAGAGCGCGCAGCGTCCCTCGACCATGACGCACAGGCTGCCAAATCCGAACACTTCGATCTCGACCGGCGTTTTTTCAAGTACCTGCTCGACCTGGGTCAGCGACAGCACACGCGGTAAAACGGCGCGCGAAATGCCAAAGTGCTCATGGTAAAAATTCAGCGCTTCATAGTTCGTAGCCGACCCTTGCACCGACAGATGAAGCCGCAAGCTGGGATGCGTCTTGACAGCATAGGCCATCAGGCCCGGATCCGCCAGAATCACGGCGTCAACGCCACTCTGCGCCGTGCGGTCCACCGCGCTGCGCCAGACTTCGGGACTGGCAGCTTGTGGATAAGTATTGAGCGCCACAAAAACCTTGCGGCCACGCTCATGGGCATAGCGGATGCCCGTGTTGATGGCGGCTTCGTCAAAGTTCAAGCCGGCAAAATTGCGCGCATTGGTAGCGTCGCGAAAGCCCAGGTAAACACAGTCGGCTCCATTGTCAACGGCGGCTTTCAGGGCCGGCAGACTACCCGCCGGACAAACCAGTTCCATGGGCGCAACAGCAGGCTGCGCCGCTGGCGAGCGGGAGTTGTCAGAAATGGAATTCATCATGCTTTGGGGTTGAACCACCCACAACGGGTGTGTCGCTGCCTGCCCTGTCAAGCAGACAAAATTTCATGTCATGAAGTTTACAGCGAAAATGGGCCTCACTTCCTGCGCAACATCAAGCTCACACATGAACCGAAACCTCTGGCTGCTCACCAT
>JBAXNI010000273.1:0-1820 GCA_037133835.1 Comamonadaceae bacterium | reverse complement strand
TACAGCGAGGTCTGCGGCAAGGGTCTGGCGATCGAGCACGATGGCAGCGTCTATTCGTGCGATCACTACGTTTATCCGGAATACCGCATCGGCAACATTCGCGTAGGGCAGTTGGGTGAAACGGCCTTGAAGCGGGATCAGGTCAAGTTCGGCTACGCCAAGAATGAAACGCTACCCCGGCAATGCCGCGAGTGTGCCTACCTGAGCGACTGCTGGGGCGAGTGCCCGAAGAACCGCATCCTGCGCACCAATGACGGTGAGGCGGGGCTCAATTACCTGTGCTCCGGCTTCAAACAGTTCTTTGCCCATGCGCTGCCGCAGGTCGACCGCATTGTGGCCAATATCCGACGAAGCGGCGTTGGGCAAGCGCACCGCAGTGGGTGACTCCGGGAATGTCCTCCGGCCTGCGGTCTTGCCATCCCGGACGTCCAGTTTGTCACCCCGGACGTCCAGTTTGTCACCCCGAACGGCCAGTTTGTCATCCCGGACTTGATCCGGGATCCAGTGTCACACCACCACTGGATTGCGGGTCAGGCCCGCAATGACAAAGACGGGCGCAATGACAAAACCATGCCAAGGATCTGGCTGCTGGGGCGCTTAGCGCAGCGGCATAAAGGGGGAGTCCGCAGGACGGAGGACAGCCGCGGAGCTGAGTGTCCCGGCGGCCAGATCCACCCTGCACGCTATGCGCCTCAACCGTCAGTCAAAAAGCTAATCCTGCCGCAGACACTCGATCGGCAACAAACGGGACGCGCGTCGCGCCGGGTAGAAACCAAAGAACAGGCCGACACCGGTGGAGAACAAAACAGCGGTCAGCACATGGCTTGCGCCCAGTGCCATCTCGAATTTGCCCGTGCTGTTGACGCCCCAGGCTCCCAGGGCGGCCAGCGCGACGCCGATCATGCCGCCCAGGATGCACATCACCACGGCCTCACTCAGAAACTGCACCAGCACGTGCATCGGCTTGGCGCCGATCGCCATGCGAATGCCGATCTCGCGCACGCGCTCGCTCACGCTGACCAGCATGATATTCATGATGCCGATGCCGCCCACAATCAGTGAAATCGCGCCGACGACGCCCAGGCCAATCGACAATCCGGCACCAATGGCTTCTCCGGTCTGCGCGATGCTGGCCAGATTGGTGATCTGAAAGTCATCGAGCTTGCTGCCGGTGATGCGGTGCCGGTCGCGCAGCAGTTCGGCAATGTCACGCTCGGCTTCCTTCATGCTGGCTTCATCCTTGGCCTGAGCATTGATGTAATGCACGGTGCGGGGTCGCGGCATGCGCACCGGAATGGCCGTGATGGGAACCACCATCAGTTCACCCAGATCCGTGCCGTCCAGTGTGCGGCCGCTGCCCGCCAGGACGCCGATGATGGTGAAGGGCCGGCCATCCACGCGCAGCGTCTGGCCAATCGGATCGCGCCGGTAGTAGTAAGTGGCGGCCACATTGGAGCCGATCACGATGACCCGATTCGCGGATCGCACATCGCTGTCGGCCAGGGCCACGCCGCGTTCGACCTTCCAGTTGCGCAGCGCAAACATGTCGGGTGTCACGCCCAGCACCACGGTATTGCTGTTGTCGTCGCCGTACAGGATCTGGAAGAAGCCCTGCAGTGTGGGCGCCGCGCCGCGCAGACTCGGCAGATGGCTCATGGCGACAGCATCTTCGATGGTCAGCGTCGGCGACTCGTTGGTGCGCCGGCGCGCACCGCCTTCGGTCGGTGTACCAGGTTGCACGATCAGCTGGTTGCTGCCGAGCACTGCGAGTTCCTTGTTGATGAAGGCGCGCACGGCGTCACCCACGCTGAGCATCAGCA
>JBAXNI010000272.1:0-1823 GCA_037133835.1 Comamonadaceae bacterium | reverse complement strand
AGAAGCACCTTGCCAGGCACCCGGACATTCAGTGGCTGAAGGACAACGGCGACGGTTCGGCTTTGTATCAGCTCAAGCCTTAGCACCGGCGCTGCCAATCCGGCTATAGACGACGGCCCCTGCAACGGGTGCGGTGTCGCCGATCTGGTAGGCCGACTGCAGTTCGCGCGCCGCCTGCTGTGCCGCCGCCGCAGTGCGTGCATGAACCATGGCCAGCGGCTGACCCGCCTTAACGTGATCGCCAATCTGCACCAGTTCACTCAGTCCCACCGCAAAATCAATGCTGTCTGTCGGCCGGCTGCGACCACCGCCCAGACCCAGCACCGTGAGCCCCAGGCTACGGCAATCACAAGCTTGCACAAAGCCTGATCGCTGCGCTGTAGCGATTGTCTTCACAGGCGCCGCCTCCAGATAAGCATCGGGGCGTTCCAGCAGGTCAGCCGGGCCGCCCAGCGCACTCACCATGCGCGCAAAGCGCTCGGCCGCCGCACCGCCATCCAGTGCCGCCTGCAAGCGCTCTCGCGCCTGTTCCATGTTGTCGGCAAGACGGCCGAGCAGCAGCATCTCGGCGCACAGCGCCATCGTCACCTCATGCAGACGCGCCGGTCGCGAGCGACCACACAGGTAGTCCAGCGCGAGGTGGACCTCCAGCGCATTGCCGGCGCTGGGCGAGAGCGATTCGTTCATGTCGGTCAGCAGCGCTGAGGTGGGCAAACCAGCATCGCTGCCGACGCTGACAATGCTGTTCGCCAGTTCCAGCGACTTCTCGTAACTGGCCATGAAGGCCCCGGAACCCACCTTCACATCCATGACCAGAAAGTCCAGTCCCGCCGAGAGCTTTTTGGACAGGATGGAGCTCGTGATCATGGGCACCGACTCGACCGTCGCGGTGACGTCGCGGATCGCATAGACCCGCTTGTCGGCCGGTGCCAGTTGCGCTGTCTGTCCAATGATGGCCACGCCCACTTTCCTGACCACGTGGCGGAACTTGTCGATGTCGGGTGTGCTGCAATAACCCGGTATGGCGTCGAACTTGTCGAGCGTGCCGCCGGTGTGCCCAAGGCCGCGACCCGAGATCATGGGGACAAAGCCGCCACAGGCCGCCACCATGGGCCCCAGCAGCAGCGAGACCACATCACCCACACCACCGGTGGAATGCTTGTCCATGACCGGACCCGGCAGGTCGAGTGAACGCCACTCCAGCACCTGACCCGAGTCACGCATGGCCAGCGTCAGGGCCACGCGTTCCTCCATGACCATGTCCCTGAAATAGACTGCCATGGCAAAGGCCGCAATCTGGCCCTCGCTGACGCTGCCGTCGGTGATGCCGCGGACAAAGAACTCGATCTCGGCGCGGCTCAGGGTGGCGCCGTCGCGCTTCCTGCGGATGATTTCCTGGGGCAGCAAGATCACGACTCAGACCCCGTAGGGAATCCAGATGTTCTTGACCTGGCTCGCATGCGCCAGCACGGGTCGGCCAGCGGCCTGGGCCGCGTCATACCAGTCACGCCCTCTGCCGCCGCCCACCCAGGTGCGCTTGAGCGACTGGGCCGACAGACGCTCGACCTCGGCACAACCCGCCGTCGATCCGTCGTGCCGCCAGACGGCATCGACATCGCTGTGGCTGGCCAGCACGCGCGCCAGTTCGTCGGCGCTGCCGGTGACGATGTTGAGCACACCACCGGGCAGATCCGAGGTGTCGAGCACCTGGTACAGATCGGTCGCCGAGAGTGGATGCGCTTCGGAAGGTACGGCAATCACGCAATTGCCCAGCGCAATCGCCGGCGCCACCAGCGAGATAAATCCCAGCAGCGGCTGCTCGG
>JBAXNI010000271.1:0-1882 GCA_037133835.1 Comamonadaceae bacterium | reverse complement strand
ATCCCGGCGAAGCAGCCACCAAGGACCTGTACCATCTGCCTCCCGAGGAAGATGCATTGGTGCCAACCGTGTGCCACAGCCTCGACCAGGCGCTCGAGCACTTGGACAAGGACCGCGCGTTCCTGACTAAGGGCGGCGTGTTCACTGACTCCATGATCGATGCCTACATCGAACTGAAGATGTCCGAAGTCACCCGTTACCGCATGTCGGTGCACCCTGTCGAATTCGACATGTACTTCTCCCTGTAGTAGGGACTACGCGTTGCGTCTGCCCTACGGACGCGACAACAAAAAGGACTGCTCTGGCAGTCCTTTTTTGTTGGGCTTTAGCTACTTTTGCGGCAATGCCGAGCGGCTTGCCTCGCTGAAGCACGTAGGTCCAAATTTTTGGCGCATACTGCTTGCCTGACCCGGCATTCGCCATGGGTGGACTGAAAATGAAATTTGTATTTTTGCTCCTCTTTGTCTCTTTAGGCTTGCTTTCGGCGCATGCCGCAGACGACCGCATTTACCGCTGTGGCAACGAGTACACCAACACGGTATCGGACGTCCAGGCTAAGAATTGCAAGCTCATCTCTGGTGGCAATGTGACCGTCATTCAGGCCATCAAACCGCCGCCGCCTAAGGCTTCTGCCTCCGGTCAACGTACCGATACGGCCGATCAGCGCAGCAAAGATGCCGATGCCCGCATGATTCTTGAGGCCGAACTCAAAAAGGCCGAGGCCAAACAGGCGGAATTGCTCAGGGAATACAACAATGGCGAGCCTGAGCGGCAAGGCCCGGAAACGCGCAATAACCAGAAGTACTTGGATCGTGTGGCTGAACTCAAAGCCGCCATCGCCCGAAACGATGCCGATATCGCCGGCATCAAACGCGAGTTGTCGCGTGTTCCCGCGCAGCCCGCTCCGGCTTCCTCGACTGCATCCAGCGGAAGGTAGCAAGTTTGAGCCAGTTAGCAGTTACAACGCCAGGAGGGCGTGGCAGGGAAATTGCCGTGGCGAACTACCAGTCATTTGATTTGCTTGCTACCCTGGTGACGGTGGTGACTCGCAAAGGTCAGGTATTGTTTTCCAATGCTGCAATGGAAGATATGTTGGGCATTTCGCGTCGTAGCATTGTCGGCTCAGCCTTTGCCGAGGCATTTACAGATCCCAGCCAATTGCAAAACGCGCTTGAGGGGGTTGTCGAAAATGAGTTCGGTGCCATGCGCTATGACGCCTGGCTCAAGCGCGTAGGCTACGAAGCCCTTCCGGTGCATGTGATCATCACCCGCACGGACCCGGCCGAGGACATCATCGTCGAGTTGGTGCCCCTGGAGCAGCAGACCCGCCAGGACCGCGAAGAGCGGATCCTGGAACAGGCCCAAACCAACAAAGAGCTGATCCGCAACCTGGCGCATGAAATCAAGAATCCGCTGGGTGGCATTCGTGGCGCAGCGCAGTTGCTTGAGTTGGAGATGAACTCCCCCGATCTGACTGAATACACCCAGGTCATCATTCACGAGGCTGACCGCTTGCAAAGCCTGGTGGACCGTCTGCTGGCGCCGCACCGCAGGCCGCATATGGTTACTGACGTCAATATCCACGAGGTCTGCGAGCGCGTGCGCTCGTTAATCGTGGCCGAGTTTCCCAAAGGGCTGAAGGTGGTGCGCGATTACGACACCTCCATCCCCGAATTTCGCGGCGACCACGAGCAGCTGATACAAACGGTACTCAACATCGCGCACAATGCGGCGAATGCATTGTGTGAGCGCATTGCTGAAGGTGATGCGGAGTTGACCTTCAAGACCCGCGTGATGCGTCAGATAACTTTTGGCAAGCAGCGCTACCGGTTGGCATTGGAATTGCATGTCATTGATAACGGACCTGGCGTGCCAGATTCGA
>JBAXNI010000270.1:0-1907 GCA_037133835.1 Comamonadaceae bacterium | reverse complement strand
ACAACAAGATCCAGCAGTTCTGGAATCACGCCAACGGCATCGACTACAACACGCAACTCGATCAGATCATGATCAGCATCCGAGGCAACAGCGAGTTGTTCGTGATCGATCATTCCACGACAACTGCGCAGTCAGCCAGCCATGTCGGTGGTGCGCGCGGTAAAGGCGGCGACATCCTGTACCGCTGGGGTTTCGCACAGCAGTACGACCGTGGCACGGCGGCGCAGCGCAAGCTCTACCAGCAGCATCACACGCACTGGATCGAGCCGGGACTACCGGGCGCCGGCAACATCCTGATCTACAACAACGGCATTGGGCGCGGTTACTCCACGGTCGATGAAATCGTTCCCCCCGTCGATGCAGCTGGCAATTACAGTATCGCCAGTGGGATGGCTTACGGCCCAGCGTCCGCGCTGTGGACGTACACCGGAACCCCGCCAGCGAGTTTTTACTCTGCCGAGATTTCGGGGGCGCAACGCCTGCCCAATGGCAATACGCTGATCACAGAGGGCATCAAGGGCAACCTGTTTGAAGTAACTTCTGCCGGTGAGACGGTGTGGCGCTACGTGAACCCGGTCACAACAACTCCGCTGGCGCAGGGCAGTACGGTTCCAACGGATCCTAATCGGACCGATCAGTACATGAACGCGGTTTTCAGGGTCACGCGCTACGGCAGCGATTTCCCGGGGCTGCTAGGCAAAGATCTATCGCCGGTTGGTACCATTGAAACTTACCGCTGATCTGACTCGCTTATCCATGAAAATACTTGCAGCATCAATGTTCTCGCCGCACATTTACCCTAGTCTTTGACCACGGAGAAACCGAGTGCCAACATTCACTGAGCCACCCAGCATCGACATGACACCGCCCACGGTCCAGGCCACCAGTCCGACTGGCGGAGCTTTGGGGGTAGGGGTTGCCGACAACATCGTTTTCACTTTCAGTGAACCAATACAGCGTGGCAGCGGCAACATTCTCCTGAAAACTGCTGCAGGCACAACCATCGCCACTTACGACGCAGCCAGCAGCACTAACCTGAGCATTTCCGGCAGTACCCTGACCATCAACCCAAGCGCCGACCTCGGCATCTTCAGCGGCTACCAGGTGGAAATTGCCGCTGGTGCCATCAAGGACTTGGCAGGCAACAGCTATGCAGGCGAGAGTAATTACACGTTCACCACCCAAACCCTGGACAGCCTGTATCATTTCTCGGTCGTTGCCTTTAGCGCAGCACCGGGAGCCACCTTCATGGGCCAGATGGCTGATGCTTACAACGCTGGGATGACGGTCAAACAGATTGTGGAGATCTTCGCGACCAAGCCGCAGTTCACATCGACTTATGCCGACTCCATGTCGAATACAGACTTTGCAACGCTGTTGGTTGCCAACGTCGTCAAGGACAGCGCGTCGGCAGCGACCAAGACGCAAGCGGTCAACGACATAGTTGACGCACTCAAGGTCTGGAGCCGGGGCGACACGATCTATCAGATCTTCGGTAATCTGGCGAACATGCCCCTAACTGACCCAGCCTGGGGAAATACCGCATTGCAGTTCAATAATCAGACTGCAGTGGCAAAGCATTTCACCGAAGTGATGCACAACACCACGACGGACATGCCCACGCTCAAGGCGGTGGTTGGCTCTGTTACACCGACCACCGATGTTTCAACACCCCAGGTCATTGCTACGCTGATTGGGGTTGAAGTACCGGGTCTGCATTGAAAATGAAACTTCTTGCCATCGTTATAGCTTCAATGATGCTGCTGGCTTGCGGGGGTGGTGACTCCAGTTCCACAAAGAGTACAGGCAGCCCGGCAGCCTTTGAACCACCGCCGACGCCGGGGCGTTAGTCTTGACAACCAGGATGTTGCGCATGCTTGGCAGCTTTTTCCGTCGATCAGGTAAGC
>JBAXNI010000269.1:0-1911 GCA_037133835.1 Comamonadaceae bacterium | reverse complement strand
TCAACCTGGTGCCGGTGATGACCGTGGCAGAGAACGTGGACTACCCGCTGTTCATCGCCGGAGTTCCAGCATCGGAGCGGCGCGAGCGCGTGGCAGCGCAGCTCAAAGCGGTTGGTTTGCTGGAACATGCCCAGCACAGGCCTGATGCCTTGTCGGGTGGGCAGCGCCAGCGTGTGGCGATTGCCCGCGCGCTGGTCAAGCGACCGCGGCTGGTGATTGCCGACGAGCCCACAGCCAGTCTGGACTCGCACACCGCCGATCAGGTGCTCGAACTCATGCGCGAACTCGGCCATGCCGAAGGTGCCGCCTTTGTCATTGCCACACACGACAGCCGCCTGAGCAGCCGCTGCGACCGTGTGCTGGCGCTTTTGGATGGGAGATTGGCATGAACATGATGTGGTTGAAATTTGCCTGGCAAAACACGCTGCGCAACCGGCGTCGCTCGCTGGTGACAGTATCGATTGCGGCACTTGGTACGGCGGCCATACTGGTGGCGGGTGGCTTTGCACTGTCCACTTACCAGGGCCTGTCGGAGATGGCTGCGCGCAGCACCGGGCATCTGATCATCGGTAAACCCGACCAGTTCAACAAGGACGAGGACACACCTCTGCAGCATGGCCTGGACAACGCCCAGGAACTGCGCACTCAGTTGCTGGCCGATCCGCAAGTGCGTCACGTGCTGCCGCGCGTCGAGTTCAGCGGCCTCATCAGCAATGGCGAGAAGTCCACCGTCATGATGGCCACCGGTATAGACCCCGACAGCGAGTTCGCCGTGAAAGGGCCGTTCTTGACCGTCACCGCTGGCGAGGTCTTGTCCAGTGGCAGCAAAGACCCCGAAGTCATGCTCGGTGAAGGACTGGCCAAAAGCCTCAAGGCCAAACCGGGCAGCAGTCTAACCCTGCTGGCCAGCACGACCGAGGGTGCACTGAATGCGATGGATGTGCGCGTGAAAGGCACTTTCTCGACCGGCGTGCCGGATATGGACCGGCGCTTCATCTACACCGACATTGCGACAGCGCAAAAGCTGCTGAATACGCAGCGCGTATCGAGCTTGGGTGTGTTTATGGCCCGCATGGAAATGACGGATGCGGCCCGACAGCGCTTTGCTGCAGCGAACCCGACGCTGACGGTGCAGACCTGGCTTGATCAGGCCTTCTTTTACAAGTCGGTGAAGGACCTGTACAACCGGATCTTCGGCGCCCTGGGTCTCATCATCGGTCTCATCGTTGTCTTTGTGGTTACCAACGCGATGGCAATGGCGATCATCGAACGCACCCGTGAAATCGGCACCTTGCGTGCTCTGGGCACGCTGCCCTCGCAGTTGCTGCGCACGCTGGGGCTGGAGGGCATGGTGCTGGGTGGCGTGGGTACGGTTGCTGGCGCCATGGTGGCGATCGCGGTCACCGTGTTTCTCCTGCTTGTGCCCATGGAGATGCCGCCACCACCCGGACAGTCCAAAGGCTACCCGCTCATCATCTCGTTTGACTTGACGATGTACCTCGCAACCATGCTGACCATGATCACGCTGACCGTGCTGGCCTCGGTCTGGGTGGCACGCAAGACCGTCAACATGCCGGTGGTGGACGCACTGGCGCATACGTGACCTTGGCTGTCATTGCGGACCTGATCCGCAATCCAGTGTGTGCGTGGCACTGGATCCCGGGTCAAGCCCGGGATGACAGCAAAGTGAGTCCAGGATGACAGCAAAGTGAGTCCGGGATGACATGCAACTTCGATAGTATTAACAAGAGACTTTTATGAAACCCATTCAAACCCTCATCAGCGCAACTTTTGCCTTGCTGGCTCTGGCCGCCCAAGCTCAGGACGTGGCGGCGCTGCTCAAGGCCACCGACAAGTACCGCATGAGCGCCGACAACCTGCAGGTGGAGACGCTGATCAATGTCGTGAACG
>JBAXNI010000268.1:0-1956 GCA_037133835.1 Comamonadaceae bacterium | reverse complement strand
CAGTTTGTCATCCCGGACTCGATACGGGATCCAGTGCTGTGCTACCACTCGGTTGCGGGTCAAGCCCGCAATGACAAACTCCGTGTAATGAGTCTTGCAAACATCGATAAGGAAAGTCAGTGATGACCACCGATACCGGCGCCCAGTTGCGCTCCCTCTATGAGCCCGAGGGTGGCGTGACGCAGATTTTTTCGGCGAAAGTGACCGACTATGTTGCCTCGCGTCCCGACTATCCGGCGGCACTCTTTGAAGCACTTCGCGTCCAGTGTCACTTGCAGCCTGGTGCGACCGTGGTTGACGTCGGCGCCGGCACGGGTCTGCTCACAAAAGGCTTGCTGGAGCGTGGTTACGAGGTGTGGGCGATCGAGCCGAACGCCGCCATGCGCCGCGCCGCCGATCAGGATCTGGCGCGCTGGCCCGCTTATCGAAGCGCGGCGGGCAGCGCCGAGTCACTGCCTCTGGTTGATGCGTCGGTTGACCTGATCACGGCAGCGCAGGCCTTTCACTGGTTCGACGTGGAGCGCGCCCGCTGCGAATTCCTGCGTGTTTTGCGGCCGCAGGGTCAGGTGGCGCTGATCTGGAACGATCGTCTCGCCAGCGACCCTTTGCACCTTGCGCTCGGTGAAATCCTTGACCAGTATGGTGGCAGCAGGCGCGACGCTCTGCTCAAGCACGAGGAACGCGGTGATCTGCCCGGGTTTTTTGGCGCTTGCCTTCCGGCAGAGCTGAGCTGGCCGCATGAACACTGGCTGAACGAAGAGGGCCTGCTCAGTCTGGCCTTTTCGCGTTCCTACATGCCGGAGCGGGACTCTGCGCCCGGTCAGCAGGCCGGCCGGCAATTGCGGCAATTGTTTCGTCGTTTCGCCAGTGACGGGCGCCTGGTCGTCCGCTACAAAACGGTGGCTACGATTGGTAGACCTTCTTCAGCAAGCGAATGAGTGTCTTGCGCTCGGCGGCCGTCAGTTGGGTGGCGAGTTCGTCCTCCAGCGCGCGCGCTGCGCCTTCAGCCTGCCGCAGCAAGGCTTCGCCCTGCGCTGTCGCATGCAGTCCGGTGGCCCGTCCGTCACTCGGATGCGCACGCTTGCCGATCAGGCCGCGCTTTTCCAGCGCGTTGATCATGCCCACCAAATTGGGCGGCAGGATGCCGAGCGTGGTGCACAACTGGCGCGACGTGATGCCGGGGTTGTGTACGATGAGTGAGGCCACCGAGAAGTCCACCGGCCGCAGCTTGTAGGGTGCCATGCGCAGGAGAAAAACGTCGATCACGGCGAGTGCGGCGCGGCGTGCGTTGTAGCCCAGCAGCGTTTCGACGCAGCTCGCATCGACTTCGTCGATACATGGCTCGGCGGCAGGAACAGCTTTGGTCATGGTGCACACCGATTATTGAGCTTCCGGACTTCGCAGCTGTCATCCCGGACCTGATCCGGGATCCAGTGCTGCGCCACCACTGGATTGCGGGTCAAGCCCGCAATGACCATGCTGTATCGGTTCCGATGGGACAGTGTCATGAATTTCGGAAACATCAATTGAACTGAGTTAATGCTGCATCGATGATGGCAAGGCGCATGTCGAGCTCTGGCATGATCCAGCGCTGCACTGCCTGCGCGGGTGCCTTCCAGCGTGGTGCTTCGGCATCACTGCCTCCTGCAATCTGTACCCAGGCCCAGTCCACCAGAGCCAGGCCAACGGCACGCAGAAAATCCTCGGCCACCCAGTAGGCCAGGGTATCGTCCTGTGCTGCTGCCTGCAGCAGGCGCCGCGTGTGCTCGCGCAAGCTGCTCAGCCGCGCCAGCAAGCGCGCTTGCGCCGGTGCCGCCGGGTCCAGTTCGGTGCCCAGTTCGGTCAGCCAGCCGTTGAAGGCGAGGGCGCCATCGGGCAGGACCTTTCGCACCAGCAGGTCGATCGCCTGGATCTCATTGCTGCCTTCGTAAATCATGGTCACGCGCGCATCGCGCA
>JBAXNI010000267.1:0-1960 GCA_037133835.1 Comamonadaceae bacterium | reverse complement strand
AGGTACAGGACCGCGTCACCGCGCATATCGCCGAACTTGCTGGGGCTGGGGTGCTGCCCGATCGGCCCTTCCAGACGCAGCGTTGCAGAAAAGCTCCAGTACGGCTCAAAGTCTTCCTTGAGCTGGCGGTTGATGGCCCGAATGACCACCTGCACCTGTTCGTCAGTGATGACTTTGGAATGATTTATCAGCGAGATGATCATCGGATGCCTTGCTGCGATTGCATAAGATCGGGACTGTGATCTTAGCAATCCCGCTCTCCTTGGTCTATCCCGCTTTTGGGCAGCTGCCGTGAAGCGTGCGCCGTCGCGACCTCTCTGTTTTTCGTTGATGCTGGTGGCCGTGCTTTGCGCACATCTGTTCGGGCTCAGCGGATTGCAGAGCCTGTTGCCGCAGCGCGAGCATCTGAAGCTGATGGCCGAGCCCATGTTCACCCGGACCCTCAGGCCCACACTTCCAGTACTACCGCCGCACAGGCCAGCAGTCAGGTCGTCGCCGCGCGCGGGGCCCGTGATCGCCTCGCAGCCAGCCGTTGCTGAGACGAAGGCGGACGTCGTCCCTGATCAGATGCCCGTGGAGCACGAGGATGCGAAGCCAGATGGAAAGGTCGAGCTGGCGGCTGCAGAGCCAAACGAGGCAGTTCCAGAACCAAGGGTCGCCACGGTAGATGGTTGGCCAGTCGATACCAGGCTGTCTTATCGTTTGGGGGGGTTCTACCGGGGCAATCTGCATGGCAGTGCTCGTGTTCAGTGGCAGCGTGAAGAAAGTCGTTACCAGGTGCGCGTCGATCTGAGTCTGGCGCTGTTGCGCGTTTCCTTGACCAGCCAGGGCGAGGTTCGTGCCGATGCACTGTTGCCAAGGGTCTACGAAGAGCAGTTTCCTTGGGGATCGCGGCGACTGGCATTTGACGGTGTTGCTGTCAGTTTCGATAACGGTGTCCAGCTGCCGCAGCCAACGGGGCTGCAGGATACGGCCAGTCAGTTTGTTGAACTCAGCCACCGGTTCTTCAGTGGTCAAGAGGAATTGAAGGTAGGTCGACAGGTCAACCTGTGGCTGGCCCGACCGCAAGGCATCGCACTGTGGACCTATGACGTTGTCGATGAAGAATGGCTGCAGACGCCCGAACTTGGACAGGTGTCGGCATTTCATCTACGCCCCAGACCGATTGCGAATCCGACCGGCGTTATCACAGCCGAGTTGTGGTTTGCGCCCACGCTGCAGTACCTGCCGGTACGGGTGCGTATCGACCTCGGGGAGGGGAATTTTGTCGATCTGATGGTGGAACGAATTGAACAGGGCGGCGCCCCGGCGCAAGAGACCCGATTGAGCCCTAGAATGTGATGCAAATGCTACGCTACCAAACCATTCCTGTCACCGATTTTCAGCAAAATTGTTCGCTTCTCTGGTGTGACCAGACGCTTCAGGCAGCTGTCATTGACCCCGGAGGCGATCTTGACTCGCTGTTGGCCGCGGTGAAGCAGCGGGGAGTGACACTGAGTCAGATCTGGCTGACTCATGCGCACATCGATCATGCTGGCGGCGCTGGAGAATTGGCGGCACAACTCCATCTGCCCATCATCGGCCCGCAAGAGGCAGACCAATTCTGGATCGACGGCCTGCCGGCCCAGAGCAAGATGTTCGGCTTTGCCCAGGCAATGACCTTCCAGCCGACGCGCTGGCTGACGGACCTTGACACAGTGACCCTGGGCGACAGCACGCTTCAGGTGCGGCATTGCCCCGGCCACACGCCCGGTCATGTCGTGTTTTACAGCGCCGAGGCGAACCGGGCCTTTGTGGGTGACGTGTTGTTTGCCGGCTCGATTGGCCGCACCGATTTGCCACAGGGTGACCACGCGACACTGATTTCCAGCATCGTTGAGCGTTTGTGGCCCATGGGTGACGCGACGGTTTTTATACCCGGCCACGGACCGGAGAGCACGTTTGGGCGGGAGCGCAAGAG
>JBAXNI010000266.1:0-1972 GCA_037133835.1 Comamonadaceae bacterium | reverse complement strand
ACTTGCCGCGCCGCTCGCTGCTGACGGTGGGGTCGTTGATGGAGAAATCGCGCACGTGCAATTCGTACACCACCATGTCGGTCTGCGCCTGCACCCTGGCTGGCGCGCTCACGCTGTCCCAGGCCTCGGGTTTCAGGCCGGGATTGTCCAGATCGGCGATGTAGCTGCGTCTGGAGTCGCTCGTCAGGCTGACCGAATAGGGATCGGTCACGCGGTTGCGCACGATGCCGGCGCCAGGCACAAATACATCGACCAGATAGCGGTAGTACTGGCCCGTCATGTCGCCGCGTTGGCGTACCGACCAGACGCCGCTGCGGCGCTCCATTTGCATGGCCTCAAGCGCAGAGGCCGGACCCGCGCCCGTGCTGTAGCGACAGAGCCAGACCCGCTGCGCAGTGGGTGCCCAGAGTTTGAATTCGGTCTGTCCGCGCCGGATACTGACGCCCAGATCATCGACGTCCTGCGCAGAAGCAAACAGATCGTCCAGGGCACCGGCGGCTTGCAGCGCGCTCACCTGAAGCACGCGTCCGCTGCTGTCTTCCTGCACCAGCAACAGTTGTTGAGTATGCAATGCCCTCAGCCGCACACGGTCGCGCATCCGAACGGCCAGCAATACGCCGGGTGCGACAAACTTGAAGCGCGCTGCCACTGCGGCCGGCAAAGCACCGTGAAATACGTCCATCGACAGGGCGCCATCGGCGCCCTTGACGGCACGACCGACGCTGGCGACCAGCTGCGCCCGGGCCGAGTAGTAGAGCTTGAAACGCCCGCCCGCATCGATGGCGGGCCACTGAACGATCTGGCCGGTCAACCAATGGGCACGCGCTGGCACCCTGGTGTTGTCGGGCAGCGGCTGCAACACGGTCTGGAAGTCGGGTCGGTCGCAATCGCGCAGCGTCGGCCCACCGTCAGCCCAGGCCGCGCTGGCAACGAGGCTCAGCGCCGCCAGCCAACAGGCGGGGCTGAAACCGTGCCAGCCAGAGTGCAAGTGCTTCATGTCCATGTTCCCTATTCCTGACCCCGTCGTATTTCGCTAGTTGCGTCCCAAGCGCAGGACACGACGCCGTGTCGACCGGGCTGAGGGTACCCAGCCATGACCAAACCAGCGTGCCGCCATGGCAAGTCCGCGCAACCACTCGTCCGCGCCGTAGGCAATCCAGACGCCCAGCAGACCCAGTTTGAAATGTACGCCGAGCAGCCAGGACCCGCCAGCCATCACGAACAGCATGGAGGCGGCGCCGGCGGCCACCGGAAAGCGTGCATCACCGGTGGCCCGAAGGGCGTTGATGATCACGATATTGCAGGTGCGCCCTGGCTCCAGCAGCACGGTAAGCCACAGCAAGGTGGTGGCACTGGCAATGATCTGCGGATCGTGCGTGAACAGGGTCAAAGTCCAGGGCGCCGTCAGAGCCACCAGCAGCGCCATGCTGATGGCCATCAGCAAACCCCAAAGCAAACTCCTGCGCAGGAGGCGATGCGCCTCTCTCAAGCGACCCGCGCCGACCAGGTGCCCGATCAGGATTTCACTGGCAAAGCCAAGCGACACACTGAACAGCACGACCACATTCATGAGTTGAAAGGCGTAAGTCTGGGTAGCCAATGACTGCGAGCCCATGCCCGCCACCACGGTCACCGACGCCAGCATGGCAAGCCGGTAGGCTACGTTCTCCGCCGCCCCCGGCAAGCCGATCTGTAGCACCGGACGCAGCAGCGAGCGCTGCAGGCGCCACCAGTCTCTGGCCGAGGGAATGATCTGCAAGCGCCAGCGCCAAAGGGCCAAATGAACGAGCAGCCCGAACAGCCGGCTCAAGGCCATGGCCAATGCAAAGCCGACCAGGCCCAGCGCCGGCAAGAGACCTGCGCCGCGCATCAGGGGTAGACACAGCAGAAGATGAACGCCATGCATGGCCAGGATATTGAACATCGTGTCACGCGTGCGCAGGTGGGCGCGCATCACCGCCGCCATGCTGGC
>JBAXNI010000265.1:0-1989 GCA_037133835.1 Comamonadaceae bacterium | reverse complement strand
CTTCCTGCGCAACATCAAGCTCACACATGAACCGAAACCTCTGGCTGCTCACCATTTGTCAGGGGCTTTTTCTGACCAACAACGTGACTTTCATCGCCATCAATGGCCTGGTCGGCCTGAGTCTGGCGCCGCTAGGCTGGATGGCTACGCTACCTGTCATGGCCTACGTTGTGGGTGGCGCCCTGTCCACGACCCTGGTGGCCAAAACGCAGGAGCGCTTTGGCCGCAAGGCCTCGTTTCAACTGGGATTGGCGGTCGCCCTGCTGGCCTGTCTCCTGTGCGCCTATGCGGCTGTCAACAAGAACTTCTGGTTGCTGTGCAGCGCCACCCTGTTGGCCGGTTACTACAACGCCAACGCCAATCTCTACCGCTTTGCGGCTGCTGAACTGGCCTTGCCGGCCTGGCGGGAAAAAGCGGTGTCATTGGTGCTGGCAGGCGGCCTGATCGGCGCCGTGATCGGACCCAATCTGGCACAGCAGACACGCACCCTGGTCAGCACGCCGTTTGCCGGTGCCTACCTGGCCTTATGCCTGGTCGCTCTGCTTTCCATGACCGTCCTGTCCTTCATCGAGTTCGCGCCAGCGCCAGCAAAGAAAAAGGTCGACGGTGGCCGACCGCTGGCGCAGATCATGAAGCAACCCGCGTTCATTGTGGCGGCCGCTGCGGGCGCTCTGGGCTATGGTGTCATGAACCTGCTGATGGCTGCCACTCCGCTAGCCATGCAGCAGTGCAGCCTGCCGTTTTCCGACGCCGCGCTGGTATTGCAGTGGCATGTGATCGGCATGTTCGCGCCAGGTTTCTTTACGGGGCATCTGATCAAGCGCTTCGGCACTTTGCCGATCATGAGCGTCGGCCTGACCCTCAACGCGTTGTGCATCGCCATTGCGCTTTCGGGAGTCGAACTGCATCAGTTTCTGCTGGCCCTGTTCCTGCTCGGTGTCGGCTGGAATTTTCTGTTCACCGGCAGCACCACACTGTCTCTGCAAACCTACAGCGCCGAGGAAAAAGACAAGGCGCAGGGTGCGCTCAATTTCCTGGTTTTCGCCACGCTGGCGCTGAGTTCCTTCTCGTCCGGTGTACTGGTCACCACCAGCGGCTGGACACTGCTTAACTACGGCTCGCTGCTGCCCGTGAGCCTGATCGCCGCCTCGCTGTTGTGGCTGCGCAGCCAGCAGGCTCGCGCAGTATGATGCGAAATTGCCACAGAGGAGACAAGCCCATGCAAAGACGACACCTTTTGGCCAGCGGCATGCTGGCCGCCACACTCCCTCACTGGGCACAAGCGCAGACCCTGGAAAAGTCCAAGGTCACCGTGGCCGTTGGTGGCAAGAACCTGCTCTACTACCTGCCGCTGACGATCGCCGAGCAACTGGGTTACTTCAAGGCCGAGGGGCTCGATGTCACCATCGTTGACTTCGCTGGCGGCTCGCGCGCGCTGCAGGCGGTGGTGGGCGGCAGCGCCGATGTGGTCTCGGGTGCGTTCGAACACACGGTCAACATGCAGTTCAAGGGCCAGCGCATGCGCGCCTTTGTGCTGCAGGGTGCGGCGCCGCAGATCGTGCTGGGCATCAACCCGAAAACCATGGCCGGTTTCAAGAGCATCGCGGACCTGAAGGGCAAAAAGGTAGGCGTCACCGCACCCGGCAGTTCGACCAATGTGATGCTCAACTTTGTATTGGCCAAGGCCGGTCTCAAACCGAGTGATGTCAGCGTCATTGGTGTTGGCGCAGGTAACGGCGCGGTCGCTGCCATGCGCGCTGGCCAGATCGACGCCATGAGCAATCTGGACCCGGTCATCACGCTGCTGCAGCGCTCGGGAGACCTCAAGATCATCTCGGACACACGCGTGGTGGCCGAGTCAGAGAAGGTGTTCGGTGGTCCCATGCCGGCCGCCTGCATGTACGCGATGCAGAGCTTCATCAGTGCCAACCCCAACACGACGCAGGCGCTGACCAACGCCATCGTGCGCGCCGACAAGTGGATTCAGAA
>JBAXNI010000264.1:0-2016 GCA_037133835.1 Comamonadaceae bacterium | reverse complement strand
CAATGCCGTGCGCCGGGAAGTTGACAAGTGGCGACGAATACCCAACCACAATCATTGGCGGGTCACGCCGGAAACTGCCCGCCTGCTCCAGCATTGGCGCCACCATGAATTTGCGGGCTTCAGGCCCTTTTTTTGCCAGGTCGAAGCCGTCGAAACCGCCATCTGGCTGACTGAAGTGGCTCCCAAGATGGGCAAAACGGAGCGGGGCTTCCTCGAATATCTGACCAAAGCCAACAAAGATGCCAACCCGGAGCTGATGCGTCTGGCGCTCAAGCTCGCCACTGGGGCCGGCAAAACCACCGTAATGGCCATGTTGATCGCCTGGCAAACCATCAACGCCGTTCGCAAGCCCAACAGCAAAAATCTCACGCGGGGTTTTCTGGTCGTTACCCCCGGCATAACTATTCGTGACCGTCTGCGCGTGCTGATGCCCAATGACCCGGATAGCTACTACAAGAGCCGCGAATTGGTTCCCGGCGACATGCTGGATGATCTCAACAAGGCCAAGATCGTCATCACCAACTACCACGCTTTCAAACTGCGTGAACGCATGGAGCTTTCCAGGGGAGGCAGACTGCTGCTGCAAGGTCGCCAGGGAGCGCCGCTGGAGACTTTGGAAACCGAAGGTCAGATGCTGCAAAGGGTGATGCCCGAACTGATGGGGCTGAAGAACATCCTGGTCATCAATGACGAAGCCCACCACTGCTACCGCGAGAAACCGGGCGGCGATGGCGAAGAGGCCCTGAAGGGGGATGAAAAGAAAGAAGCCGAAAAAAACAAGGAAGCCGCCCGCCTGTGGATCAGTGGCCTGGAGACCGTCAAGCGCAAGCTTGGTGTCACCCGCGTGTTTGACCTTTCAGCAACGCCTTTCTTCCTCTCCGGCTCTGGCTATCTTGAAGGCGCTCTGTTCCCCTGGACCATGAGCGATTTTTCCTTGATGGACGCCATTGAGAGCGGCATTGTTAAACTGCCCCGTGTACCGGTTGCCGAGAACATCCCCGGCAATGAAATGCCCATGTTTCGGGAACTCTGGAAACACATCGGCAAGAAGATGCCAAAAAAGGGCAGGGGCAAAAGCGCTATGCTTGATCCGCTCAGCATTCCGGTGGAACTGCAAACCGCCTTGCAGGCGCTCTACGGTCACTACGATAAAACCTGGCAGCTCTGGAAAAATGCCGGAATTAAGGTACCCCCTTGTTTCATCGTGGTCTGCAACAACACCTCCACATCCAAACTGATCTACGACTACATATCGGGCTTTGTGCGTTACAATGAAGATGGCTCCGCCTATGTCGTCAACGGTCGTCTGGAGCTGTTCCGCAACTATGACGAACATGACAACCCGCTACCGCGCCCCAACACCATGCTGATCGACAGCGAACAACTGGAATCCGGCGATGCGCTGGACGAGAACTTCCGCAAACTGGCCATAGACGAAATCGAACGATTCAAACGGGAAGCCCTGGAGCGTGGCGGCGAATTGGCCAACCGGTTGCGCGCAGGCAAGGAGATCGACGACACTACCCTGCTGCGCGAAGTCATGAACACGGTTGGCAAGCCCGGCACCCTGGGGGAAGCGATCCGTTGCGTGGTGTCCGTCTCCATGCTTACCGAAGGCTGGGACGCCAACACCGTGACTCATGTGCTGGGAGTGCGCGCTTTCGGCACCCAGTTACTGTGCGAGCAGGTGATTGGCCGCGCCCTGCGCCGTCAGTCTTATGATCTGAATGAAGAAGGGCTGTTCAATGTCGAATACGCCGACGTACTCGGCATCCCCTTCGATTTCACTGCCGAACCGGTCATTATTAAGCCGCAAACACCGCGTGAGACAATTCAGGTAAAGGCCATCCTGCCCGAACGCGAAGCACTGGAAATCCGGTTTCCACGGGTTGCCGGCTACAGGGTAGAGTTGCCGGAAGAATGCCTCACTGCGTCATTCAACGACGATTCGGTGTTTGAACTCACTCCGGCCATCGTCGGGCCGTCAAAAACCAGGAATTCCGGCATTATCGGCGA
>JBAXNI010000263.1:0-2018 GCA_037133835.1 Comamonadaceae bacterium | reverse complement strand
CGGGCTGGCGTCATCATGGACGACAGAATGCCCTCACGCTTGCAGAACTCCAGAAAGTCGGCGTACCAGACCGCGCCGTTGTAATCTTCCTTGAGTCTGGTCAGCCCCTTCGCCTCAAAGAAAGCCACCGTTTTTTCCATGATCTCGCGCGAACGCTGATCAGGGTAGTTGCGAACCAGATGCCGGGGGTTGAGCAGAAACATGGGCGACTCCGTAGGTGGGTGAACCAACACTGCCGCGGCGACACCGCGCCGCAGGCTTGCAGCGCAGTTTGCCACGACACACGAAGCCGGATTGGAGCGTCGCGCCTAAAGCGGACCTCTGCGATCGCGGCCGGTCCCACAGGAATAGTTGACGGCACTCACGGGTTAATGCAGTGGCAACAACATAACTTTACACTTTGCTTCACTCGTTCCGAGCCACACAGTTTGCAACTGAAAGCAACTTTCATGAAAACCAAGCGTCACTTCATCTCCGCCCTCGCCATGGCTGCCGCCAGCCTGATCGCTCAGCCCGTCTGGGCATCCTGGGAGGCCCATCTGGCCAGCAAACTGACCAACGCGTCAAAATGCAGTGGTGCACTCTATGGTCTGGACAGCGTGCAGTGGGCGGGTCAGGCCCAGGTGAAGTTGCCGGCTGATGAAGTGAAGTACATCATCGCGGGATTTGCGAATCCGGGCAGTCTGTTCGCCGCCGGCCCCAAAGTTGCTGGTACAAAGTACATGACGACGCGTGCTGATGATCATTTGATCATTCTGAAGCACGGGACCAGTGGCGCTGTATTCGTGAAGAGCAAACAGGCGGTCGCTGCGTGCCTGTTCGATGAGTCGAAAATGACCCCCGCTCAAGCCAATATTGCCACCCAAAACTTCAGCGACTACCTGAAGGGCATTGGCTTCTGACCGATAGCGCCCGGGCTCGCGTGATGCCGTCGAGGCAGCGTGAGCTCATCAAGATGCTGGTGCTGGCCACGATGCTGGCCGACCACGTCGGACGCATCTTTTTTCCCGACCTTCTGGCGCTGCGCGCCCTTGGGCGACTTTGCTTTCCTTTGGTGGCCGCGCTGCTCGCCGATGGCATGCTGAGAACAAGCAACCCGCTGGCTTATGGGCTGCGTCTTCTGGCGCTGGCCGTGGTTTCGCAGTGGCCCTACCAGCTGGCTTTTGATCCACCCTGGGGCAGGGCGCTTTTGGAGCCGATTTTGCTGCTGCGTGCGCCCGCGCTGATCCCCCTGCTGACCTGGTCCCCGCTGCTACCCGAGGGAAATGTAGCCTTCTTGCTGGCGCTGTCAGTCCTGGCCGTGGGTCTGCTCAAGGCGCGTCGCTGGCTCTGGTTGTCGGTCGTCGCGGTGGCGGCGTTTTTGCTGCCCGTCGAGTATGGCCTCTACGGGCTGATCAGCATTGTGGTGTTCTATCTTTACTTTACGCGCAAGCTAAGTGCCAGCTTCATGGTTTTGGCGCTGTGCCTGCTGTCGGCAGTCATGGCCTTTCTGTCTGGTCAGACTTTGCAGGTCATTGCGCCTTTGGCGCTGATCGTCATTTTTCCCCGGAACGGTCTTGCGGGCCTCAAGTTCCGCCTGCCTAAGGCGCTTTTCTACCTCTTTTACCCGGCCCACCTGCTGCTGCTCGGATCGCTCGCCCGAGGGGTGTAGCGCTATCAACCAAAACTGAAAGCCGACAGCGTGGTCTCCATTACCCGGTCTGAAAACACGCGTTGGCCCTTGTCGGCACCGGCAGCACCGGCCACCACCATCAGCGGCAGCAGGTGTTCCTCGGCGCGCGGTGGGTGCGACAGGCGCGCTGACGGCGCTTGCGCCCAGTCGATCAGAGCCTGACGGCGTTGCTCCGGTTCGGCCTGAACAGCATCGGTGAGCCAGCCGTCGAACTCGTCGGAGATCGGACCGAAGCGCGGGTCGCCATAGCCGCGCATGTTGTGAAAGCTCATGCCGCTGCCGATGATCAAAACACCTTCGTCACGCAGCGTGGTCAGGGCCTGGCCCAGCTGCAGATGGCCTTGCG
>JBAXNI010000262.1:0-2037 GCA_037133835.1 Comamonadaceae bacterium | reverse complement strand
TCCAGGCCTGCGCATGAAGCTCAATGACACGTGCAATCGCCACGATCAGCAGTGCATTGTCAGCCGCAGTGGAAATGAACTGGACCGCGATGACCAGAAAGAAGGTGCGGGACCGAGCCCTGGCCAGGAGCGCTGCGCCGTCTGCCGAACCGGTGTTCATCGACGGCATGGGCCGGAGGTGCGCTTGTGCAGGGACTGCTGATCCAGCACGATAACGACTTTCTCCTTCTGCATGAGCACTTTCTGTGTGTGACAACTTTGTTCTGGAATCATGACTGCCGACTGTTGCAAAATGATGACCACTTCCTAAGGCACACTTACAGAACCGGCCCCCAGTACGATGTACAGCAACAGCAACCGATTAATTGTTTTTGATGTCGATGGCACGATCATTGATGCCTATAGCGCCATCGTTGAAACATTCAGCAAACATGGTATGGAACTGGGAGATCTGGAGCGGTTCCAAAAACGGCACCATCTATTCAAATATCTGGGTGGCATCAAAGAGTTCCCGTTCAATTTGCGAAAGCAGCTAGGCAAGCGAAGCCGCAAGAAGATTCTGTCAACGCTAACCGATGTCTACCGCGATGATGCAGAACTCTATCCAGGCATGGCAGACCTGATCCGTACTCTCATTGCGGCGCCTGGCATCCGGGTTGGTCTGGTCACACGCAACATTACGAACGAGCCCATGTTGACGATTCGCAAAGTCTTGTCTCGGCACGATATTGATCTCGACGCGTTTGACTTCGCGGTCCACGTCCCCTTGCGGGAGGACAAAACCCATGCGCTCAGGTCGGCCAGAAAGAGCTTCGACATCAACCCAGCGCGTTCCTATGCCTGTGGTGATGAGCACAAGGACTTTACCTCGGCCATCGCCGCTGGTATGCACGCCTTTATCGGGTCCTATGGTTTTGAGGACTACACCCGTTTGACCAAAAAATTCCAGGTGCCAGAGGACGTGATTTCACGAACCCCGGAGGACCTGAGCATTCGTGTTCATCATGCACTGGATATCGGACCATTCGAATGTCGGTAGTGGCGTTCTGCGATCACCCTGTCCCCGTCACCGATACCGTCCCCAGCGCTCCAAGGCAAGTCGAAGTCGACTGAGCCGCTGCTCGTGGCATCCGAATAAACATTTGTCCGCACTGTTTTGTCACGCACAAGGTCCATATATTGTCCTTAGGCGGTCAGCGGGTACTGAAAATCTTCAGCAACCCGCAATGGGCCGCATCGACCGGAGAGTATCAATGAACTTCGAAGAACCAAGCGCAGCACTGCAAAGAAGGGTCCTGCTGGCAAACAGACACTGGAAAAGCTTCTTTTCCAGATTGCCACTACGGGCACCCGATTTGCCATTGTTACCGGATTCACCTCCGACCAACGTCAGTCGGGCTGAGGTGAAACGAATTCTGGTTGCCTCCGATCACCCTTGCGAGCGATGAGCCGTCGCGGCATCCAGGGGGTCATAGCGCTGCCCGCGCAGCAAGGCGACGGGTGATTTCCAATAGATGGCAATGTTGTGGAACGGGTCTGTCAGAATCTTGATGGCCCAGGCCAGACCCCAGCTGGGGCCGCGCAAAAAAAACAGATGGGCAGTGCGAAACAAGATACCCCCGGCGCCGAGTGCCAGCCAACTCAAGCCGACGTCGTGCAGGTATTCATTGTTGCTGGTGGCGGGCTCAATCATGCCCAGAAGGCTCGGCGAGAGATACAAGGCAAGCGGCAGTGAGAGCCAGACTCCAATCAGGATTCCCTTGCGCCGCATGTTGTAGCCCACCTTGATCGACTCTTTGTGGCTGTACGATGTGTTGTTGATCTGGTCGTAGCCGCGCGGCTCAAAGAAGATGTGGCCGGATTGGCGAGTCACCATGCCGACCAGCCAACCCACCATCCCGGCGGCAGCGGGCTCGACGAACAGCAGCCCATAGGCCACGACAAAGCTAACGGCACTGATGAGGTGCAGCGTCTGGTTGATTCGGCACTGGTGATAGAAGCGATGGTCGTCCCAGCGCAGTGTGTGAACTTGACTGA
>JBAXNI010000261.1:0-2039 GCA_037133835.1 Comamonadaceae bacterium | reverse complement strand
TTCACGTCCGGCAGAAAGCTCATGGCGATGGTGCGTATGCCCTGCCCTTCGCAACTTGCGCAGCGGCCCTCGCCGGTGTTGAAACTGAAGCGGTTGGCCGCATAACCGCGCGCCTTGGCTTCCAGCGTGTCGGCAAACAGCTTGCGGATGATGTCCCAGAAGCCGATGTACGTGGCGGGGCAGGAACGTGGTGTCTTGCCGATGGGCGTCTGATCGACTTCAAGTACGCGGTCAATGGTCTCGAATCCGTTGACCGACGCGCAACCCGTCCACGCGATTTGCTCGCCCGCCGCCAGTGCGTCGCGGCCGGCCTTGGTGCTACGCTTTTGCACAGCTATCTGCACATTGGCCAGCAATACGTCGCGCGCCAGCGTCGATTTGCCGGAACCCGAGACGCCGGTGACAGCGACCAGTCGGCTAAGGGGAATGTGCGTTGTGATGGCTTGCAGGTTGTGGAGCGTGGCGCCAGTGACTGTCAGCCATTTCTGATCGCAGCATGAGGCGCCCTGCCCCTCGGCTCGCGACGCAGCGCGAACCACGACGGCCCGGCGCGGCTGCAGCGGATGCTTCATCGCATGCAGCAGATAGCGCCCGGTCTGCGAGTCACTCGCTTGCACGATGTCGGCGACCAGGCCCTCGGCCACGAGACGACCGCCGCGCTTGCCGGCGCTGGGGCCGATGTCGATGATGTGCTCGGCGTGGCGGATCGTGTCCTCGTCGTGTTCCACCACCACCAGCGTGTTGCCCTTGTCGCTCAGGCTCTGCAGGGCGCCCAGCAGGATCTGGTTGTCGCGCGCATGCAGGCCGATGGTTGGCTCGTCCAGTACGTAACAGACGCCTTGCAGATTGCTGCCCAGCTGTGCTGCCAGACGGATGCGCTGCGCCTCTCCGCCGCTGAGCGTGGGCGCACCGCGGTCCAGCGTCAGATAACCCAGGCCCACCTGTTCCAGAAACTCCAGCCGGCCTTTGATTTCGGGAATGAGATCCCGGGCAATGTCAGTCTCACGCTGGCTCATAAGCCCTTCCGCCTGCAGCCCTGAAACCCATTGCCGGATGTCGGTCACGCTCAGACTGGCGATCTCGGCAATGCCAACGCCATTGAAGCTCACGGCGCGGGCTACTGCATTGAGACGCGTGCCCTGGCAGCTTGGACAGGCCGCATCGAGCAGATCTTCCACCTCGGGCTCGGCGAAAGTCTGTTCGCGACCCTTGTTGTCATCGTCGCGCACCGAGTCGTCGAACAGCTTGCGCTGCTCCTTGCTCAGTTTCACACCGGTGCCCACGCAATCCGGGCACCAGCCGTGCTTGCTGTTGTAGGAGAACAGCCGCGGATCGAGTTCGGCATAGCTGGTGCTGCACAGCGGACAGGCGCGCTTGGTTGAAAAGGCATCCAGCACGCCTATTGCCGCTGTTGAAGTGCCCTCCTGCATCGCATCAAGCAAACCATCGAGCCTGCTCAGCACATGCACGACCCCCTTGCCGTGCGTCAGCGCCGTCGCCAGGGCAACACGCAGCTGTGCTTCAGATTGTGGCAACACATCCAGGCTCGCGACTGGCAGTTCCACCGTGTGCTCCTTGAAGCGGTCGATGCGCGGAAAGCCGGTGGTCGGCAGAAAGTTGCCGTCAACACGCAGATGCGTGAAACCGCGTGGCCTGGCCCAATCGGCAAGTTCGGTATAAACGCCTTTGCGGTTCATCACCAGCGGACTGAGCAATCCGATATGCTGACCCCGGAAGTTCTTCAGCAACTGCGCGGCAATGCTGTCAGGGGTTTGCGGCGCCACAGCCGCGCCATCGTGAATGCAATGCTGGGTACCAAGCTTGACGTAGAGCAGGCGCAGAAAGTGCCAGACCTCGGTGGTCGTGCCGACGGTGGACTTTCTGCCGCCGCGCGAGAGCCGCTGCTCGATCGCCACCGTCGGTGGAATGCCGTAAACCGCGTCCACCTCCGGGCGCCCGGCCGGCTGCACGATGGAGCGCGCGTAGGCGTTGAGCGACTCCAGATAGCGGCGCTGGCCTTCGTTGAACAGAATGTCGAA
>JBAXNI010000260.1:0-2078 GCA_037133835.1 Comamonadaceae bacterium | reverse complement strand
CATCGAGTCGCCGCACGGCGGCCACAGCAGCAGCTCGACCGGCGGATGACAGCGTGAGGTTGACGTGGCCTGTTGCCGGAACGACGGTCGCAGGGATGTCGCTGCGACCGGCCTCATCGAGCAGGGTGCGGTACCGGTCCGCATAGAACAGTTCGTCATCGCCACCCGCTATCACCTCAGCAGGTCGGGCAATGGATCGGATCACCGATCGGTAGTCGTCCGGCGGCTGAAAGCTCAGGGCGAGTGCATAGGAATACTGTCGGACCAGATCCGCTTTGGGGCTGTCGCTTACCGCGAAATTCAATACCGGAAGATCGTTGAAGTACGCCACGCCGACACGGTTCAGCAGAATCAGTGACACCAGACGAGGAATTCCCATGGCTGCCCAAGCAGCGGATGCGCCTGACCGGTTCGTCATGGCCTTGTAATGGATGTAAGGGGCCATGAACAGGAAGTTATCGAACTGAATGCCACGCGGGCTACCCGCCACGCGCAGCGCAAACCCGCCGCCGGAAGAAAAGCCGAGCAAGGTGCGTGGCCTGGCCGGTTGCACGGTGTTGACGAAATCTTCCAGATCATCATCCAACTGGCCGATGTAACTGACCTGCCCTTTGACACCCGATTTTCCATGGCCCCGGATATCAAAGGCGTAAACCGTATAGCCCGCTTCAAGGAAACTCTGCGCCAGAGGATGAACACTATTGCTGTTGGCGGAAGAGCCATGCACCAGCATGACGCTGCCCTTGCCATGACCCATGCCCGCCGTGTCGTAGCGGCGATAGGCCAGTTGGGTGCCGTCGCGCGCGGTGAAAAATCGCAGGGACGGCATGTTATCAAAGCGCACATCCTTGAAAGGGTCGCCTATGCTCTGCAGCGGTGGCAATGGCTTGGGGCCGCCCCACACCAGACAGGCGGCCATCGCAAGGACAGCGGCGAGTGCAAAAAAGCCGACACGTCTGAAGACCATAACTTTTATCCTAACTCTTTTCACGCAGAAGCTTGGCCAATTCGATGGCCGCCGCATGCAAGGCCAGCTCAGCGGGTGCCAGTGCCGAGAACCTGGCTCTGAATTCCGCGATAGGAACAAAGTAGGCATGCGCCATGCTGGCGAGGGGTCGAAGCGTCTCAGCATCAAGCACCTGGATTTCCACGGCGGCCCCACCGCGATCAAGCGGCACGGTCAAGAATACAGCGGTCAACACATTGAGCACCGGGGACACCGATTCGACACGGGTGATGACTGCGCGGATGACTACCGGGCGTCCGCCGGCACTTTGCGGCAGTGCGTCGGTTTCCCTGGCAATGGCAGTCTCCAGTGTGGCAATCAGCCGCGCTCTTTCTGCCTCAGGAATAGCCGCATCCACAGGCATGGCCCACTCCACCGAAAGAGAGCGCACCTGATGCGGGTCTACCGGTGTGGGTGAACGAAAGGTGGCGGTGCTGCCATCTTGCGAGGTCGTCATGTCGCTCCGGTTTTTCAGGAACCCGGTGTCGGTGGCTTGCATGGTCGAACAGGCTGCAAGTCCCATCACAGTCACCAACAGCATCAGAATATTTTTCATACAGTTCCTTTATAAAAATGGGGCTGTCGCGGTGCCCCGCGTTGGATAGCCATCTCCGCGATGATCAGATTGATCAGCCAGGCCAAGCTCATCAGCAAGTCCCGCTGAAACACAGTGGGTTTGCCGATGACGAGCATCCAGGGCAACAGCACCACGACCTGCATGCCAGCGCCTTGCCCCAGTGCGTAGGCGCGAATCATCCAGGCCCGGTGCGTGGCAATGTCGCCGCCCATGACTGCAGCCACTGCCCTGAAAATCGAAAGCGCCAGAGCCAGGCCCACGCATACGCGCACGCCATACAACAATCCACCCTGTAATTCCGGCGGGATGGGATACGTGACTGTCATCCACAATCCCGATAGAGCAGCGAAGATTCCGCCTGCAACCACGATGCGCCCCGAGACCCTGTGCCATTGGGGGCTGCGTTGGCGCAGCATGGATGAAAATTGAAAAGCGCCTACTATGCAAAACAGGCTCGCACTCAGGATGTGCACAAACACAGCCAAGGGTGCCTCA
>JBAXNI010000259.1:0-2090 GCA_037133835.1 Comamonadaceae bacterium | reverse complement strand
CACGACAACAGGAATCACAATCCTGGACTCTACCAACTGAGCTACAGCCACCGCGTGATCTGATTATAGGGGCTGGCTTGCGGCGCGCGCCGGACGTGGGACCATGATGTCGGCCTTGAATCGCTCTTTGAGCAAGCCGTAGTAGGCCTGCGACTCAGCCGCGGTCCACCATTGGGCGTACTGAGCACGATCCTGCTTGGCCGCGACCTCGGTTGGCGCGGGGCGCGCGACCAGCTGATTGATCTTGACCACGGCATAACCTTGTGAACCCATGCTGACGCCGACAAAAACAGGCAACCTGGAAGTGTCGGCGCGTAACACGGCGTTCAGAATTTGCGGCGGCGTGTTCTGCGCCTGGTCGCGCGAGAGCGTCTGCGCTGCCGGCATCACCGCGCTGTCCGGCGCCGCCTTCCAGGCGGCCAGTTTGGCGGCGCCCTCCTGCGCTGCCAGTTCCGCAGCACGCGCGGCCACCAGGCGCTCGCGCACATTGGCGCGCACGTCGGCCAGCGCCAGTGTTCTGGCAGCCTGGTATTGCGTGATGCGCCCGGCAGTCAACTGGTTGGGAGCGGTTTCAATCGCTTCCGTATTGTGCTTTTTATCGATCGCATCCGGGCCAAAGATCGCCGCCAGAAATTTGGCGTTGGCCAGCGGACCGGTTGCACCCGCAGCAGCTTTGCGCGACAGCTTCTCTGCGCTCTTGACCTCAAGTTTGAGCTTGTCAGCGACCGGCTTCAAGCTATCCGACTGTTCATAGACACCGTTCGTAAAGGCTTCAGCCGTCTCGGCAAACTTGCGCTGCGCCTGCTGGGTCTTCAAGTCCGCCTCGATGCTGGCACGCAGCTCTTCGAAGCTGCGCTGCTTGGGCGCCTTGATGTCGGTGAGTTTGATGATGTGGTAACCAAAGTCAGACTCCACCAGTTCGCTGATGTCACCCTTCTTCATGGCAAAGGCAGCGTCTTCGAACGGCTTGACCATCGCGCCACGTGCAAAGAACTCAAGATCGCCTCCCTTGGCGGCAGAACCCGTGTCCTGCGAGTTCTTCTTTGCCAGTTCAGCAAAACTGTCGGGCGCCTTGCGCAACGCCGCGAGCAGTTCCTGCGCACGCGCCTTCGCCTTCTCGCGCTCGGCCGCGGGCGCGTCCTTGGCTGCGTTGATCAGGATGTGGCTGGCACGGCGCTCCTCATTACCGCTGAGTCGTGCCGCGTTTTGGTCGTAATAAGACTTGAGATCAGCGTCACTGAGCGCAATGCTCTTCTTGACCGACTCCAGATCAAGTACAACGTATTCGATGCTGGCCTGCTCAGGCGCCTGAAACAGGGCCTGGTTGGCTTTGTAAAAAGTCTCCAGTTCAGTCTCGGTCGGATTCACGCGGGAAGCGAACTCTTTGCTGAAGAAGTTGGCGATCTGGACTTCGCGCCTTTCAAAGAACGCGTTGAGTGCGACGTCGGCGACTGCTGCTGCAGCAAAACCCGTTTGCGTCAGACCGGTTTCCACCTGACGCACCGACAGGTCGCGGCGCACACGGGCTTCAAATCCTTCGGGTGTCAAACCCTGGCTGGCGGCCATCTGCCGATAGCGCTCCATGTCGAGTTTGCCGTCGGGGCGACGCAGTGACGCAATGCCCGGGTCTTCCTGCAGGTCACGCGCCAGTCGTGCATCGCTGGTGGTAAGTTTGAACTGGTCGGCGGCCTGCGCCATCACGCGCTCACGCACCAGTCGCTCCAGGGTCGAATAGCGCGCCTCGGGGGAGTCCAGCAGCTTGGCGTCCAGGTTGGGCATCTGCGCCCGCAAGCGATCAGCCTCCGATTTGTGTGCGGCATCCCATTCACCCTGTGTGATGTCCTGGCCACCAACTCGTGCCACGGCATCGCCTTTTTCGCGCATGCGGTTGTAGCCATCAATGCCAAACAGCACAAAGGACGGGATGATGAGCAAGAACATCAGGCCCATCATGATCTTCGTGTGCTTGCGAACAAAATCAAACATGCAGAACTACTCCAGTAGAAAACAAAAAAGGCGAACACATCGTTCGCCTTTGCCAGAAGTGGTGGGTGCTGACGGGCTCGAACCGCCGACCTACGCCTTGTAAG
>JBAXNI010000258.1:0-2119 GCA_037133835.1 Comamonadaceae bacterium | reverse complement strand
GGCACTTCGGTGCGCACAAACATGCCAAATTCGTCGTGCACGTCGTCCATGTTGACCAACTGGCCTGAGTTGGTATAACGCACCAGGAATTCACGGTCATACAGGCCGAGCGCGATCAACTCGTGGATCAGGGCCAGCAGCAGGGCACCGTCGGTGCCAGGCTTGATCGGCAACCATTCGTCGGCGATCGCCGAGTAACCAGTGCGCACCGGATTGATGGAAATGAAACGCCCGCCGTCGCGTTTGAATTTCGCCAGCGCGATTTTCATCGGGTTGGAGTGATGATCTTCGGACGTACCCATCATCACAAACAACTTGGCACGTTCCAGATCGGGACCGCCGAACTCCCAAAAGGAGCCACCGATGGTGTAAATCATGCCGGCGGCCATGTTGACTGAACAAAAGCCGCCATGCGCTGCGTAATTGGGCGTACCAAACTGGCGCGCAAAGAGGCCGGTCAATGCCTGCATCTGGTCGCGACCGGTGAACAGGGCGAACTGTTTCGGATCGGTCGCGCGTATTTTCTTTAAACGCTGCTCCAGTATCGAGAAGGCTTCCTCCCACTCGATCTCATTGAACTGGCCGTCGCCTCGCTCGCTGCCCGGTTTGCGCAGCAAGGGCTTGCCCAGGCGCGCCGGCGAGTACTGCTTCATGATGCCGGCCGAGCCCTTGGCGCAGATCACCCCCTGGTTCAGTGGATGATCCGGATTGCCCTCGATGTAGCGCACCTCGCCATTGCGCAGGTGAACCCGGATGCCACAACGGCAAGCACACATATAACACGTGGTGTTTCGCGTATCGGTGCTGGCACCGACCAGCGGTGCGGCTGTCGGATCGTGAAGCGGGATGGCGGACATGCGGTCGGTATTCTTCTCACGGGCAGGGTTTGCAGAGTGCTCCTATTAGAGGCAAAGCCACCCTGCTTCGTCTATAGCCGGCACGGGTAATTCGATATAGCCCAAATGGGTAGCGTTAAGAGCTCTCCCGGCTGTCTTTGCAGATTCACAAACAATCTGGAGCTATTTGGTCCGCATTGGGGTTTTCACGATTCATCAGGCTTGCAGAATGGATTAGCATGGCAGCACTCAACATCCCTATGACTGGAACTCAGATTTCATTCGAGACGCCGCGTCACGCCGCTATTGCGCTGCCAGGTATGGTCGTGCTCGACCGAACTGATGGCGGCCCCATGCTGCAGTCCTTGCTTGAACGCTTTCTGGTTTCCATCATCGCGCTGTCGGGTGCCCAGGCCGGCACGGTACAGGTTCTGACGGATGACGGAAAGTGCATGCGTCTGGTGGCGCAGCAGGGCTTGCCGACACAGTTGCTGGCCACCGAGCGCATGCTTGAACCCGGCTGTGGAGTCTGCAACCTCGCCACCGGCTCTGATGTACTGGATTGGGTAGACGAGGTACGGTCCTGCGTCCGGCATGGCACCGATGCCTACCCTGGCCTGCAAGGCCAAAGCGTACTGGCAATCTCCCTCAAGCACGACCATCAGACACTGGGTATTTACAACCTGTTTTTCGAAACCAGTGTGGAACTCAGCCCGCAGACGCAGACTATTCTGCGTCTGGTGGCGCAGTTGCTCGGCCTGACCTTGCACAACGACCGCGTTGAGCGTGAACACTTGCGCACTACGGTCATGAAAGAGCGCCAGGAGATGGTCGATGAGGTACATGATGCGATTGCGCAAACACTGGCCTATGTCAAGATGCGGCTACCCCTGTTGAGCGATGCCATACTTTCCCATGATGACTCACGCTCGCTGAAATACCTCTCGGAAGTGAAGATCGCCGTCGGTGAGGTGCATGACAACCTGCGTGAGGTCATGACCTACTTTCGCACCCGCATGGACCCGATGGGACTGTTGCACGCACTGCAGAGCATGGTTGACAGCTTTTTTGACAGGACAGGTATTGCGCTTGAGTTCAGAAATTCGACTGACAAGCTGAACCTCAACGAAAAGCAGGAAATTCAAGTGTTTCACATCGTTCAGGAAGCACTGGCCAACATCGCGAAGTATTCGATGGCCGAGCGCGCTGTCGTGACCATCCGGAAGTCAGCTGAGGGTCTTGAATTTTTGGTTGAGGACGACGGCTTGGGCATCGCTGCACCG
>JBAXNI010000257.1:0-2121 GCA_037133835.1 Comamonadaceae bacterium | reverse complement strand
GGCATCGTGCCGCAGGACACCGTGCTGTTCAACGACACGGTGGAATACAACATCGCTTACGGACAGCCTGGTGCCAGTCGGGAACAAGTGGAGGAGGCAGCACGCGCCGCGCACATTCACAGCTTCATCAGCGCCACGCCCAAGGGCTACGACACCATGGTCGGCGAGCGCGGCCTCAAACTCTCGGGTGGCGAAAAGCAGCGCGTGGCCATCGCCCGCACCCTGCTGAAGAATCCGCCGGTGCTGATCTTCGACGAAGCCACCTCGGCGCTGGACAGTGCCAATGAGCGCGCGATTCAGGCGGAGTTGCAAAGCGTGGCGCAGAACAAGACGACGCTGGTGATCGCGCACCGCCTCTCCACCGTGGTCGATGCGCACGAGATTCTGGTGATGGAGGCTGGGCGCATCATCGAACGCGGCTCGCATGCGGAGTTGCTGGCGGCGAACGGGCGCTATGCGGAGATGTGGGCGTTGCAGCAGTCGTCGGAGTGATCGACGTGATTGATTTTGAGATTCGACAACTAGGTGCTGATGATGCGCAGGCGTTTTCGACCTTGCGACGTGAAGTGACAGCTGACAATCCGATTCCCATGGGACTCACCATGGAGGAAGAACTGGCGAGACCACTGCAAGGCTTTCGCGATCAACTTTCCTATCCGGAACCGAATGCAGCCTTTGGTGCATTTGTTGATGCCGAACTGGTCGGAAGTGCGGCGGTGGCGTGGCCAAGCAAGCTTACTTCATCACGACACAAAACGACGCTCTGGGGTGTCTTTGTGTCACCGAGGTACAGAAGGAACGGCATCGCGCGAGCCCTTGTACAAAGGGCGATCGATCACGCAGAGTCGTTTGGCGTTCGACGAATCAACCTGACCGTCTATGTGCCCAATCCTGCTGCAGTCAAACTCTATGAATCGCTGCAATTTGAGTATTGCGGAGTTGAGCCAGAGGCGATTCGAATCGGTGAAACCTATTTTGATGGTTGCCAAATGAGTCGTCGCTCAATTTGATAGCGCAGGAAGGGTGCTTGGTATTCAGATCGACGTTATCAAGCCGCTTTTTTTTTAGACAAATCCAGGTGAATCTCCACCGACTCAAGTGGCGCAAATACCGCATTCTCCGGTGTGTGTTGCGCCAGACAATGCTCTTCCAGTCTGCCAACGACGGTGTGCACGCTGGAATGGGTACGCGCCACGGTCTTGGCCAGTGCCTGAACAGAGCAGGGGCACTATCGGAGCAGAACCTCCAGCAGGTCAATGCGTGCCGACGTCAGTTACGAGAACGCAGCATGCGCTGGCACGAAAATGCTCGAAGTGGTTTCAACAAGACTGTTAAAAGTATCATTGACAGTACGCTTTTCAGTACTCATAATCGGCTTGTTAAAGCCAAAAAGCTTACCCTGCACTGGAATGTCATGTCTCAACTTACTGCCAATGATCTGAAGACCCGAGGTGTCGCTGCCATCGTATCGCTGCTCGCCACACAGCCAGAAGTCATGATTTCGGTTCGTGGCCGGGATCGTTTTGTGGTGATGGACGTGGCCCACTACCAATACCTGCGTGAATGCGAACTCGATGCTGCGCTGGCGCAAAGCCAGGCCGATGTCGCAGCCGGGCGTTTTGTTGTTGAGTCGGCCTCGGCGCATGTAGCCCGACTGGAGGCGATGCTGGCCGCGGACAGTGATGCGCCGTAAATCCGTCGCTTGAGCACGGAACTGCCTGTCCTCCATGCCCTATCAACTGATACTGACCGAGAGTTACACGAGGCTCGCGCTTCGGTTTCTCAAGCGGCACCCCGAGCTTAAACGCCAGTACGCCAAGACACTTGCCTTGCTTGAGGCCAATCCGCATCATCCCTCGCTGCGCTTGCATGCCCTGGCTGGTAAACATCAGGATTTGCATTCGGTGTCCATCAACTTGTCTTACCGCATCACGCTGGAGTTGTTGATTCAGGGCCAGACAATCACCCCGGTCAATGTGGGTGATCACGATGCTGTTTATTGAGCGGTGGTTCTGCCGACGTTTGGCATAGACTGCAGCCTATGCAATACCGTTCCCTTGGCCGCAGCCAGCTCAAAGTCTCCGCCCTGTGTCTGGGCACCATGATGTTTGGCGACCAGAC
>JBAXNI010000256.1:0-2136 GCA_037133835.1 Comamonadaceae bacterium | reverse complement strand
CGAGTGCGGCTGGTGGCCAGCTTTCGAGCTTCATGCCCAAAGTCAGACCGCGCGAAGCCAGCACTTCCTTGATTTCGTTGAGTGATTTGCGACCCAGGTTCGGGGTCTTCAACAACTCGTTTTCGGTGCGCTGGATCAGGTCACCGATGTAGTAGATATTTTCTGCTTTCAGGCAGTTGGCAGAGCGAACCGTCAGTTCAAGCTCGTCCACCGGGCGCAGCAGGATCGGGTCAAACTGCGTGCTGCCACGCGGTGCGGGCGCGTCAAAGGCGGCCAGTTCAGTACCTTCAAGCTGTGCAAACACAGCCAATTGTTCAACCAGAATCCTGGCGGACGCGCGAACCGCTTCTTCAGCCGAGATGGCGCCGTTGGTCTCGATATCAACGACAAGTTTGTCGAGGTCGGTACGCTGTTCAACACGCGCACTCTCCACCGTATAGCTGACCCGCTTGACCGGCGAAAAGGAAGCGTCGAGGACGATGCGTCCAATCGACTTGGTCGGCTCATCGCCATGGCGGCGCATCGTGCCCGGCACGTAACCACGACCCTTTTCAACCTTGATCTGCATGTCGAGCTTGCCGCCTTGCGAGAGGTGGGCAATGACGTGCTCCGGGTTGATGATTTCGACGTCATGCGGTGTCTGGATGTCGCTCGCAGTGACCGGGCCTTCACCGTCTTTGCGCAGGCTGAGTGTGACTTCTTCACGATTGTGAAGCTTGAAGACAACACCTTTGAGGTTCAACAGGATATTGACGACGTCTTCTTGCACGCCGTCAATCGATGAGTACTCATGCAAGACGCCAGCGATGGTGACTTCGGTCGCCGCGTAGCCCGGCATGGAGGAGAGCAGGACACGGCGCAATGCGTTGCCAAGCGTGTGGCCATAGCCACGCTCGAAGGGTTCCAGAGCAACCTTGGCCCGATGGGCGGAGAGATGCTCGACGTTGATGGCTTTGGGTTTCAGTAAACTATTTTGCATGCAGACTTCCTCTCAATACCCCCGGCTCATTACACCGGTAAGGCTGGCGAAGCACCTGAAGCGCAGTAACTGCGCCCCAGGAACGATTTTGAACAAATAATGTTTTAGTAAAACTCTTAACGCGAATACAACTCGACAATCAGCGATTCATTGACGTCGGCGGCAAACTGATCACGATCAGGAACCGACTTGAAAACGCCTTCGGCCTTTTCAATATTGACTTCAACCCAACTCGGCATACCGACTTGTTGTGCCAACTGCAGGGCTTCAACAACTCGGTTCTGTTTCTTGGACTTCTCACGGACGGCGACCACGTCACCGGCCTTGACCATGTAAGACGGGATATTGACCGCTTTGCCATTGACCGTCAGCGCCTTGTGTGAAACCAACTGGCGCGCCTCGGCGCGAGTCGAGCCAAAGCCCATGCGGTAGGCGACATTGTCCAGACGCGATTCGAGCAGTGACAGCAGGTTGGCACCGGTATTGCCCTTACGGCTATCGGCTTCCTCAAAATAGCGGCGGAACTGCTTCTCCAGAATGCCATACATGCGCTTGACCTTTTGCTTTTCGCGCAGTTGCAGACCGTAGTCCGAGGTGCGTGCTCCCGAAGTACGGCCGTGCTGACCCGGTTTGGAGTCGAACTTTGCCTTGTCTCCAATGGAGCGACGGGCGCTCTTTAGAAACAGGTCCGTGCCTTCTCGGCGGGATAGTTTGGCCTTGGGGCCTAGATAGCGTGCCACTTGAACTTCCTTTATGTCATCTGCCGCACATCAGTGCGGGAGCCACCAGCTAATGCCGGTGGCGGTGGGCTTGTTAAAACTGGTGCCGAATTTAGATACGGCGGCGCTTCTGTGGACGGCAGCCGTTGTGCGGCACCGGGGTCACATCGGCAATCATGTTGATGCGAATACCAAGAGCGGCCAAGGCACGAACCGAAGATTCGCGACCAGGACCGGGGCCCTTGATTTCAACATCAAGATTCTTGATTCCCTGTTCGATGGCAGCGCGACCGGCCACCTCGGACGCAACCTGCGCCGCAAACGGCGTGGACTTGCGGGAACCCTTGAAACCCTGACCACCCGAGGACGCCCACGACAAGGCATTGCCTTGCCGATCGGCGATCGTGATGATGGTGTTATTGAACGAGGCGTGGACGT
>JBAXNI010000255.1:0-2150 GCA_037133835.1 Comamonadaceae bacterium | reverse complement strand
CGACGCCGCCGACCGCCAGGGCGGCCCAAGCATAGCGCCAGGCGTAACGCCCGACCCTTCTTATCTCCAAAGCTGTTCCAGATTGATTGTTGCCGCCCGGGCGCGATAAGCTGCGCTGTCGCGCCAACCATCAAGAGACCACAAGTTGGCACTTAGAGCGAGGTTCTTGGTGAGCCAGTACTTGCCGCCGGCGGAGAAGTTCACACCAGTTCCTGAATCACCAAAAAGCCCGAAACCAAGCTGCCCCGACGCATACAAATTCCAGTCACTGCCCCCCCATTCCCCGATCAACCCTGAGTAGATCGAGCCCGACCCTTGGTCGGGTGACCAATAGTTCGCGGTGGTAAATTTACCGCCACGACCCTCTATTCCAACAAAAGGCTTGAAATGGCTGCCAAGCGGGCGCCAAGCCGAGGCCAGGTGCAGGCTGCCGGCCAGGATCGCGTTGCCGTCCGAGATATCGTAGAAGTTCACGTTCGCCTGCAGATTGCCAAAAGAAAAATCCTTGGATGCAGTAATGCCTGCGTGGATCGCAGACAGGTGCTGCGCCAGCGCATTCGGGTTGGTGGCGATCCGACCCCAGTTGACCCGACCCGCACTGAGCGTCACCTTGTCGTCAAAAAGCTTGATGCGAGCACTGGCGTAAAGCGAGTTGTCGTCCTTGGTTGGCATGCTCAGTTCAAGACTGGGTTTGAGTGCCAGATTCAAGTTCTGGTACCTGACGGTGAGGTCCTGCTGGCTTGTCTCCACGCCCGGCAGCGTGTCGATCACGAGGCTGGTCTCGACCTCCATGAGGTGGGTTCCGCTGCGGTCACGCCAGCGGTGATTGAGTGTGGCCGAGCGGCGTTCCGCGTCGGACGAATCGTTGCCGCTACCAAAACTCAGCCGCGTGCGCGGGCTGGTCTCTCGGGTTGCCAGTTCCAGGCCTTCAAGTGCATCGCTGTTGCCCGGATCATTGGCAAGAACCGCACGGTACAGCGGTATCGCCTGATCATCGCGACCACGCCAGCGATAAATGCTGGCCAGGCCAACCGAGGCTTGGTCTGCGTACTTTCCGGTCCTCAATCCCTGGTAGGTTGGTACAGCCTCTTTCAGTCGGCCCGTCCAGGCAAGGCTATTGGCAACAATCAGCTGCAATTCATCATCGGCCTTTTCCCGGGCCAGCAAAGCAATGCCTTCGGTGCCAGCGGCCTGATAGTCGCCCGCCGCGTTCAGGTCCACGATGCGCTGCTGACTCGCTTTGCGTTTGGGCTGGGCTGCCTCAGCCGGCGCTGTGCCGCTGGTCGCGCTACTGTCAACAGCGGACGGCGCAATATATTTGAATGGTGCCAGGATCAGTGATTCAGCGGCGGGGGTGCTGCCCGGGCGGCCACCTGTAGCAAGGGGTGAAAAATCAGTAGTTTGGCCCAGCGCCGTCAGCGGCAGCGCCTGGATCAGCAAAAATGCTGCAAGGATCGATTGACTGGAGGGTGGGTAATGTGACGGTTTCATAGGTCATTGTTCGAGAGGGGCGGGATCAATGGGCAAAGAATTGCTCTTGGCGGGAAGGGTCGCGCCGGCGGGTGGCGTGCTGCGAGTTGCCCAGGGGACCTCTTTCTTTCCGAACACCGGTAGTGTCGGCGGCTCCAACTCAAGCGCTGCCGGCGCTGTGACCGGCGTCGTAACTGGCACTCTCGGGCTGCTGGCAGGCATCGGCCGGGCTTGTGGTGCTGTTGACACGGCAGCATGAGGCGGGCGGTCGTCTGGCGACGGCATACCTGAGAATGCTGGCACCGTCGGGGCAACAGCGCTTTGCGAATGTGACTCGGCTGGCGTGCCAGACCCTGTCAAAGCTGGCTTGCCGGTGTCTGGCGCGTCGGCCGCTTCAGTGATTTCGCTCAGTGACGAATAGTCAGGCAGATCACCACGCTCGGCAGCGTGCGTCAAGCCTGCCAGTTCGGCCTCAACTTCAACCCGTTGAATCAAGAACCTTGGCGTATCCAGTGATGCTTCGAGGGAGCCACCCAGAACTCTTTCAAGTGTCGCCAAAAGTACCGTCTGCGGACAGGCATTGAGAAACAGATAGCAGTAGTTGTTGTCGGCCGTGATCAGATCACCGGAGCGAGACAACTTGATGTGCATCAGAATATCAACCATCGTCGTACTTGGCG
>JBAXNI010000254.1:0-2164 GCA_037133835.1 Comamonadaceae bacterium | reverse complement strand
CAGGCCATGGTGGTGATGGTGGTGGTGGCGTTTATCGCCTTCATGCTGTTCCAGTACGTGGGCGATCCTGTTGTGTTTTTGCTTGGGCAGGACGCCAAGCCGGACCAGATACGCCAGTTGCGCACTGATTTGGGTCTGGACCAGCCATTTTTTGTTCAGTTTTGGCATTTCCTGCTCAATGCGGTGCAGGGAGAGTTCGGCCTGAGTCTGCGTCAGGGCGCCAAGGTCTCACGCCTGATTTCAGAGCGCCTGCCAGCGACGCTGGAACTGGCACTGGTGGCGGCAACGCTGGCCTTGTTGATTGGCGTGCCACTGGGGGTTTACTCAGCACTGAAACGCGGTACCTTCCTGAGTCAGTTGTTCATGACCATCTCGCTGCTTGGCGTCTCGCTGCCTACTTTTCTTATCGGTATTCTGCTGATCCTTGCGTTCTCTGTCGGCCTGGGCTGGTTCCCCAGCTTCGGCCGCGGTGAAGTGGTGCAATTGGGCTGGTGGCAAAGCGGCCTGTTCACGCTGGACGGCTGGCACCATCTGGTCTTGCCGGCGATTACGCTGGCGGTGTTCCAACTGACTCTCATCATGCGTCTGGTGCGCGCTGAGATGCTGGAAGTGCTGCGCACTGATTACATCCGCTTTGCCCGGGCCCGGGGTTTAAGTGACCGCGCCGTCCATTTTGGTCATGCCCTGCAAAATACGCTGGTTCCGGTGATTACCATCACGGGGCTGCAGCTTGGGCAACTGATTGCCTTTGCCATCATCACGGAGACGGTTTTTCAGTGGCCCGGCATGGGACTGCTGTTCATTCAAGCGGTGACTTTTGCCGATATTCCCGTGATGGCCGCCTACCTGTGCCTGATTGCGCTGATCTTTGTGCTGATCAATCTGGTGGTTGATCTGCTCTATTTTGTGGTTGACCCGCGCCTGCGCGTGGGCCAGACGGGAGGACATTGATGCAGGAAGCGGGCCCCTATTCGACACTCAAGGTTCAGGGACGCGCCTTTGCGCAGATTGCCGCCTTTCACCCCGAAATCACCGCTTTGCGGCGTGATCTACACACCCATCCAGAACTCGGTTTTGAAGAGGTTTACACGGCCTCACGTGTGCAGGAAGCCTTGAAGCAGTGCGGCGTTGACGAGATTCACACGGGGATCGGAAAAACAGGCGTCGTCGCGCTGATCAAGGGCCAGCGCAACAGCAGTGGAAAAATGATGGCGCTGCGCGCCGACATGGACGCACTGGCCATGACCGAACACAACGATTTTTCATGGAAGTCAGCCCATGCCGGCCTGATGCACGGCTGCGGTCATGACGGTCACACAGCCATGTTGGTAGGGGCAGCGCGCTATCTGGCCGAGACGCGCAACTTTGACGGCACGGCTGTGCTGATTTTTCAACCCGGCGAAGAAGGCTTTGCCGGCGCCAAGGCGATGATTGAGGATGGTCTGTTTGAGCGTTTTCCGGCGCAGTCGGTTTTCGGCATGCACAACTGGCCGGCCATGCGTCCTGGCACGGTGGGCGTCAACCCCGGTCCCATGATGGCAGCGGCTGACCGCATCACCATCGAGATTACGGGCAAGGGCGGTCATGGCGCGCACGCTTACCAGACAGTGGATCCGGTGCTCGTCGCGGCCCACATCATCACGGCAGTGCAAAGCATTGTGTCGCGCAACGTCAGGCCGATTGACAACGCCGTCATCAGTCTGTGCGCGATGCGCGCCGGCGAACTTGGTGCCATGAGCGTGATACCGGGCAGTGCGACCCTGGTCGGTACGGTGCGCACCTTCAACGCGCAGGTGCAGGCGATGGTCGAGCGACGCCTCTCTGAAATGTGCAGCGCGGTGGCACAGGGTTTTGGAGCAAGTGCCACGGTTCTGTATGAACGCTCCTACCCGGCAACCATCAACACGGCGCCAGAAGCGCGTTTTGCTGCTGATGTGGCGCAGAGCCTGGTGGGCGCCGAGCGTGTCGTGCGTGATCTCGAGCCCAGCATGGGGGCGGAAGACTTTTCCTTTATGCTGCAGGTCAAGCCCGGTGCCTATATGCGCATCGGCCAAGGCGTAGAGGGTGGGGTTGGCAGTTGTTTCCTGCACAATAGCAGGTATGACTTCAATGACGAGATTCTGCCTTTGGGGGCAGCTTTGCATGCCAGTCTGATCGAGCAGGG
>JBAXNI010000253.1:0-2197 GCA_037133835.1 Comamonadaceae bacterium | reverse complement strand
ATTTACCCGACGCTGTCTGCCACTTACGGCTACAACGACAACCTGATGTCGGACAGCACCAATTCGCTCAGATCGAACTTTGTCAGCTTTTCACCTCAGGTCGTCGGCGAGTTCGTCTCCAAGGGCAACCGCTATACGGCACTGGCGTCGATGAATTCAAGACGCTACAGCGAAAGCTCGCCTGATAACACCGATGAATCGCAATTGATTTTTGCGGGCGACCATTACATCAATGCAAGAGCGCGCGGCGGCTGGGCGCTGGGCGTAGTCAGCGGTACCGATTCGCGCGGCTCCAACAATCGGCCAATCACTGCCGAGGCGGCGCGCTGGCACAGCAACAATATCGATGGCCGTTTTATCTACGGTGCGCCCGAAGCACCCGGCCGCGTCGAATTTGACATCGGCGACAAGGACAAGGTCTACGACAACGAGCGCGCAACCACTGCCGCCGGCGACCTGAATACCGCCTCCTATGCCGGACGCGTCTTCTATCGTGTGGGCACCAAGACGCTGGCACTGGCCGAGTTTCGCAATTCCAAGATGGACTACAGCTCTGCGCTGGCTGCCGGCCAGAGCAGCACCGAGCGGCGCTACTATCTCGGCCTGACCTGGGAAGCCACGGCGGCAACGACCGGTATTGTGAAGCTGGGTCAGTTGACCAAAGACTTCGACGTAGCCGGCAGGCAGAGTTTCTCTGGAAGCAGCTGGGACGCTACCGTGCAGTGGACACCGCTGACTTACAGCACGGTTGACTTTTCTGCCTCGCGCACCACAGCAGAAGCAACAGGGTTTGGTGACTACAACCTGGTGACCAGCACCAACCTCACCTGGACCCACAAGTGGAACAAGCGCTTTGGCTCAACCGTCAATCTGGGCGTGATGAATACAGAGTTTGGCGGGACAAGCCGCACTGACAGCGCGCTGAACTATGGGTTCGGAGCGAACTATGAGCTGTTTCGCTGGCTCAAAATTGGCGTAGACTTCGCTGCTACCGATAACAGTTCAAATTCAGCGGGCAAAGATTACAAGCGGAACACGACGATGTTGAAGCTTGATGCCACGCTTTGACAAATGCCGGGCAAGAGCCATCGCAGCCACTCGTTCATCGACGTGAACCAAAGCCTCTTGTGGCGATCACGGAAATGGCTGACAAAGACTTTGCGTCAAATTCTCGTGACCTGTCATGGCGGACGTCGGTCCAGTCTGGTTTGAACGGGCTGCCCAGACTTTTTGTTTCATTTTCGGAAATCGAGCGTGAAACAGGGTTTGGAAAAGATCAACTGCGCAAGTGGCGCCAGCGCTTTGGCTTTCCCCCGGTGGAAAGTGTGGCCGGCGGCAAGGCGGCGTATTCGCGCCAGACCGTCGACCAGCTTCTGTTGATCAAGCGCCTGCTCGAAGCCGGCTTTCGGCCCGGTCAGGTCGTTGACAAGACCGTGCCGGAACTTGAAAAGCTAAAACTTGATCTGGGCCTGACAGTGCCGGTCATCTGCCTGGATGAATCAACTCGGGCCCTGATAGAAAAACTCAAGCGCAATGACCTGACAGGACTCGGCGCCATGTTGGCGCAACGGCGGGCAGGAGGAACACTGTTTGAGTTTGTTCGCGATACGCTCACCCCACTGATGGTCGGCATTGGTGAGGCATGGCGTCGCGATGAAATCGACATTCACCATGAGCACCTTTGCAGTTCCCTGGTAGAACGATTGCTGCACTCAGAAATCCTCAAGCTCCAACCAAAGCAACGTTTGCCGCGTGTCTTTCTGTTCGCCCTTGCGCCGCTTGAGCACCATCTGCTGGGCTTGCTGATGATCGAGGCCGCCCTGGCAGAACAGGGAGCCAAAACTATCAACATTGGCTCGGATATCCCGCTGAGCAATCTGACGCTGGCCGCCATTTCATGCCAGGCAGATGTGGTTGCGCTTTCATTCAGCTTTGCTTATCCGGCGCGCGATGTGGTGCCGACCCTGCTGCATTTGCGCCGCTTGCTGCCGCCGCAGATTCAGATTTGGGCTGGCGGTGCCGGGGTGGCGGGCATCAGAAGACCACCCAGAGGTGTGCGCATCATCTCCACTATCGGAGAAGCGGTGACGGCCCTGAATGACTTGCCCATTGCGCGCGCTGTGCCAGCGCAGCAGGGCGGTTCAGCGTGACAGCCAAATAAACATTTGTCCGCCCTGTTTTGTCACGCACATCGTTG
>JBAXNI010000252.1:0-2207 GCA_037133835.1 Comamonadaceae bacterium | reverse complement strand
CCGGCCAGCGCGGCGCCGGCACCGTAAGTCAACATCACCATGAGCGGCACATTGATGCCAAAGGCCTGCACCAGTGGCGCATTTTCGGTACCGGCGCGCAGATAGGCGCCAAGCCGTGTGCGCTCGATCAGGTACCAGGTACCCAGACAGACCAGCAGTGACACCAGCACGACCCAGGCGCGGTAATTGGGCAGCACCATGAAGCCAAGATTCGTGGCGCCTGAGAGGAGGGCCGGTACATCGTAATTCTGGCCCGAGGCGCCGTAGAGCTCGCGAAAGATCCCTTCAAAGATCAGCGCCAGGCCAAAGGTCAGGAGCAGACCGTAAAGCGGATCGAGCTTGTACAGATGCTTGAGAAACAGACGCTCGATCACGACACCCAGCGTACCCACCGCGAGCGGCGCCAGCAGCAGCGATGCCCAGTAGTTGATGCCGAACTTGTCGAGCATGATCCAGGCAGCAAACGCACCGAGCATGTAAAGCGCACCGTGCGCGAAATTCACGACCCCCAGCAGACCAAATATCACCGCCAGGCCGAGGCTGAGCATGGCGTAAAACGCGCCATTGACCAGCCCCAGCAAAAGCTGGCCCAGAAAAGCCTGAAGAGGAATGCCGAAAATTTCCATGAAGGTGCGTCGCTTCCCGTCAGACTACTTCTTCAGCAAAGTGCACTTGGACTCGGCCACGGTGGTGAAGGACTGCTCGCCGGGGATCTTGGCAATGGTCTTGTAGTAATCCCAGGGTGTCATGGAGTCCTTGCTTGATTTGACTTCAAACAGGTACATGTCGTGAATCATGCGACCGTCGGCACGGATCTGGCCCTTGCTGTAGAAGTCGTCAAACTTCATGGCCTTGAGCGTGCTCATGACTTTTTCAGTGTCGGTGGTGCCGGCAGTTTGCACCGCCTTGAGGTAGTTGGCAGCAGCGGAGTAGTCAGCGGCTTGCAGGCTCGATGGCATGCGCTTGTATTTTTCAAAGAAGCGTTTGGCAAACTTGCGGGAGGCGTCGTCCTGGTTCCAGTACCAGCTGTCGGCCAGCTGCAGGCCCTCGGTATTGGACAGGCCCAGACTGTGCACGTCGTTGATGAACACCAGCAAACCAGCGACCTTCATGCTCTTGGTGATGCCAAATTCCTTGGCTGCCTTCATCGCATTGGTGAAGTCGCCGCCGGCGTTGGCCAGACCCAGAATCTGTGCCTTGGAAGATTGCGCCTGCAGCAGGAAGGCCGAGAAGTCAGACGCATTGAGCGGATGGCGCGCCGCACCAGCCACCGTTCCACCATTGGCCTTCACCACCGTAGCGGCATCACCTTCGAGCGAGTAGCCAAAAGCGTAGTCGGCCGTCAGGAAGTACCAGCTCTTGTTGCCGGCCTTGACGAGCGCCGTGCCGGCCACCTTGGCCAGCGCCACGGTGTCGTAGGCGTAGTGAATCGTGTACGGTGTGCAGTCCTCATTGGTCAGGCGGGCCGATCCGGCGCCAATGGCAATGAAGGGGCGCTTCTTCTCCAACGCCACCTTGGACATGGCCAGTGATGTGCCTGAATTGGTGCCGCCAATCAGCAGCGCCAGGCCTTCCTTGTCCATCCATTCACGCGCCTTGGAACTGGCGACATCGGCCTTGTTCTGGTGGTCTGCAGTCAGCACTTCAATCGGTCGGCCCAGCACCTTGCCACCGAAATCCTGTGCCGCCCATTTGATCATCTCGCCGCCCGCCGGACCGTCAATGTCGGCGTAGAGGCTGGACATGTCGGTGATGAAACCGATTCTGACCGGTCCGGGTGCCTGGGCGAATGCGCAAGCGGCAAAGCCGATGCTCATGGCGGTGACGAGGGTTTTGAGTTTCATGGTGTCTCCTGTTGAGTTGAGGGTCGAAAATTGAACTGAATAGTTTTGTGTCAGAGGGGCTCAGACACCCAGGTATTCCTGCAGCATGCCCATGTTCTCGGTCAGTTCAGCTTGTGCGAACTGCTTGACGATGGTGCCGTGCTCCATGACATAGAACCGGTCTGCCAGCGGCGCGGCAAAACGAAAATTCTGTTCCACCAGCACGATCGTGTAACCTCTGGCCTTGAGCGCCAGGATCATCTCGGCAAGCTTCTGCACGATCACAGGTGCCAGTCCTTCCGAAATTTCGTCGAGTAGCAAGAGGCGTGCGCCCGTGCGCAGGATGCGTGCGACTGCCAGCATCTGCTGCTCACCGCCCGAGAG
>JBAXNI010000251.1:0-2228 GCA_037133835.1 Comamonadaceae bacterium | reverse complement strand
CGGCCGCTGATGACCTCGCCCTTTTCGGTCAATGAAGTCAGTTTGCCAAGCTTGTTGCTGCCATGAAGTTCCTCCACATTGCTGGCAAGCACTTCCCCCTTGATGTTTTGCCAGGGGCCGGTGCCGATGCGGTCGCGCGCATTGACCGCCGGGGCACCCGCGCTGGCCGACGCGCTCAGATACGCCCGCCAGTTGCGTCCGCCAGCGCCAGCCTTGGCGGCGAGTGACTCGCAGTACGCATCTGCACCTGCCAGGCCTCCAAGATCGGCACCTTTGCCTGGATTGGCGCTGGTGACGAAGAAGCTCATCGGATTGGCGGGGGCCGATGGCGGTGCGGCACAAGCAACCAGCGCCACCGCCGATGCAGCGGCACTGGTGATAACGAACTTTTTGACCGAAAGCATGAGCGACTCCTTCGTGTTGTGGTTTGGATTTTGACTGACCAGACGGACCGTAGCTGATTCTCCAGTTGACAGACTTCGACGAGCAGAAAAGGCCACTTCAGCATGTGGGTTAATTTGGACCGGGTCATTTCGCTATGATGCTAGGACGTTGTTCTGGAGATCCGCGCATGAAACGCCTTGCCTTGACTTTGGTCACCCTTGTGAGCTTGGCTGCAGGCAACGCACTGGCGTGGAGCAATCACAGCTTTGCGGCCTACCGTGCGTTCGAGAAAATGCCGGAAGTGGCAAATGCCCCAGCGGCAACGGTTGAGGCGCTGGAAGCGTTCCTGAAAGACCAGGAAAAGGCGATACAGGACTTGCTGACGAGCCAGGAACGCTGGGCACAGGGCAATCTCGATTTTTACCCGCCACGCCCGGCCCAACTGGCCTTCAAGGCGAACCCGGCTCAATCAGATGCGGCCAGACGTCTGGCCTTTCTGATGGCCTTGCGCGTCGCACCCAACAGCAGGTTTGCACTCTATTTTCAACCGGACCCGTGGACCACTGCGCCCGACCCGACGACGCTGCTGACGCATTCCGCCGTCGATGCTTTACCTGAGCAGCCCAACTCGAAATTGCGCTTTGTCGCGCTCAAAGCGGGTGACAGCGTCGCACCGCTGGCCGTGGTCGCTTCGGCCAGCGACGAGCCCGACTACGGTCTGGACATCAACCTGTGGTCTGACAGTCCCTCCGAGTGGGGCAAGGTTTACGGCTTTGAGGCATTGCCCTTTGGCAACCCGGCACTTTACTTCTCGACACAAGCGCCTTTTCACATGGGTTTTTATCACGAGGACCGTGTCATTTACCTGGCTGCACCCTTCGTCAAGAAGACCTTGCCGCTATTGCGCGTGCACCAGTACAGCACGCTGGCCGCGCTGGCTTTTCGTAGCGGCCACGCCTATTGGGGCTGGCGCTTCAGCGGCCTGGCATTGCACTATGTGCAGGATCTGACACAGCCCTACCACGCCAGCCTGTCGCCGGGCAATGCCTCCGGCAAGCTGATAGGCATCAACCTCCTGGCCATGGCGGGTTTCCCGCGCATGAAGGACGAAATGATTGTGCTGCTCTCCAACCGACATCTGGCGCTGGAAAAATACCAGAACCAGATGCTCTACAACGCCGCCCAATCCAAAGTGGAGAGCGGTAACGAGACGGCACTGCGCAGCGCCGACAAGGACAGCAGTTACGCGCCATGGTCCGACCTGTACCCACGCGACGTCGTGAGCCGCGAGTCGCACGCGCTGGGCAGCAAACTGACCGAAATTCTGGTCGACACCCTGCCGGCGCGTTTTGTGTCGGACCCCGGTTTTGACTTTGGCGTCAAGGAGTCGGGCATCGACCTGGTGGCAGAACTGGACAAACAGGACAGCGCCAAGCACGCCAGATTCGACACCATGGTGACCGAACTGCTGGGAAATTTCGGCGCCCACAGCCGAAATCTGGTGCGCGGCGTCCTGAAGAGCGCCGCAGCAAAGTAGTTGTTTTGCGCCGCCCGCGAAGCGGCATCGGGTTAACACGGGCGCCGCACTGGTGGCCCTTTGATTTGGATCAAAACCCAAATTGACTATCGCGAAGATACTGGCCCGGGCCCGCCCAAGGGTCAACAGATAGCTCAACCTAGAAGGCCAAATCAATGTCCAATTTTGAGATCGTGACCCGAGAGGACTTCTCGGATGTCACTTACCTGCTTGAAGTACGCCATCCGATGATGGCCAAAGCCGCCAAGCCAGGCCAATTCGTCATCGTCATGCTCAACGAACACGGCGAACGCATCCCGCTGACCAT
>JBAXNI010000250.1:0-2240 GCA_037133835.1 Comamonadaceae bacterium | reverse complement strand
CGCGCGCATTCGCCACAAGTACCAGATCAAGAACACCACCGGCTACAGCCTGAACGCCCTGATCGATTTTGAAGACGCCATCGACATCCTGTCGCACCTGATGATCGGATCGGAAGGCACGCTCGGTTTCATCTCCCGCATCACTTACCGGACCGTCGTCGAGGACCCATGCAAGGCCAGCGCGCTGGTGTTCTTTGCGGATATCGAGAGCGCCTGCCAGGCGGTCATCCGGCTCAAGAAGGAGCCGGTCTCTGCCGTCGAACTGCTGGATCGCCCTGCCCTGCGTTCGGTTGAAGACAAGGCCGGCCTGCCGCCCGTCATGCGCACACTCGGAATCGATGCCGCCGCGCTGCTGATCGAAGTGCGTGCCCAGACCGAGGCGGCCCTGCAGTTAAAGATCAACGCAGCACTTGGCGCACTGCAGGGCATTGCCACCGTCGAGCCGGCCGCTTTTTCCACGGACCCCGCCATCTGCGAGATGTACTGGAAGGTGCGCAAGGGCACTTTCCCTTCGGTTGGTGCGATGCGCCGTGCTGGAACCACCGTCATCATCGAAGATGTCGCCTTTCCGATCGAATCGCTGGCAGCGGCCACGCTGGATCTGCAGGCCCTGCTGCGCCATCACGGCTACAGCGAGGGCATCATCTTTGGCCACGCACTCGAAGGCAATCTGCACTTTGTCTTTACACAGGATTTCTCGGACGCCGCCGAAGTGGACCGCTATGCGCACTTCATGGACGATGTCTGCACGCTGGTGGTTGACAGGTACGACGGCTCACTCAAGGCCGAGCATGGCACGGGTCGCAACATGGCGCCCTTTGTCGAAAAGGAATGGGGCACGCAGGCGACAGACTTGATGCGTCGCATCAAGCAGTTGTTTGATCCGCAGCATCTGCTGAACCCCGGCGTCATTCTGAACGATGACCCGCAGGCCCACCTGAAGAACCTGAAGCCCATGCCGGCCGCCGAGGCCATCGTCGACCGCTGCATCGAGTGCGGATTTTGCGAGCCGCTTTGCCCCTCGCACCTGCTCACGCTTTCTCCGCGCCAGCGCATCGTCAGCTGGCGCGAACTGTCGCGCCGTCAAGCCAGCGGCGAAAGCAGCGCCGATGTCGAAGCAGACTTTGCCTACTTCGGCCTGGACACCTGCGCCGGTTGCGGCCTGTGTTCCACCGCCTGCCCGGTGGGCATAGACACCGGCGAGCTCACTCGCCTTTTGCGCGGGCGCCGAGCGGGCAACACTTCGCTCAGTGTGGCTCAATGGACTGCGGACAACTTTGGCAAGGTGGCGAGTCTGTCGCGTGTCGGTCTCAAGCTGGGCCACGCGGCCACTGCGGTAGTGGGCGAAAGCCTGGTCACTCGCCTCTCGGGCGGCAACTGGAAACGCGCCATGCCGCTGGCCGGCAAAGCCCCGGCTCCATACCGCGGTGCAGGCGATCCGGTGGTCTATTTCCCTGCCTGCGGTGGACGCATCTTTGGAGCCAACAGCCAGGGTGAAGCAACGCTGCCCGAGGTTGTCATGGCCTTGCTCGTGCGCGCCGGTTACGCGCCACGGCTGCCCGAGGGCTTTGACAAACTGTGCTGCGGCCAGATGATGGCCAGCAAGGGTATGTCGGAACAAGCCGATGCCATGTCCGACGCCGTCAGCGCCGCCCTGCTGAAAGCGGCCGACGACGGCCAAGGCGGTTTCTACCCGGTCATCATGGACGCCAGTACCTGCTCAGTGCGCATGCAAAAAGTGCTGACCGGGCGTTTGCCCTTGTACGACTTCCACGAGTTCGCGCACGACGCCCTGCTGCCACGTTTGCACCTGACCCGCAAGGCAGAACCAGTGGCACTTCACATCAACTGCAGTGTGCGCCGCACGGGGTCAGACGCCAAATTGCGCAAAGTACTGGAAGCCTGTGCCCGTCAGATCGTCGAGCCCGCCGGGGTCAACTGCTGCGGCTTCGGCGGTGACCGTGGTTTTGTCGTTCCGGAACTCAACGCCCACGCCTTGCGCAAGGTGCATGAGGCCCTGCCGGCCAATTGCTGCGAAGGTGTTTCGACCAACCGCACCTGCGAGATCGGACTCACCGCCGAGACCGGCCGACCCTATCGCTCCATTGCTTATTTGTTGGAAGAATGCAGTCGTCAGGAAGCGGCTGCGCATTGTTGATCTGGTTCAGGGTTTATTCAATTTTTCAAGAGGAGATTCACATGGTTTGGCAACAAGTTTATGACCCGTTTCACAGCATGGC
>JBAXNI010000249.1:0-2240 GCA_037133835.1 Comamonadaceae bacterium | reverse complement strand
AGATCAAGCGCTCGCTTCATCCAGCGCCTCGTTGTCTTCGAGATGCCTGGCATCGGCCCAGCCCACCAGGCTCAGGCCTTCGGGTGTCCAGAGCAGGCGGTTGATGGTCGCGTTACCCAGATTCCAGTTACGCGGTGTCTGCAGATCCTGCCGGGTTGCGAGGCGGTAAAGAATGTCAAGTACTCCACCATGTGCGACCAGAACAATTTGCTCACCCTGGTGGCGCTCAGCCAGCGTGCAAACTGTCTGATCGATACGTTCGCGCAATTCCAGCAGCGATTCACCGCCTTCCGGTTTCCACAGCGGATCACGCTGGCGCCAGCGCATTGTCTGCTCGGGCCACTTGGCTTCAATTTCAGTAAAGGTCTTGCCTTCAAAAACGCCAAACCCCCGCTCGCGCAAGGTTTGCACAGCTTGCACTTCCTGACCGATCGCCCTGGCGATCATGCAGGCAGTGTCCCAGGCGCGCAGCAAGTCGCTCGAATAGACGGCGTCGATTTCCTCGCTTGCGAGTGCCTGTGCCGCGCGCCGCGCCTGCCAGCGACCTGTGTCGTTCAGATCAATGTCAAGCCGACCCTGAATGCGGGTATCCACGTTCCATGCGGTCTCACCATGGCGCAGGGCAATGATGCGGGTGGCTTGCATGGTCAAAGGGCTACAACCTGCAGTGCCGGCAGGCTCGGTGGCGAAAATTCTTCGTCATCGAAACCTTTGTCGCCGTTCTCATTCGGTATGCCGGTGATGCGGACGTTCTTGAAATCGTGATGCCTGGCGTCCATCAGGTGAGATGGCACCACGTTGTGCAGCGCAGTGAACATGCTCTTGATGCGACCCGGGTCCTTCTTTTCCCAGTCGCGCAGCATGTTGCCGATCTGCTGACGCTGCAGGTTTTCCTGACTGCCGCACAGGGTGCAGGGAATGATAGGAAACTTTCGGTGCGCCGCCCAGCTTGTCAGGTCTCTTTCATTCACATTGGCCAGTGGACGGATCACGATATGCCCGCCGTCATCACTGACCAGCTTGGGTGGCATGGCCTTGAGTTTGCCACCAAAGAACATGTTCAGGAAGAAGGTTTGCAGCATGTCGTCGCGATGATGACCCAGCGCGATCTTTGTTATCTTCAGCTCGTCGGCAACGCGGTACAAAATGCCACGACGCAGTCGACTGCAAAGGCTGCACATGGTCTTGCCCTCGGCAATCACTTTCTTCACGATGCTGTAGGTGTCCTGCGTCTCGATGTGAAACTCGATCCCGAGCTTCTTCAGGTACTCGGGCAGGATGTGAGCTGGAAAACCGGGTTGCTTCTGGTCCAGATTGACCGCAATCAGCTCGAACCGGATCGGCGCCCTCGCTTGCAATTTCAGCAAGATGTCGAGCAATCCGTAACTGTCCTTGCCGCCTGAAACACAAACCATCACGCGGTCGCCTTCCTCGATCATGTTGAAGTCCATGATGGCCTGCCCGACCTGGCGGCAAAGGCGCTTTTCGAGTTTGTGGGTTTCGCGTTCGATTTTCAGATCCATGGGGGGATTTTCTCTCACTTCTTGATCTTCCCCCACGCACTCACCCCCGCCTCTCTCCCGCCCCGCCGGGCGGAAGAGAGGATTCAACAGCCCTATGTGGCCGCGTCTTTAAACGAAGGAAGTGCAAACTCAGCGCTCATCAGGGCACGGGTACCTGGTGGAAGGTTTTGTTGACGATCGCTCTGTCTTCGTCATCGGCGATGGCCTTGATCGCAACCAGGGCCTTTCCGTAAGCGACTCGATGTGTGTCAACAGCACCGGCGGCGCTCGCCGCGTGCGCGTGGATCACGTGGGTGAACGCAAGCTCCCAGTCGGCCGTTTCGCGATCAACAAAGTATGTCCGCATCTCTTCGGCGTATCGAAGCGCAGAGGTGCCAAAGCCAAGCAGTGCGTGCACTTCAGCCAGAAGCATGGTGGAGCGCATCCGGTTCAGCTCGGTGCCAACGGCACTCCAATGCCATGCCGACGCATGTGCTGCATCAAGCATCTCCTGGTCCTGCTCCGCCGTGCGCTTAACGATGGACAGTTCCCAAGCCCGATTGTTCGCCAGCGCGGCGAAACGTTTGTGCCAGTCCTGTAAATCAGAATCAGATGGGGATGGCTGCATGATCTTTCAGATGTTGATGGTGCTTTGAATCGAGACTGTACCGCCGTTGTTCAAGCTCGCGGTCAAGAGGGCTGTTTGCCCCCTCTGCCGCCCGGCGGGGCGGCAGAGGA
>JBAXNI010000248.1:0-2275 GCA_037133835.1 Comamonadaceae bacterium | reverse complement strand
GCAGACGATCTGCAGCGCAAGGGCTACGTCGGCAAGACCATTGGCATCAAGCTGCGCTACAGCGACTTCCATAGCGTGACGCGCGATCAGACACTCGATGCCTACACCGCCGATGCCCGGGCGATACGGCACGCCGCCGGCCTGTGCCTGAAACGCGTGCCGCTTGTGCAGGCGATGCGTCTGCTGGGCGTGCGCGTGGGCTCACTGCTGAAGCCGGACGAGGCCAGCGCAATCGAACACGGTCGCCCAGGCGCAGCATTGCACGACAGCACGGGTCAACTTTTTTGACCGCGTGGCCTTACAGTACGGTCAGGAGAATCAAATCATGAACTGCTTTTCGCTCAGCACTGAAAACCATATAGCGCACCTGGTACTGACCCAGGGCGCCACCTTCAACACCATGGGGCCGACCTTCTGGCGAGAACTGGATGAAGTTCTGACAACGCTGCACAAGGATGCCGAAGCCCGGGTACTCGTAATCAGCAGCAGCGGCAAGCATTTCAGCGCTGGCATGGCGCTGGAAACCTTTGCCGGCGCCATCACCATGGATGACCAGACTGCGCAGGGCCGTGCTGCCATGTTCGACCTGCTGACCGACATGCAGGCCACTTTCACCAAGCTCGAAACGCTGCGTATACCGGTGATTGCCGCCATCCAGGGCGGCTGCATTGGCGGTGCCGTGGACATGGTGACAGCCTGTTGCCTGCGTTATGCGACGGCCGACGCCTTCTTCTGCATTCAGGAAATCAACATCGGCATGGTGGCAGACGTTGGCACACTGCAACGACTGCCCAAGCTGATCCCGCTGGCCGTGGTGAAAGAACTGGCCTACACCGGGCGCCGCCTGAATGCACAGAAGGCACTGGCCTACGGTCTGGTCAACGAAGTGTTCGACACGCCAGAGGCCATGCTCAGCGCCGCCATGCAATGCGCCAGCGAGATTGCCGCCAAGCCGCCAGTGGCGATCTGGGGCACCAAACAGGTCGTGCATTACGCTCGGGATCACTCGGTGGACGAGTCACTCAAGCAAATGGGCTGGTTGCAGGGCGCCATCTGGAGCAACAAGAACGTGATGGAAGCGGTCGTGGCTCTGAAGAGCAAGCGCAGCGCCGAATTTGCACCGCTACAGGTTTTGCGCGGTTTTCGGGACCTCGCATAAACAAGTTTAGTGATCCGTGTCAAAAAAATGTTTCAGTCAGCCTCAAAGCTAAGGGTTTTCCCGTAGATACTTGAGGCATTATGAATTTTCCGCTGAATACCGACCTCGTCGAAAACGTCACCTTCGACGAAATCAAACTGGGCCAAAGTGCCCGTCTGCTGCGCACCCTGACACTGGCAGACATCCAGGCCTTTGCCGCCGTATCCGGCGACACCAACCCGGCGCATCTGGACGCCAAGTACGCCAATGACACCCTGTTTCATGGCGTGATTGCACACGGCATGTGGGGCGGCGCCCTGATTTCCGCCCTGCTCGGCACGCAGTTTCCGGGCCCCGGTACGATTTACCTGGATCAGGTGTTGCACTTCACCAAACCGGTGCGTGTTGGCGACACCTTGACCGTCACTGCCACCGTGGTCAGCAAGGACGAAGCGAAGAAAAGCGTTGAGCTCGATTGCCAGGTGCTCAACCAAAAGGGTGAACGCGTGCTGCATGGCACGGCGCGTGTGCTGGCCCCAACTGAAAAAGTTCGCCTGGCGCACGTCAATGCACCGCAAATCCAGTTGTTTGATCCGGAGGCCCGCTTCAAGGAACTGCTGGCCTTGGGCGACGGTCTGACGCCGGTGCGCTGCGCTGTGGTGCATCCCTGCGACGCCGGGTCGCTCAGCGGCGCCATGGACTCGGCCCGCTATGGCCTGATAGAGCCAGTGCTGATTGGCCCGGAAATGCGCATCCGCCATCTGGCCGAACAAGCTGGCATCGATCTTCAGGGAGTCGAGATCATTTCGATGCCACACAGTCATGCGGCAGCAGAAAAGGCAGCTGACCTGGCGGTCAAAGGCCTGGTCAGCGTCATCATGAAGGGCAGTCTGCATACCGATGAACTGGTCCACGCTGTGCTGGCGCAGCGCAGCCTGCGCACCGGCAGGCGCATGTCGCATGTGTTTCGCTTTGATATTCCGCTCTACAGCAAACCCTTGCTGATCACCGACGCCGCGCTCAACATCCACCCGACGCTGGAGGAAAAGGTTGACATCATCCAGAACGCGATCGACTTCGCGCGCATCATGGGCGTCAAGGTGCCCAAGGTCGCCATCCTGTCGGCAGTGGAAACGG
>JBAXNI010000247.1:0-2292 GCA_037133835.1 Comamonadaceae bacterium | reverse complement strand
AATGGAATCAGCACTGGTTTGGCATCAAGCGCTTCTTTGAGTACCTGGAGACCAAAGCCTACAAGATGCACATCCGGGTGCTGTTGTCCAAGTACCGCAGTTACACGACCTGTCCCACTTGCGCTGGCGCCCGGCTCAAGACCGAGAGCCTGCTCTGGCGCATTGGCAGCAAGGCTGATGCGTATGCCGTCATGGAGCCGGCGCGGCGCTTCATGCCCTCAGGCGTCAAGTGGACACGCGACCAACTGGAGGCACTGCCGGGCCTGTGTCTGCATGACCTGATGATGTTGCCGATGGATCGGCTGCGGCGGTTTTTTGACGCAATGCAGGCCGGACTGGGGGTGGCGGACGCCTCCTCATACTGCGAGCAGAAATCGGCGTCACCCGCCACCCCAAGTCCGGCCAAGACATCGGGCGAACATGGCGCACTCAAACTCCTGTTTGAGGAAATCACGACGCGCCTGAAGTACCTGTGTGACGTCGGCATTGGCTACCTGACGCTGGACCGGCAGAGCCGCACGCTGTCGGGTGGCGAGGTGCAGCGCATCAACCTGACCACGGCGTTGGGGACGTCGCTGGTCAACACCCTGTTCGTGCTGGACGAGCCCAGCATCGGGCTGCATCCACGTGACATGCATCGCATCATCCTGGCCATGCTGCGGCTGCGCGATGCGGGCAACACGCTGGTCGTGGTGGAACACGACCCGGCGGTGATGATGGCGGCGGACCGCATGATCGACATGGGTCCTGGCCCGGGCGAACGCGGTGGACAGATTGTTTTTGATGGATCGACCGCCGAACTGCAACAGGCCGACACGCTGACCGGTGCTTACCTGGGTGGGCGCAAGCAGGTGGGCATGGGCTTCAAGCGTCTCGTGGAACCGAACACACCACGGCTGATTCTGGAAGGCGTGCGTGACCACAATCTGAAGAACATCAGCGTCGAGTTTCCGCTGCAGCGACTGGTTTGCATCACTGGTGTCAGCGGTTCCGGCAAATCGACGCTGATCCAGGACGTGCTGGCTCCGGCGCTGCTGCGCCACTTCGGCAAGTCCACTGATGCGCCCGGCGCACATGAGCGCCTGTTAGGCGCCGAACAGCTGAGCGATGTGGTGTTTGTGGATCAGTCTCCGATCGGCAAGACAGCGCGCTCCAATCCCGCCAGCTACGTGGGCGCCTGGGACGCGATCCGCGAAATCTTTGCCATGTCGCCGCTCGCGCGCCAACGCAGTTACACCGCAACAAAATTCAGTTTCAACAACGGTGACGGACGCTGCCCCACTTGTGGTGGCTCTGGTTTTGAGCACGTGGAGATGCAGTTCCTGAGCGACGTCTACCTGCGTTGCCCGGATTGCGATGGCAAGCGTTACCGCCCCGAGATTCTCGAAGTCAGAGTCGATCGGCTGGGTCGGCTGCTGAACGTCGCTGAGGTGTTGAATCTGACGGTCAGTGAAGCCAGTCAATTGTTCGCCGTCGACCGCGAGGTGATTCGCGCACTGCAACCCATCATCGATGTCGGACTGGAATACGTCAAGCTGGGGCAGCCGGTTCCGACACTCTCGGGTGGCGAGGCGCAGCGCCTGAAACTGGCGGGTTTTCTGGCTGAGGCTGCCAGGAGCAGCAGCGCGAGCCGGCAGGCCGTGGCACGGCGCGGGACGCTCTTCCTGTTTGACGAGCCGACCACCGGATTGCATTTTGATGACATCGCCAAGTTGATGCGTGCCATGCGCAAGTTGCTGGACGCCGGCCATTCGCTGATCGTGATCGAGCACAACCTGGACGTGATCCGCGCCAGCGACTGGTTGATTGATCTCGGACCTGAAGGTGGCGACGCCGGTGGTGAAGTGGTGGCGTATGGCAGGCCTGAAGATGTGATGCTGCACGCCACCTCGCATACCGGCAAAGCCTTGCGCGACTATGCTGCGGCAATGGGGGTCGTACATGAATTGCACGATTTCTCAGCGTCGTGGCCAGTCGGCGCCGGCACCGTCGTGTCGCGTCATGCCGGGCTTGACCCGGCATCCATGAAACACGGGCATGGATTGCGGGTGCTGGAACCCCGGACCCGATCCGGGGACGCAATGACAGCCAAGGGCGGAGGGCGTGAGGGGGGAAACAACTCGATTCAGATCATCAACGCGCGCGAGCACAACCTCAAATCCTTGAGCGTCAACATTCCGCGCGGCAAGTTCAGTGTCATCACTGGTGTCTCGGGCTCGGGCAAATCGACACTGGCGTTCGACATTCTGTTCAACGAAGGCCAGCGCCGCTATCTGGAGTCGCTCAACGCCT
>JBAXNI010000246.1:0-2295 GCA_037133835.1 Comamonadaceae bacterium | reverse complement strand
AGGCACAGGACGCCATGATTCGAACTAGCTTTGTTTGCACTGTGTTTCCTTTGACAGAAGAATGGCGGGGGCAGACCGATACTTGGGTTTGCCATCGCCTGAAAAAATAGTGACGCAAGTATAGAGGACTATTCGACCTGTTTTTGATAGGGCAAGTACTCAGTGGCATTGGCGCGCTCAGGTTTCAGAGCACGCCCTCAAACATCATCACATCGACTTCATCGCCAGCGCCAACATCACCCTGCTCGTGATGCAGCACGATAAGGCCGTTGGCCTGGACCATGGAACTCAGCACACCTGAGCCCTGATTGCCAATCGCGCTGACTTGCAGAGCGCCATCGCCGGTTTGGCTGACGATGCCTCGCTGGTATTCGGTGCGTCCGGGCTTCTTGCGCAGTGGTGCCAGACTGCGCGCTTTGAGCAGCGGCGTTGCGGCCTGCGTGGTCCCCATCATCCTGAGCAGGGCCGGGCGCACAAACGCCAGAAACGTGACCATCACCGCAACGGGGTTGCCCGGTAGGCCAAACAGGATGGATTGCCCAATTCTGCCCACTGCCATCGGTCGGCCTGGTCGCATCGCAATTTTCCAGAAAGCAACGTCGCCGAGTTTTCTCATGATGAGCTTCGTGTAGTCGGCTTCACCGACACTGACACCGCCGCTGGTGATGATGGCGTCGGCTCGCGAAGCGGCGTGCTGGAATGCGGCTTCCAGCAGTACCGGTTCATCATGGACCACGCCCATATCGATGACATCGCAACCCAGGCGCGTCAGCAGGCCGAACACGGTGTAGCGATTGCTGTCATAAACCGCTCCTTCACGCGGCGCCTCACCGACACTGAGAATTTCGTCGCCAGTCGAGAAGTAGGCGATACGCAACCTGCGCATCACAGTCACCTGCCCAATGCCCAGGCTCGCCAGCAGACCCAAGGCGGCTGGCGTCAATAGAGTGCCCTTTTTCAGGGCAGGCTGACCCTCCATCAGATCCTCACCGCACTTGCGGCGGTTATCACCCGCTTGCAGCAGTCCGCGTGGAATGGCAATGGACTGCGCTCTTGCGGCTACAGATTCGGGGAACACCGTGACAAATTCTTGCGGCACCACCGTATCGAGTTGTTGCGGCAGCACTGCTCCCGTCATGATCTTCAGGCACTGTCCCGGCTTGACCATGCCTTGCCATGCCTTGCCCGCCAATGCTGTGCCAACTACCTGCAGTACCAGCGGACCGCCGTCTGGATTGCCTGTCTGCAGTTGCCCGCCGTCAAACGCGTAGCCGTCCATCGCCGAGTTGTCATGCGGCGGTACGCTGATAGGCGAGATCACGTCGGTGCCCAGCACACGTCCGAGAGCCTGAAAGATGCCTACCTGATCCTGCTCCAACACCGGTTCCACCAGTCGCGACAGGAATTCGTTCACACGGTCAGCGCGCAGGGCTTGCGGGTCATAACCCTCAAGTTCAGCAGCAATGGCGGCAAGAGTCTTCACGTGGGCAGGTTTTCAAGATCGTGCAATTCAGAGAGTGAATTGGCGTTGCGAAAGGCTCGGACATCGTCAGTGGGCAGGTCAAACGGTACCAGCACGGTCTTGTGCAGCGCTGTCCATGCATCGGTCTTGCGACCACCGGCTTGAGTGAATTTCTGCAGGCTCTCCAGCAGTTCCACGCGCAGCAAACAGAACACTGGCTGACTTCGAACCTGGCAACGACCCAGGTCGTCGAATTCAGGGGCGCTGACCATGGCGATTTCTGCGTCCTGTGCCACCAGTGCCCGCGTTAATCGCGGTACCAGATCAAGCGGCAGCAGCGGTGTATCGCACGGAACCGTCACCATGTAGGGGGTCTCGCAGCGTTCCAGACCGGTCAGAAAACCGGCCAGGGGCCCGGCGTAGTCGGGCAGGACATCGGGCCAAACGGCGACACCGAATGATTCATACGCTGCCAGGTTGCGGTTGGCATTGATCATGATCTGGGCGACAGCGCCACCCATTTGCAAACGCGTCAAGGCATGCAGCGCCAGTGGCAGACCATTGAAAGTCTGCAATCCTTTGTCGACGCCGCCCATGCGCGAACCGCGCCCGCCGGCCAGAATCAGCGCCGTGATCTGTTGTGGATCAATCATGGTTCAGATCTTCGCAATTTACAAGCCTGCTCCGCGTTGTCGTCCCGGACCTTGCAGTTGTCATCCCGGACCTGGCAGTTGTCGTCCCGGCCCCGGCAGTGGTCATCCCGGACTTGATCCGGGATCCAGTTGTACGCGCGTACTGGATTGCGGGTCGGGGCCCGCAATGACAAACGAAGG
>JBAXNI010000245.1:0-2314 GCA_037133835.1 Comamonadaceae bacterium | reverse complement strand
GTGCGCGCAATGCGGCGCTCAACGCGATGCAGTTTTTTGCCGCCGAGAGCTGCGGTCAGTGCACGCCCTGTCGTCTTGGCACCGCCAAGGCTGCCGCCCTGATGCAGGCACCGGTGTGGGACATGAGCACGCTCGGTGACTTGTGCACGGTCATGGTCGACGCTTCGATCTGCGGTCTGGGCCAGGCGGCACCGAACCCGGTGCGTTCGGTCCAGAAGTACTTTGCGCACGAGATTGGCGGCTGAGGTGGCAGCGCTGAGCTTCAAGCTTGACGGTGCGGCGCTGCTGGCGCGGGAGGGCGAAAGCATTCTGCAGGCAGCGCAGCGCCACGGCGTCGAAATTCCCCACCTTTGCAGCAAGGAGGGAATTCGCCCGGCCGGCAATTGCCGCGCCTGCGTTGTTGAGATTGAGGGCGAGCGCAACCTTGCAGCCAGTTGCTGTCGCCAGGTGACAGCCGGCATGCAAGTGCACAGCAGCAGTGTTCGTGCTGTCAAAAGCCAGAAGATGGTGCTGGAAATGTTGCTGGCGGACTTGCCCGATGGCGGTTCCGAGCGCCATGGTGATGGCGCCAGCATGGATTGCGGCTCGGTGGCCGCAATGACAAAGTCCTGTCATCCCCATGAAGCAAGCTGTCAACCCCGCGAGACAATCTGTCATCCTCTCGAGGCAAGCAGTCATTCCCTCGAGGCAAGCAGTCATCCCCTCGAGGCAAGCTGTCATCCCGGGCTTGACCCGGGATCCAGTGTGTCCGGGCAGTACGGTGAGTTAAGCCATTGGGCAGAGCGCCTGGGTGTAACGCCGCGCCCGGCGTTGCTGGCCTTGCGCCGTCCCCCTGTAGCCAGGGACGATTCGCATCCGGCGATCACATTGAACCTCGACGCCTGCATCCAGTGCACGCGCTGCCTGCGTGCCTGCAGTGAACTGCAGGGCAACGATGTCATCGGCCTGGCCGGGCGTGGTGCCCATAGCAGTATTGCGTTTGACCTCGGTGATGCGCTGGGCGGCAGTTCCTGTGTTGCCTGCGGTGAGTGCGTGCAGGCCTGCCCCACAGGTGCTCTTCTGCCGCGAAGCGGCGACGCTGCGCTGATCGCAGACAAGGTCGTGGATTCGGTTTGCCCGTTTTGCGGCGTCGGTTGCCAGCTGAGCTACCAGGTGAAAGACAACAAGATCATGGGTGTGATCGGACGCAGCGGACCCGCAAATGAGCAGCGACTCTGTGTCAAGGGTCGCTTCGGTTTCGATTATGTGCACAGCGGGCAGCGGCTCACCGTGCCCCTGATCCGCCGCGAGGGTGTGGCCAAGGATCCGGCCTTGCTGCTGACCTTGAAACGCGATGCCAGCGACTGGTCCAGTGTGTTCCGACCCGCAAGCTGGGACGAAGCGCTGGATTTCACGGCACAGTCGCTCAAGCGGCTGCGCGATCAGCATGGCAAGAAGGCGCTGGCCGGCCTGGGTTCAGCCAAGGGCAGCAATGAAGAAGCCTACCTGTTCCAGAAGCTGGTGCGCACCGGCTTCGGCTCGAACAACGTCGACCACTGCACGCGTCTGTGTCATGCATCCAGTGTGGCGGCCCTGCTGGAGGGGGTTGGCTCCGGTGCGGTCAGCAACCAGGTGCGCGATGTAGCGCAGGCAGAGCTGATTCTGGTGATCGGATCCAATACATCGGGCAACCATCCTGTGGCCGCCAGCTGGATGAAAAACGCGGCCCAGCGCGGCTTGAAGATCGTCGTCGCTGACCCGCGTGGCAGCGACTTGGCACGGCACGCCTGGCGCAGCCTGCGCTTCAAGGCAGACACCGACGTTGCCCTCATCAATGCCATGATTTACACGCTGATCGAAGAGGGGCTGACCGATTCCGCATTCATCAGCTCGCGCGTTGGCAACTTCGAGGCCGTGCGCGCGAGCGTGCAGGCCTTCAGCCCGGAGGTGATGGCGCCGGTTTGCGGCATTGAAGCCGACACCATTCGTGAAGTGGCGCGTGCCTACGCGAATGCCAGGGGCGCGATGATTTTCTGGGGTATGGGTGTCAGCCAGCACGTGCACGGCACCGACAATGTGCGCGCCCTGATTGCCCTGTGCATGGTCGCAGGGCAGATTGGCAAGCCCGGCACCGGATTGCACCCGCTGCGCGGACAAAACAATGTGCAGGGTGCCAGCGACGCCGGTCTCATCCCCATGATGTTTCCCAACTACCAGCGCGTCACGAATCAGGCAGCGCACGCCTGGTTCGAAAATTTCTGGGGCTGCGAGCTTGATGACCAGAACGGCTATACCGTGGTCGAAATCATGCGCCAGGTGCTGGTGAGCGACGATG
>JBAXNI010000244.1:0-2347 GCA_037133835.1 Comamonadaceae bacterium | reverse complement strand
CGTGACGCCGCATGATGCGCAGGCTCGACACCCCGGTCACACGGGCTGCCTGCACATATTCCTTGTGCCTCTCGACCAGGGTGGAGCCTCTGACGGTGCGGGCGTACTGAACCCAACCGGTGAGCGTGATCGAGATGATCAGTACGAAGAAAGCCAGCGATTCCTGCGCGTTCGGGAACAGGGCGCGTCCTACCCCGGCAATCAGCAAGGCCACCAGAATCGCCGGAAACGACAGCATGACGTCACACAGGCGCATCAACAGTGCATCGACCCAGCCACCCAGAAAACCCGCCAGCAGGCCCAGCGTCACACCAATCAAAACTGAGAGCGCCACGGAAGCCAGGCCCACGGCCAGTGAAATGCGGGCGCCGAACATCAAGGCAGACAAAATGTCGCGCCCCTGATCATCGGTGCCCAACAGATACTTCAGGTTACCCAGCTTGTCCCAGGCTGGTGGCAAGCGAGCATCGCTCAACTCGAGCGTGCTGAGGTCAAACGGGTTGTGCGGCGCCACCCAGTTGGCAAAGACGGAACAGAAGATGCAAACGAAGGCAATACCGGCCGCAGTCATCGCAAGCGGTGAGTTGCGAAAGCTGTAGCCAATGTCGCTATCGCCGAGCCGAAACAACCACTTTTTCATCCGGCCCGGGCGTCCTGGTTCAAGGGTTCACTTTGATGAATTTCCACGGCATTTCATTGCCGGGCAACTGCACCACATCGATGTTCTTCTTCATGGCCCAGCTCAGAGCCTGCTGATGCAGTGGCAGATGGCCAATCTCATCCTGGTGAATCTTCAGCGCTTCGTGAATCATCTCATTGCGCTTTTTCAGATCCGTCTCGGAACCCACCTTCTGCGTCAATTCGTCGACCTTGGCGTTGCTGTAGGCACCCAGATTGAACTGACCACGACCGCCTTCGCCTGGCGACGACATGATGGGGTAGAGCACGTTATGCACATCGACCGTACTGGCCGTCCAACCCAGCATGTAGAAACTGGTGTTGCGGCTCAGGATCTTGGGGAAATAAGTGCCCTTGGTTTCAGCTTCCAGATTGATCTTGACGCCAATCTTGGACAGATTGGCCGCCACCGCCTGGCAAATTCTTTCGTCGTTCACATAGCGGTCGTTCGGGCAGTTCATCTTCACTTCAAAGCCGGCCGGATAACCCGCTTCGACCAGTAATTTCTTGGCACCCTCAACGTCATACGGCAGGCGCTTTCCCAGATCGGGCATATAACCGTTGACCTGGGGCGGCAGCATCAGCGCAACCGGTGTGGAGGCGCCACGCATCACGGTCTTCTGAATGCCGTCAATATCAATCGCCTGGTAAAACGCCTGACGCACGCGTTTGTCCTTGAACGGATTCTTGCCCTTTACGTTGGAGAACTGCAATTCATCGCGCTTCTGGTCCATGCCCAGAAAGATGACGCGCAACTCGGGGCCCTGCAGCACCTTGAGTTTGGCGTTGCCCTTGATGCGGTCCACGTCCTGCACTGGCACAGGCTCCATGACATCAAGTTCGCCTGACAGCAAGGCCGCCACACGGGTTGCATCGTTACCGATTGGCGTAAAGATCACCTCATCGACGTTGCCATCCATCTTGCCCCAATAGTTGCCGTTGCGAACAAAAGTTGTGCGCACCCCTGGCTGGCGTTCACGGACACGATAGGGGCCAGTGCCGTTGGCGCGGAAGGATGCCGCGTTTTCAATCCCCTTGCGCCGGTCCACCGGTTTGGTGGCCTGATTCGTTTCGCACCATTTTTTACTCATGATGAGCCAGCCAGTGAAGAGATCCGGCAGGATAGGGAAGGGCGCGTTCAGGATGAAGTCAACCGCATGGTCATTGATCTTCTTGACTTCCTTGATCTGGCCGACGTAGCTCTTCATATCCGAGCCGTCGTCCTTGGCGCGCTCGTAGCTGAAGATCACGTCGTCCGCAGTAAAGGGTGTGCCATCGTGAAACTGCACGCCCTTGCGCAGGTTGAAACGCCATACAGTGGGTCCCGTCTGCTTCCAGTCGGTCGCCAGGCCTGGTGTGAGTTTGTAGTCGCGACCCCGTGTCACCAGCGGCTCAAAGACGTTTCCGGTCACGGTCAGCTGCAAGGACTCGTTGAGTGAATGCGGGTCCATCGACAGCGCATCGCCCTGGTTGCCAATGCGCAGCGTCGTCGCAGACGCCACCAGGCTCATTGTTGCCAAAGCCAGGGCAACTGGCGTCAGAATCGTCTTTGTTCCAAATTTCATACTAGTCTCCGTTTAGTCACCATCAAAATAAGGCCTTCAAATCGGCATTCCCTGCTCGATCAGACTGGCATGCAAAGCTGCCCCCAAAGGCAGAATCTCGTCAT
>JBAXNI010000243.1:0-2376 GCA_037133835.1 Comamonadaceae bacterium | reverse complement strand
GCCATGATCTCCTGCGCCACAGACTCATCGACCTGACGCTTGAGCCAGACGAAGGTCTTGTCCTCATTTTCCAGACGCCTGGAGAGTTCAGCCACGGACATGTCCAGCAGTCGTGCCAGCTTGTGCAATGACTCCGGGTCGCGTTCAATGTCTTCCGGAATCGCCCAGATGCTGGGTGCCGGCACGCTGGAAGCCAGGATCACGCCATTGCGATCCAGAATGCGACCGCGATTGGCCGGCAATTCCAGCGTCCGAGCAAAGCGCACTTCGCCCTGCTTTTGAAAGAAGTCATTGGCATAGACCTGGATATAGGCGGCGCGCGCTGCCAGCGCGACAAAACCCAGGGCAATCGCAGCAACGATGAACTTGCTGCGCCAGACCGGCGTCCTGCTTGCCAGCAGAGGGCTTGATGTGTAGACGACGCTGCGATTCATTGGATCCGCCCCACAACAGCCGAGCCGCTCTGCGCTGAAGCCGGATCGTGAGCGTGCGGCGCGTTCGACGCCGCGCCAGCATATTGCGCGTAATGCGTGATGGCCGGCGTGACAGTGCGCATCTGCAACTGCTCCTTGGCCAGCTTTTCAACCCTCAAGGGTGCCGCCTGTGCGCGCTTTTCCACTTGCAGGCGTTCGTTATCGGTCTCGATGTTGCGCGCCTGCGAACGGGCCCGGTCGAGCTCGGAATAGAGTTGACGCGATTCGTACTGCACGCTCACCAGGTACAGGGCGCTCGCCAGCACCGCCAGCAACAGAAAGAACGAAAGCCGTGTCATGCGGCAGTCCTTTGTGCGACACGCATGATGGCGCTGCGCGCTCGCGGATTGGCAGCCAGTTCGGCAGCACCGGGTTTGATGCGGTGCAAGGCCTTCAAGCGCATCACTCTGGCTGGCGCAAAAGGGGCCCGCCGGTCATATTCATCGCGCGAATGTCCTGCGATGAACTGTTTGACGATGCGGTCTTCGAGCGAATGAAAGCTGATAACGACCAGGCGGCCACCCGCTTGCAGGACATCCAGACTGGCTGCTAGGGCCTGTTGCAACTCCTCAAGCTCGGCGTTGATGAAAATCCGAAAAGCCTGAAATGTGCGCGTTGCAGGGTTCTGGCCCGGCTCGCGGGTTTTGACCGTGTCAGCCACGAGTTGGGCCAACTCGGTAGTGCTTGAAATTGCACCCCGCTCCTGTCGGCGAGCAACAATCGCCTTTGCAATCGAGCCAGCAAACCGTTCTTCGCCGTAGTCACGTATCACCTCCGCAATTTTTTCAACCTCTGCTGTCTGCAACCACTGCGCCACACTGATTCCCCGCGTGCTGTCCATGCGCATGTCCAACGGACCTTCAAACCTGAAACTGAAGCCGCGCGCCGGGTTGTCAACCTGGGGTGAACTGATGCCCAGATCGAGCAGCACGCCGGCAATACTGGCCCTTGGAAGTTCTGCCAGCTGCGAAAAGCCCTGATGCCGGATGGAAAACCGGGAATCGTGAATGGACGATGCCTCGACCAGTGCTTCAGGGTCCTTGTCAAACGCAATCAGGCGCCCCGGTGCTTGCAGCCGGGAAAGAATCAGGCGACTGTGACCACCGCGCCCAAAGGTGGCATCCACATAGGTCTGCCTCGTGGCAAGCGGGTCGTCGGGGGCGTCCGGATCGGTGAGCAGAGCGTCAACAGCTTCGTTCAACAATACGGTGGTATGTTTCCATGCAGTGTCCACCGTCGGCCTTCAGAAGGAAAACTCTTTGAAAACGTCTGGCATATCACCCTGCATGGCCTTGGCTTCCTGGGCGTCGTAAGTCGCCTTGTCCCAAAGTTCGAAATGGTTGCCCATACCAAGCAGCATGGTGTCCCTGGCGATGCCGGCTGCCTGGCGCAATTCGGGCGACACCAGCACGCGACCGGTGGCGTCCATTTCCACGTCCATGGCATTGCCAAGAAAGATCCGCTTCCACCACTGCGCCGACATCGGCAAAGCGGCAATTCGATCACGGAATTTTTCCCACTCGGGGCGCGGGAATAGCATCAGGCAGCCGTGCGGGTGTTTGGTGATCGTCAACTGCCCCGCCGCCGTGGCGCTCAGGACGTCGCGGTGCCGGGTCGGCACAGACAACCGTCCCTTGGCATCCAGACTGATTGATGAAGCCCCTTGAAACACTGCAGCACACCCTTTTGTAGCGGAGACAAAAAACCAGCGGTGTAAATACACTTTTCACCACTTAATTGCACTTTTTTGCACTGTACCAGCAAATACCCACTCCGCAAGAGGACTTGCGATAATTTTTTTCAATGAAATCAAGGACTTAGCGTCGATTTTGAAGCGTTTTCTCGGAGAAAAACGTTCAAAATGAAGGACTTAGCTCACGTTGTGAATGTGATGCCTCAAGGG
>JBAXNI010000242.1:0-2452 GCA_037133835.1 Comamonadaceae bacterium | reverse complement strand
GGCCGACGGATCGCGCTTCTCCTTGATGCCGTTGCTGAACCAGTGGCCGAGGTACGCGGCGTAGTCGATACCCAGGGTTTTTTGCAGTTCCGGGTAACGCGCCATGTAGCCGCCGATGCTGAAGCCGGGCGCGGAATCGCGACCTTCCTTGTAACCGTACTGGAGCCAGTGGGTTTTCGCGGCCTCGAGATTGGTGCCGAATGCAGCTTTCAGGTCCGGGTACTTGTTCAGGTAGAAGGTGGCATCCAGAACCGACAGGTATTGGGCCGCCGATGGCGCCGCGGCAACAGGTTGCGCGCCGGTTGCAGGCGTCTGCGCCAACGAGGCATTGAAAGCGCATATCACTGCCAAGATAGCCAGTAGCGAGCGCATCTTCATACGGAAGTCCTGTTCGGTTAAAAGCCTGAGCTTATCTAAGATCGCAATTTCATGTCAGTTGCAATTCTTGCAATTCTTGCAATTGAGGAAATTTATTTGAGAGGACTTTTGGCTGCCCCAGCCGCTCGCATCCTGCGGCGCGCTCAGCTGCGCCGGATGGGTTCGACAAAGGCCAGGCCTTTGCCGAAGATTGAGCGCACAGGCAATGCGTAGCCCTTGCGTTTGGCTTTGCTGCGCAGGCGGGAGACGAGCACATCCAGTTGATTGTGATCATGCGGCGCCGCAACGCCAAACACTTGGACGCAGATTTCGTCCTTGCTGATGATCTGACCCGCATTGCCGGAAAGGCAGGTGAGTAAGGCGACTTCGCCCCGGCTCAAAGGTATCGCAGTACGATCTGGCGTTGTGAGGCTCGGCGCCAGCAAGTCCAGCGACCAAGGTCGGACTACCAGAGAATTAGCCTTGTACGGCAGCCTGCGCCACAGTGCATCAATTGCTGCCAGCAGACTCGGCAGCTTCACAGGTTTGACAAAGTAATAGTCAGCACCGGCAGCCGTGGCACTGCGGATGCTCTCATCACTGCCCTGTGCGGTAATGACGATGATGCCCAAATCGGGAACTCGGTGCAGTTGCTCGATCACGCTGATGCCATCCTCACCGGGCAGCCCGAGGTCCACCACAACCATATGGGGACGGCGCACGACACTTTCCCGGTAGAAAGCTTCTGCACTGGCGCAGCCCCACGCCAGCTTGCCACTGGCTGTCAGCGACAGTATCAGGTTTTCGCGCAGCGGTGCCGAGTCTTCAATGACGGCGATGTTCGGTCCGCCGCCCAAGGTGACTGGTGGTGCGCTGGTCATCAAGTCTGCACGCCAACGGTGTCCTGCATGGAGTGGGTGAGTGGCAGGCTGATTTCAAAAACGCTGCCACCTGCATCGCTTGAGACGAGCCGCAATTCACCGCGATGCCCGCGGATGATTTCGCGACTGACATAAAGGCCCAGACCACTGCCAGTCTGTTGACCGACGTTGCCACCCCGGCGAAAGCGTTCAAAGATGGACTCGTGGTCTGAGGTGGCGATACCAAGACCATGATCACGTATGTGCAAACGCACGGTAATGTCGTCGAGCACAATGTTGACGTCGATGCTGCTTTGGGGGGCGTACTTGCGGGCGTTGTCCAACAGGTTGGTCAGTGCAATGAGCAGCAGCCCGGGTGAGCCGACGATAGCGCACGCTTGCGTTGTTTGAAAGTAGCAAGGCCCTTCCTGCGGGCATTTGCATAAAAAGCGCAGCCAGTTAACGCCAGCGCCCGGATTGACCATATCGGCGGCCTGGCCCAGCAGGGCACAAAGGTCGATAGGCTGGCACTCGTCCACTTGCAGACCGGCACCCACGCGCGCATCGGCGAGGCAGAGGTCGGTCAGCACGATCAATTGGCTATTGGCAGATTCAATGGTCGCCAGGCGTTGCGCCAAGTCTTGTGCGTGCGCAGGCGGAGCCAGTTTCATGTTGGTGAGCACACCGTCAATGATGGCCAAAGGTGTGCGGAATTCGTGTGAGACCACTCCGATGAACTGACGCTGCTCAAAGCTTTGGTGTTGCTCGCGGCGCAGCGCCTCAGCCAGGTCCTGTTCCGCTTGATGGCGCGACGTGATGTTGCTGGCAACCCAAAGTACGGCGTCTTCGTCGTCGACGGCAAAGCCAAGTGCCTGCACCCGGCCTTCAAACCAGATGGCGTCCACCGGACCTTCGGAGTCCAAGCCCTTAATATCGTGTCGGCTCAGGTCGTACTCGACCACATGCAATTCGCGCGCATTGAGTGCTATGTCGATTTGGCGCAGAAACCAGAGGGTCTTTTCGTCTTCGAGCACGTCGGCAATATAAAGGCCCACCAATCCAGTTCCATCGTGGTAGTAGCGCTTGTCGGAGCCACCAAACACTGCCGCGTAGCGTCCGCTACGCGTGAGGATGAAGGCGGGGTCAGGCAAGGCGCCAAGTGCGGCGGCCAACATCTCAGTCGTGAACGTGGGCAAGACGGGCTTCATGGCCGCTCAGTTTAAGGCAATACACCA
>JBAXNI010000241.1:0-2470 GCA_037133835.1 Comamonadaceae bacterium | reverse complement strand
GCTTCGGGCTGGTGGTGGTGTACTGCAAAAAGACTTTTTTCTCTGGTGTGATGATGGACATGGCGCCGTAGGCGGCCAGTGCGCATTCGTGAAAACCGCTCAAAATCAGCTTCTTCTTGCCGGGGTAGATGTTGATGTCGCCCACTGCAAAGATGCCGGGCTCACTGGTAGAAAATTTCTCGGTATCGACCTTGAGCTGCTTGCGCTCAATGTCCAGCCCCCAGTCGGCGATCGGGCCCAGCTTGGGCGAGAGTCCAAAAAACACCAGCATGGCGTCCAGTGGGACCAGGCGCGTCACACCGTCTGCACCGGTCACTTTGACGTTGGTCAGGACGCCGTCTTTCTCCTCAAAGCCGGATACCTGGCCGATCATGAATTGCATCTCCAGTGCGTCGCACAATTCATGCATGCGTGCAACGTTGGCGGGCGCTGCCTTGAATCCGTCGCGCCGGTGTACCAGGATCACGCTCTCGGCCTTGTGCGGGCTGTCCTTGACAAAATCCAGCGCCCAGTCGATGGCGGAGTCGCCGCCGCCCACAATGACCAGGTTCTTGCCGGCAAAGTCGTCGGGATTGCGGACGCGGTAAAAGAGTTGCGAATCCTCAAAGCTGTCGAGTCCTTCGAGCTTGAGTGTGCGCGGCTGGAAGGCGCCCACGCCGGCGGCGATGAAAATCGTCTTGGTCAGAAAGCGCGTGCCTCGGGACGTTTCAACAAAGAAGCGGCCATCAATCTGGCGCTCCACCACGGTAATTTCCTGCCCGTAATGAAAGGTGGCGCCAAAGGGCCTGATCTGCTCCAGCAGGTTGTTGGTGAGTTCGCGCCCGGTGCACACTGGCACCGCCGGAATATCGTAAATCGGCTTGTCGGGGTAGAGCTCTATGCACTGACCGCCCGGGTATCCGAGCGAATCAACCACATGAGCCTTGATTTCGAGCAGGCCAAGTTCAAACACCTGAAACAGCCCGACCGGGCCGGCGCCGACGATAACGGCGTCGGTCTCAATGGGAGATAAATGGGGTCGCACAGTGTGTATTACCGAACAAGCTGCGACAGCTTGCCGGTCTTGTCCTTCCAGTCGTCGGCGTCGGGCAGTGGTGCCTTGCGCTTGCTGATGCCTTTCCAGCTCGGCAGCAGGGCCAGTTCGGCATTGAGTTTGATCATGTGCTGCTGGTCGGCCGGCACGTCTTCTTCGGCATAAATGGCGTTGACCGGACACTCCGGAATGCAGACCGCGCAGTCGATGCATTCGTCCGGGTCGATGGTCAGAAAATTGGGGCCTTCGCGAAAGCAGTCAACGGGACAGACGTCCACGCAGTCGGTGAACTTGCACTTGATACAGGCTTCGGTGACGATATGTGTCATGTTGTAGGGTTTGCGGGGAATGGGTGAAGCGGCAGATTTTAATTGATCAGCACTGCTGCTGCTGTCTTGTGGGATGCTGTGTCTATCAACACCAGTGAACCCAGTGTGCGCGAGCGGCTAAACGGCAGGGTGGCAATGCTTTCCTGCAGACTCAGTTCGACCTCACCGATGGCATTGGTATCAAGCTGATTTGCCTCGGATCGGGTCAGCGTGTCGATGTCAAGCCGGTGCACGATACGCTTGATTCGGGCTTTCACCCAGCGGTGTCCGTGCAGTGCCCAGTAAACGCGTCCGGCCACGAGCGGCTCCTCGTCCATCCAGGCCACGGTGGCGCTGATTTCGCGGCCCTGGATGAAAGCGCTAGGGGTCTCGCCGGCGAGCAGCCAGTCGCCGCGAGAGATGTCGACTTCGCGGTCCAACACCAGCCCGGCACTGTGCCCGGCCCGCACCGTGCCGGGCTGGCGCGTGTGCCGCAGCACCTGGCTCACCGTGGCGCTCTGCCCGCTGGGCAATACCCTTACTTTTTGTCCGGTCTGGACGGTTCCGCTGGCAACTCGGCCCCAGAAAATGCGCCGCCCCTGGGATGTATCGCTGGAGGCGGAGAACTTTTCGACCCATTGCACCGGAAAGGCGAAGGGCAGGTCGGTTTCACTCGCGGTCACAGGCAACTGCTCCAGAATCTGCAACAGACTGGCGCCCTCGTAGTCGCACCAGCCATCGGCCGGCTCCACCACGTTGTGCCCGAGCAGGGCCGAGATTGGCACCACCGCAGCCACGTCGACGCCTGCGGCGGTGGCGAAGGCTCTCAGGACGTGGCTGATGTTGGCAAAGGCCTGCGCCGCACTGTCTCCCAAAGCGTCCAGCTTGTTGACGGCGAAGACGATGGAGGGCACGCGCAACAGTTGCACCAGCAGGGTGTGGCGCCGCGTCTGCGCCAGCAGTTCAAGCGCCGGGTTCTGCCACTGCAGTTTGGTGGCGTCCACCAGCACCACGGCGGCGTCGGCGCTGGAGGCAGCGGTCACCATGTTGCGCGTGTACTGCTCGTGGCCAGGCGTGTCGCCAATGATGAACTTGCGCTGTGCCGTGTTGAAGTAGCGGTAGGCCACAT
>JBAXNI010000240.1:0-2488 GCA_037133835.1 Comamonadaceae bacterium | reverse complement strand
TTCAGACATGCTTGCCCCAAAAATATCGGGCGGCCAGAAAATTGAGTCGCCTCAGGCCAAGTATCGCATCCCGCTGGCTATCGCCCAAGTCCCGAATGGTGTGAGAGCTGAGGGCAAAGTGAGTGCAAGGCTGGATCAGTTGGCTGCATGGCGGCGTTCGCGGCGAGGTTGATGAAAACCGTTTTACCCATAGATGGATATACGTTAATCACCAACTCGCCGGTCACGCAAACGGATCAGAATACGTTCGCGTCTGCATGCCTCTCACGGTTGAGTATATAGATTGCCACACGTCCCGGTTGTGATGACGGTATTACACATGGTGGCCCGTGGCGTAGTGCATGCTGGCGTATTCAGCATTCCGCAGGGAACTGGAACTACGTTCGCAGTGGGGCACGCAGAAGGCTGCCACGTACAGGCTGATGTCCCCGCCGATGCCGACACCGTCTGGCAGGCAACTTGCGTTGTCGCCGTGGCGCAATTGGGGGGATAGTTCGTAAGCGCGGCGATATCGCATTTGGCCTGGTAAACCTGGGCCGGTTTCTGGTTGAACCCACTACCGCTGGCTGGTATGGTGAACTGGGGATACCATTTGCAACCGGTAGCTGCTGCACATGCCGTCTGCCCCGAGGCGGTCATCGACTGACAGAGCTGGGCTGCGGACAACGCTGGCGGCGCGGAGCACGTGACGGGAACGCTAGATGATGTAACCCCTTTCCCTGGTGTATTGTTGGACGTCGTTGTTCCAACACTGACAATCCCGGCGGAACACGTGATCGTATAAGAATCGCCATTGTTCCATGTCAATGTCCCCGTGGCTGCTACCGCCGCCTGCGGCAGCGCCAAGCAACTTGCCATGACAAAGGCGCCGGCCCACGCCAAGCAGCCCGTCGTCATCCGTAACCGCCGCTCTTCAGGCTTCGCTGATCGCAGTTCCTCGCCCATTCGATCTTCGCTCCTCATATGCGCCTCCATAAATTAAAAAATTAAAGACTGTCGCTTGCCCAAAACCAGCGATTGAGGCGATGGTTGGTACAAGCTTACCGTGGCGACCCAATGCAACCACGTCAGACCACAACGTGCTGTTACAAAAAAGCGTTTACACCTGGTTCACAATTTATCAAGCGAAGGCGGCCCTGATGCCCGCATCAATAGCGCCGCGCGCGACGGTCTCCACACCGAGCAAAAATTCTTCAGACATGATCGCCCCAAAATATTGAGCGGGCAAGGGTGAAAAGAGCCAGCGCAGCTGGTTCACTCGAAGGCGGTACGCAGCGCGTCGCGCAGCCGTCCATACGCTTGTTCGCGCGCCGCCGGGTTGGCGCCAACGTGCACGCCCTGTCCGGGATGAACGCCGTTGGGGACATCGCTGCGCAGGGTCACGCTCCCCGTCGGATTGTCGAAGTCGTGATAACTGTCGGGGTAGACATTGACTTCGGCACCGACGGCTTGGCCCAGTTCAACGCAGGGACCAGGCGGCGTCCAGTCATCGAGTGCACCCACCATCAGGATCAAGCGTGTAGAGGGTTGATAACCCATCTTGCGCGCGTCTGCGCAACCGGGATAGAAGGCGACCGCCACTGCGGGCTTTGCAACTTGCGCTTTCACTTCGGACTGACGAGCATCGGTCGTTGACAACACCGCGCTGCCACCATGCGACCAACCTATCAGGGCCATTTTCGACGGTGTGGCCCACGATTGCGCTGCCACCCAATTCAAGGTTGCAAGCGCGTCGCTGCGACGTTCAACCTGGCTGATGGAGCGAGCGCGCAGTTTGACTGTGCATATCTGATTCAACCCGCGCGGGGTCAGGCTGTCGGGGAATACAACGGCATAGCCCTGCGCCACCAACATCTCGGCCATGGCTTGATGACGGGCGTTGAGCCGTCCCTGGCGCGCACCCGACGTCGCGTAGAGGCCACCACAACCGTGCAGTGCCACAACCGTGCCACTTGGCTTGCTTGCTGTTGGCTGGAATACCCAGGCCTTGATTGGCGTTCCGTCCAGACTGGGGAAATCGGCTTCGTGCGGCTGTAGCGTCGTAGCCTGTGAGCCCGACAGCCACAGGAGAGCGGCGGCACCGATGCAGCGCAGCAAGGCACCGGTTGCGGTGAAGTGATCGTGGTGATTGATGTGCATGGTCGCCTGCCCTTCGGGGTTTCTCGAAATCTGCAGAAATTCTACAGTCGCTCAACGTCCGGCTCGGTTTGACCGAGCGGGAAACCACCCCTTTTGCTACACTTTCGTTACATCACTTTCCCGCTTAAGGATCCTGGCTTCATGAATGCATTGCTTGGCCTCGTTGTACTGTATTTGCTGGGAACACTGGCGATCGGCGTCTATGCCGGCACCCGCATCAAGAACTCGGCAGACTTCGCCATTGCCGGACGCAGTCTGCCGCTGGTGATGATCATCACGACCACCTTCGCCACCTGGTTCGGTGCCGAAACCGTGCTCGGCATCAGCGCCAAGTTTGTCTCGGGTGGAC
>JBAXNI010000239.1:0-2513 GCA_037133835.1 Comamonadaceae bacterium | reverse complement strand
GGTGTGCTGGCCTGGCTGCCCGAGGCACAAGCGCTGGATGGCAGTGGCAGGGCGATGAAGGAGATCGTGGGCAGGTGGGTCGGGCGGTGATAATCACGAATCTAAAACCGTCCGTGGAAACGGGTCAAGTCCAACTGTCAGGTTGCCGGACTTTTTCTTGAGTGCCTGCTCCATGAAGGCTTGTTGAAGTCGCTTCGAATTTGCAATGAACAAGGCCTTTACCAAAGAGACAGACGACGAGGACGATGTCGAACCGCCCGCGCCCACGGATGTTGCTGGCGCCAGGAACTACATCACGGCCGCCGGCTACGCACGGATTCATGCCGAGCTGATGGAACTGATGGACATCGAGCGTCCCAAGGTCGTGGAGATCGTGCATTGGGCTGCCAGCAATGGCGACCGCTCCGAGAACGGTGACTACATCTACGGCAAGAAGCGCCTGCGCGAAATTGACCGGCGTATCCGCTTTCTGACCAAACGGCTCTCGATCGCAGAAGTCGTTGACCCCACGGTGCATCATGGCAGCGATCAGATATTTTTTGGCGCCAGCGTGACCTATGCAGACGGCAGCGGTGCCCAGCGCAGCGTCACCATCCTGGGCATTGACGAAGTTGACAGCGCGCAGGACCAGGTAAGTTGGGTCTCGCCCATCGCCCGAACCTTGCTCAAGAGCCGCAGCGGAGATGTGTTGCAACTGGCAACGCCGGCGGGCCCGGTCGAAATTGAGGTACTCAGTGTGTGCTACCCGGCGCCACCTGCCAGCTGACCGGAGCGCTGTTGCTGGTTCGCTCGGCCTTGACGACGGATAGCGTTCGTCTGAGATTGCGCAGTGACGCTTCGAGCTGATTGCGATCGCGCACGGCGATCAGGAAGCGCAGTTCAGTGGCGCCTTGCGCGGCCTCATCCTGCATATCCACGCGCGTAATATCCACTTCTGCTGCTGCCAGTGCAGAGGCCACGCGTGCCAGTACCCCTTTGCCATTGGTGACGGTGACTACCACTTCGGACTCGAACGTGCGCACGGGTTCATCGGACCATTCGACGCCGATAAAGCGCTCGCTGTCCTTGTGTTTGAGCTTTCTTGCAACAGCGCAGTCTTCCACATGGACGATCAAGCCTTCACCGCGCCCCAGATAGCCAACGATGCTGTCGCCCGGGATGGGCCGGCAGCAGCGCGCGTAGGAGACCGATGCATTTTCGCTGCCGTCGAGCATCACACCGCCCTGGGCGCCTGACTGATTCATGGCAAAACGTTCGCGCGTCAGCAAGACGGCGTCGAGCTTTTCGCCACTGTCTGTCAGCAAGGCGCGCAACCGTTTGGCAACAATGCTGGCGATGCGTTTACCCAAGCCGATGTCGGTCAACAGTTCGGACCGGTTCTTGTTGCCACTGAAGCGCAACAATTTGTCCCAGACCTGCTTGTTTCTGGCGGTTTCTGCCAGCGTCTTGTCGATGCCTTCAGCGCGCAGTGCTTGCGTCAGCATTTTTTCTCCCAGGCTTTGTGAGTCAGCCAGTGCCATGGTCTTGAGGTGCTGACGGATTTTGGAGCGGGCGCGCGCCGTTCTGACAAAGCTCAGCCAGTTCGGGTTCGGCGTGGCGTCCGGTGCCGTCACGATTTCAATCACGTCGCCATTCTTCAGCTCGGTGCGCAGGGGTACCTGCTCGCCATTGATCCTGGCGCCTTGCGTACGGTTGCCGACATTGCTGTGAATGGAGTATGCAAAATCCACCACGGTGGCGCCGCGCGGCAGTGCCATGATCTGGCTTTTTGGTGTGAAGACGTAAACGGCATCCGGAAACAGGTCCACCTTGACGTGATCCCAGAATTCGGCGGCGTCGCGCGTCTCGTTCTGGATGTCGAGCAGCGACTGCATCCACTTGGAGCCTTGGCTGTCGTTCACACTGGCCCCGGCCGGGTTGTTGACCTTGTACAACCAGTGCGCGGCTACACCGGACTCCGCGACCACGTTCATCGCTTCCGTACGGATCTGAAATTCCACGCTGATGCTTGAGGGGCCGACCAGCGTCGTGTGCAGCGATTGATAACCGTTGACCTTGCCTATCGCGATGTGGTCCTTGAATCTGCCCGGTACCGGCTTGTAGAGTTGGTGCAGGGTACCCAGGGCGGTGTAGCAGTCAATCACGCTGGGAGCCAGGATGCGGAATCCATAGATGTCGGTTACCTGGGCAAAGCTCAGGTGCTTTTCGGTCATCTTCTTGTAAATCGAATACAGGGTCTTTTCGCGTCCGTTGATTCTCACCTGCATGCCGCTGGCGACAAAAGCCGACTCGACTTCCTTCTGCACTTTCTGAATCAGGTCTCTGCGCCGGCGTCGTGCGGTTGCTACGGCCTTGGACAAAATCGCAAAGCGCCATGGTCGCAAATGGCAAAAAGCCAGATTCTGCAGCTCGCGGTAGGCTTGGTTCAGACCCAGACGGTGTGCGATCGGGGCATAGACCTCGAGCGTTTCAGATGCAATGCGCGCCCATTTTTCGCGCGGCACGTCCGACAG
>JBAXNI010000238.1:0-2519 GCA_037133835.1 Comamonadaceae bacterium | reverse complement strand
CCTTTCGCAGCAAGATCACGCTCGAGTATCCGGAAGAAAAGACGCCGCTGTCGCCACGTTTTCGCGGGCTGCACGCGCTGCGCCGCTACGACAACGGCGAAGAGCGCTGCATCGCCTGCAAGTTGTGCGAGGCGGTCTGCCCGGCCATGGCGATCACGATCGAGTCCGACGTTCGTGCCGACGGCTCACGCCGCACCACGCGCTACGACATTGATTACAACAAGTGCATTTACTGCGGTTTTTGCGAAGAAAGCTGTCCGGTCGATTCGATCGTGGAAACATCCATCTTTGAGTACCACGGTGAAGCTCCGGGCGATCTGTATTTCACCAAAGAGATGTTGCTCGCTGTGGGTGATCGCTATGAAGACCAGATCGCCGCGGCCAGAGCCGCCGATGCCAAATTCAGATAACGCTGCCAAGCCTTACCTACAACCCTAAGACCATCGAAAAAAAGTAACGACACATGGACGTCAAGACCGGTCTCTTCTATTTCTTCTCGATTGTGCTGCTGATAGCGGCCTTTCGAGTGATTACCGCGCGCAACCCGGTGCATGCCGTGTTGTACCTTGTGCTGGCGTTTTTCCAGGCTGCTGCACTTTGGCTTTTGCTCAAGGCGGAGTTCCTGGCCATCGCCCTGGTGCTGGTGTACGTCGGTGCCGTGATGGTGCTGTTCCTGTTCGTCGTGATGATGCTCGACATCGAGGTAGACAGCGCACGGCAGGGCTTCTGGAAGCACTTTCCGCTGGCGGCCGTCGTCGGCGTGTTGATTGCGCTGGAGATGGCCGCCGTCCTGATGGGAGGCTTCCGGGTCAACGAGGAGCCCCACGCCACAGCGGCATTGGGCAAGGCCGCTGTGGAGCTATCGAACACAAAAGAACTCGGCAAACTGCTCTACACGCAATATCTTTATCCGCTTGAAATTGCTGCGGCCATCTTGCTGGTAGCGATGGTGGCGGCGATTGCGATCGCACTGCGCGAGCGCAAGGACAGCAAACATATCAGCCCCACGACGCAGGTCCGGGTCAAGGCCAAGGATCGCATGACCGTCCTGAAGATGGCGTCAACCCAGGTGGCGCCCCTTGATGACGCGGCTGCACCCACTGCGGAGAACAAAGCATGACCCTGACTCTTGGACACTTTTTATCGCTCGGGGCCATGCTGTTTGCGCTGTCCGTGATCGGTATCTTTCTGAACCGCAAGAACCTGATCGTCCTGTTGATGGCGATTGAATTGATGCTGCTGGCGGTCAACACGAATTTCGTTGCGTTTTCCTATTACCTGGGCGACATGCACGGACAGATTTTCGTCTTCTTTATTCTGACCGTCGCTGCTGCCGAATCGGCCATCGGTCTGGCCATTCTGGTGCTGCTGTTCCGTAACCGGTCCAGCATCAACGTGGACGAACTCAATATGCTCAAGGGTTAATAAGATGAGTCAAACCCTTTCTCTCTCGACGCTTCTCGCGGTGCCCATGGCTCCGTTGGTGGGGGCGCTTGCTGCCGGTATTCTGGGTACCAAGTTTGGTGGCAACTGGATCGGCCGGCGCATGTCGCATTCGCTGACGATTTTCAGCGTGTTTCTGTCATTCGTTCTGTCTGCCATGACGCTCAAGAGTGTCGCGCTGGATGGCGCTCGTTTCAACGAGACCCTGTACACGTGGATGGTGGTCGGTGGCTTGAAGATGGAAATCGGGTTTCTGGTCGACGGACTGACCGCCATGATGATGTGTGTTGTGACCTTCGTGTCGCTGATGGTTCACATCTACACCGTGGGCTACATGGAAGAAGATGACGGCTACAACCGCTTCTTCGCCTACATCTCGCTGTTTACCTTCTCCATGCTGATGCTGGTGATGAGCAACAACATGCTGCAGCTGTTTTTTGGCTGGGAAGCAGTGGGGCTGGTGTCCTATTTGCTGATCGGGTTCTGGTTCAACAAGCCGACCGCCATTTTTGCCAACATGAAGGCCTTCCTGGTCAATCGGGTCGGCGACTTTGGTTTTATCCTGGGTATTGGTCTGATCGTGGCCTTCGCCGGAACGCTCAATTACACCGAAGCTTTTGCCAAGGCGGCAGATCTGGCCAAGCTCAGTTTTCCTGGTACCGACTGGATGCTCATCACCGTCATTTGTATCTGCCTGTTCATCGGTGCCATGGGCAAGTCAGCGCAATTTCCGCTGCACGTCTGGTTGCCTGACTCGATGGAAGGCCCGACACCGATCTCTGCCCTGATTCACGCAGCGACCATGGTGACAGCCGGCATCTTCATGGTGACGCGCATGTCGCCACTGTTCGAGCTGAGCGAGACTGCACTCAATTTTGTGCTGGTAATCGGCGCCATCACGGCCCTGTTCATGGGTTTTCTCGGCATCATCCAGAACGACATCAAGCGCGTGGTGGCGTACTCGACGCTGTCGCAACTGGGCTACATGACAGTTGCTTTGGGGGCATCAGCCTACTCGGTCGCCGTGTTTCACCTGATGACCCATGCCTTCTTCAAGGCGCTGCTGTTCCTGGCCG
>JBAXNI010000237.1:0-2525 GCA_037133835.1 Comamonadaceae bacterium | reverse complement strand
GCCGATGCGCTGCAGTATCTCGCCAGTTACAAGAACGCCATTGCGGCGATTGCCGCCAACACCGAAAAAGCCGGTGCCTGCGAACCGAACGACGGCATTTCGATCAAGCTCAGCGCGCTGCATCCGCGCTACGAAGAGGCGCAGAAGGAGCGTGTGATGCTGGAACTGGTGCCACGCGTCTGGAGCTTGTGCGAGCAGGCGGCACGCGCCAATATCAACCTGACCATGGACTCCGAGGAAGTGGATCGGCTGGAGCTCTCGCTGGACGTGTTCGAGGCGCTTGTCAGTCGGGTGGCGCAGCACTTTCCGCAGTGGGGCGGCTTTGGACTGGCGCTGCAGACCTACCAGACACGTTCGCTTGAACTGGTTGAGCACGTGGTCGCGCTGGCGCGGCGCTACCGGGTGCGCCTGATGTGTCGGCTGGTCAAGGGAGCTTACTGGGATGCCGAAATCAAGCGCGCGCAGGAGATGGGGTTGGTCGCCTACCCGGTGTTCACACACAAGCATCACACCGATGTGTCTTACCTTGCCTGTGCCCGCATACTGCTCGACGCGCCGGATGCGGTTTACCCTCAATTTGCCACGCACAACGCTGGCACTATTGCCGCCATCCTGCAGATGGGCGCGAAAAGTGGCTCGCCGTTCGAACTGCAGCGCCTGCACGGCATGGCCGAGGGCGTTTACCGGGAGGTACTGAAGAATCCGCTGATCGCTTGCCGCGTTTACGCCCCCGTGGGCGCGCACAAAGACCTGCTGGCTTACCTCGTACGCCGTCTGCTGGAAAACGGTGCCAACTCGTCCTTTGTGCACCAGTTGGCGGACGAGTCCGTTGCTTTGCCTGATCTGCTGATCTCGCCGCTGCGCCTGGAGCCAGAGCCGTCCCTGCCGTTGCCGCCAGATTTATTTGGCTCATCGCGCAAGAACAGTGCCGGGCTGGATTTGACGGTCCAGTCCATGCGTGAGCCCCTGCTCAACGCGTACCGGGAAGTGGCCGTGCCGGTCGTGCCGCCATTCGATATCCGCATGATCGGTGCCGCGATGAAACAAAGCGCTGACAGTTTCAGGACTTGGAGCAAGACCGATGTGAGTACACGCTCGGCGGCCCTGCGCCGCGCAGCGGATGCGCTGGAAGAACAGGCGCCGAAATTTTGTGCGCTGCTGGTGAAGGAAGCGTTCAAGACCTGGGGCGACGCGGTCAGCGAAGTTCGCGAAGCGGTCGACTTCCTGCGCTACTACGCCAACGAGGCTGAACGCATCATGGCCCCCATTGCCATGCCCGGTCCCACGGGGGAATCCAACGAGCTTCGCCTGATCGCGCGCGGACCCTGGGTCTGCATCAGCCCGTGGAACTTTCCGCTGGCCATCTTTGCGGGTCAAGCGGCGGCGGCGCTGGCCACCGGCAATACCGTGCTGGCCAAACCGGCGGAACAGACGCCGGGTGTGGCGCTGGAAGCAGTCAAACTCCTGCATGCGGCAGGGGTCCCTGATGGGGCGCTGCAGCTTTTGCACGGACCCGGCGAAACCGTGGGCGCCGCCTTGGTGGCGGCACCCGGTGTGGCGGGTGTCGTCTTCACCGGGTCCACCTCGGTCGCCAGGATCATCCAGCGAGCGTTGGCCGCCAAGGACGGACCTATCGTGCCGCTGATTGCCGAGACAGGTGGCATCAACGCCATGCTGGTGGACAGTACGGCGCTGCCTGAGCAGGTCAGTGATGCGGTCATGCAATCGGCCTTCCGCAGTGCGGGGCAGCGCTGCTCGGCGCTGCGCTTGCTGTGCGTGCACGCCGAGATCGCAGACCATGTGATCGAGATGATTCAGGGGGCAGCGAAGGAATTGGTCACCGGCGACCCGGCGGATCTGGTAACGGATCTGGGACCGGTGATAGATAAAGACGCGTTCGACAATATTCAAAAACACCTGCAAAGATTGCGCGCCACAGCCAAGTGGTGTCATGCCGGATCAGATCCGGCATCCATGCAAACCGGTAAACCCTGGATCCCGGCGCAAGGCCCGGATGACATGTATTTCGTTCCGCCACAAGCGTTCGAACTCAACTCCATCGCCGAACTGCAGCAGGAAATTTTCGGGCCGGTGCTGCACATTGTGCGCTGGACTGGCGACCCGCTGGCCCTGATCGATCAAATCAACGCGCTGGGTTATGGCTTGACGCTGGGTATCCAGACCCGCATTGACAGTCGCGCCCAGGCGATGGCGCGACGCGCGCACGTCGGCAATGTCTACATCAACCGGAATCAGATTGGTGCCGTGGTTGGCGTGCAGCCCTTCGGCGGCGAGGGCCTGAGCGGTACCGGCCCGAAGGCTGGCGGCCCGCATTACCTGTACCGCTTCTGCGCCGAACAGACCATCACTGTGAATACCACCGCTGCCGGCGGCAACGCGGCTCTTTTGGCAGGCTGAACAAAAGAAAACGCCCTGTCAACTGACAGGGCGCTGAGCTTGGCGGAAGAAGTGATCAGGCAGCGTAGGCCGGGGTGAGTCTGAGCGCGGGAACTTCGATCTTTGCC
>JBAXNI010000236.1:0-2561 GCA_037133835.1 Comamonadaceae bacterium | reverse complement strand
ACTGCCACTTTCTTCAAATACACACCCTTGCTGGTGGCCGGCTTGGCCTTGGTCAGGGCATCCACCAAAGCGACCAGATTGCCCTGGAGCTTGTCGTTGTCGAACGAACGACGGCCGATGGTGGAGTGAACAATGCCGGCCTTGTCAACACGGAACTGCACCTGACCGGCTTTCGCGTTCTTGACCGCGGTAGCCACATCGGGCGTTACCGTGCCAACCTTGGGGTTGGGCATCAAACCGCGCGGACCCAGAATCTGACCGAGGGTACCGACAACCCGCATTGCATCAGGAGCAGCAATCACCACGTCGAAGGGCATATCGCCCGCTTTGATCCGGGCTGCCAGGTCATCCATGCCAACGATGTCCGCGCCAGCAGCGCGAGCTTCTTCCGCTTTGGCGCCCTGTGCAAATACCGCAACGCGTTTGGTCTTGCCGGTGCCGTTGGGCAACACGACAGCGCCGCGCACGACCTGATCAGACTTTTTGGCATCGATGCCAAGTTGCACTGCCACGTCGACAGACTCGTCAAACTTCGCATTGGCGCATTCTTTGACAATGCCCAGGGCGTCCGCCAGCGGATACAGCTTGTTGGAGTCAACCTTGCCCTTGAAGGCCTTTTGTTTTTTGGTCAGTTGTGTCATTTACACGCCCTCCACAGTCACACCCATCGAGCGGGCTGAGCCGGCGATGGTCCGAACCGCTGCATCCATGTCGGCCGCAGTCAGGTCCTTCATTTTGGTCTTGGCGATCTCTTCCAGCTGGGCGCGCGTCACCTTGCCAACTTTGGCAGTGTGCGGTGTTGCCGAGCCTTTGTCGATCTTGGCTGCTTTCTTGATCAGAATCGACGACGGTGGCGATTTGATAATGAAAGTGAAGCTCTTGTCGGCAAATGCCGTGATCACCACGGGTAGCGGCAGACCAGGCTCAACACCCTGGGTCTGGGCGTTGAACGCCTTGCAGAATTCCATGATGTTCAAGCCGCGCTGGCCCAATGCGGGTCCGATCGGCGGCGATGGATTGGCTTTGCCTGCTGGTACTTGCAGTTTGACAAAACCGACGATTTTTTTCGCCATGCTTTTCTCCTTGCGGGTGATAACGCCTGGCCATGCAGTGAAATTGCAGGTCCGGGCTCCCCGGGGTTAACGACTCACTAACTCTACATTCGCACCGAGTCGGAAAATGCGAACTACCTAATCAAACCAGTACTCATCTGCCAATTTGTCATGCCGGACCTGATCCGGCATCCAGTGGCGGGCTGGTACTGGATTGCGGATCATGTCCGCAATGACAACAGCCACCTGAAACACGTTTGCAACTTTCAGGTTTTCTCTATCTGCGAGAACTCGAGTTCGACCGGCGTGGCACGACCGAAAATCGTGACAGCAACGCGGACCTTGCTCTTTTCGTAATTGACGTCTTCCACTGAGCCGTTGAAATCAGTAAAAGGCCCATCCTTCACGCGCACAAACTCACCCACCACAAATTCGACTTTGTGACGCGGTTTCTCGGTGCCTTCCTGCATCTGGGAAACGATTTTCTTGACTTCTGCTTCCGAGATCGGGGATGGCCGGGTCTTGGCGCCGCCAACAAAACCGGTAACCTTGTTGGTATGCTTGACCAGATGCCATGTGTCGTCGTCCATCACCATTTCAACCAACACGTAGCCTGGAAAGAACTTGCGCTCGGTGGTCTTCTTCTGACCATTCTTGATCTCGACCACTTCCTCCATGGGAACCAGAATGCGGCCAAACCGGTCCTGCATGCCGGCACGGTTGATACGTTCGATGATGTTGCGCTCTACAGCCTTTTCCATGCCCGAATAGGCATGCACAACGTACCAGCGCAGATCAGGGTTGGCAGGCGCAGTCGCCAGCACCTGCGCAGCCGCGGGTGACTCAACGGAAGGGGTTTCGACAACATCAGTCATTATTTTTTCCACCCCAGAATCAGGTCATAAAACAGCCACTCAAGCGTTTTGTCGGTGATCCATAGAAACAGCGCCATCACCAGCACGAATCCGAATACGTAGGCCGTCATCTGGATCGCCTCCTTGCGAGCCGGCCAGACGACTTTCTTCACCTCGCGCCAGGCATCGTGTCCGAAGGCGAAAAGCGCCTTGCCTGACTCGGCTGTGAAGAACACCACCAGCGCCGCTGCAATCCCCGCCAGCAAAGCAGCCCACTGCGCGAGCTGCCCCTGTTTGCCCAGCATATAGAAGGCCACCAGAGCCGCAACAAGCAACGCCGCTGCGGCAGCGAGCTTTGCCTTATCGACTCCAGTACTGACAGTTTGAACTTGTGGGGTGGCCATTTTTCTCAATCTCGCACATCTACTTCAAATCGAAACTTAACAATCTCCTGGACGCTAAGGCCAACTGCTTAAGCAGTTGGCTCTGAATCCACCTTCCATCGACAGTCAGGTGGCAGGGGCGGAAGGAATCGAACCATCAACCTTCGGTTTTGGAGACCGACGCTCTGCCAATTGAGCTACGCCCCTACGTCTAATCAAGCAATGATCTTGGCAACCACACCAGCGCCGACCGTCTTGCCGCCTTCACGGAT
>JBAXNI010000235.1:0-2577 GCA_037133835.1 Comamonadaceae bacterium | reverse complement strand
ATCCTGATCGGCTTGCCTGGCAGTCATTCCAAATGGGTACAGGTACGAAGGCAGCCTGATGAAGCACAGAGATGCATCGAGCATTTCCACACGTTCATGACCGGAGAGGTCTACGCCGCGCTGTGCGAGCACACGATTCTGGGACGCGGCATGCAAACAGGCGACGCCGACGGTGACTCTCATGCTGCGTTCGATCGCGGCGTCCTGGTAGCGCAAACCCCGGCCGGTCGGGCCGGTGTTCTGTCGACCATCTTCAGCACGCGCACACTGGGCCTGACTGGCGTACTGGATGGTGCGGGTCAACGTGAATATCTTTCGGGGCTGCTGATCGGCCATGAAGTAGCGGCATTGCAAGCCTTGCTGGAGGAACACGGCCAGCAGCCTGCGCGCATCATCCTGGTCGGCGATGCAGCATTGTGTGGCCGTTACACGCGTGCCCTCAGAGCCTATGGCTTTGATCAGGTTGAAGTGGCTGCGCAGGCGACCGAACGCGGCTTGTGGCAACTGGCAATGGCTGCCGGTCTTCTTGCTGCATAGGGCCATAAGGGAGTCATCACATGCTCAAAATTGCCATGCAACACTGTGGGCTGATTGCCATTCTGAGGGGGATTCGGCCGGATGAAGTCGCGGCCATTGGCCTTGCACTGTACAAGGCCGGATTCAGAGTGATTGAAGTGCCTTTGAACTCTCCGCAACCCTTTGAAAGCATACGGATATTGCGAGCGTCGCTGGCTGCAGACTGTGTGGTCGGAGCCGGCACCGTACTGTCAACAGCACAGGTTGCAGAAGTAAAAAGTGCAGGCGGCGAAATCATCGTGATGCCGCACAGCGACGTCAAAGTGATAGCTGCAGCCAAACAGGCGGCCATGGCCTGCGCTCCAGGCGTGGCGACCCTGACTGAGGCATTTGCCGCGCTGGCCGCAGGCGCTGATGTACTGAAGATGTTTCCTGCCGAGCAACTCGGCCCGGTCGTGGTCAAAGCATGGCGCGCGGTCATTCCGGGTGGCGTCGCCTTGATTCCTGTGGGCGGAGTCACGCCAGCCAATATGGCGCCCTTTGTGACTGCTGGCGCCTCTGGCTTTGGCTTGGGCTCGGCGCTCTACAAGCCAGGTCTGAGCGCATTGCAAGTCGGCCAGAATGCCGACGAATTCATCGCCGCATGGCGTTCCACGCAACAGCAGAAAGCAATCTGATGAAGATCACCAAACTGACTACTTACCTCGTACCTCCGCGCTGGTGTTTTCTCAAAATTGAAACCGATGAAGGTGTGGTCGGCTGGGGCGAGCCCGTAGTTGAGGGCCGGGCGCACAGCGTTGCGGCTGCCGTCGAAGAGCTATCCGACTATCTGATCGGAAAGGACCCGCGCAACATCGAAGATCACTGGACCGTGTTGTACCGCGGCGGCTTTTATCGCGGCGGCGCAATCCACATGAGTGCGCTTGCCGGTATCGATCAGGCGCTCTGGGACATCAAGGGCAAAGCACTCGGAGTCTCGGTGAGCCAGCTGCTGGGTGGCCCGGTGCGCAACAGCATACGCGTCTACTCATGGATCGGCGGCGACCGACCGGCCGATGTCGCAGCCGCCGCCAAAGATGCTGTGGCGCACGGGTTTACCGCGGTCAAGATGAACGGAACGGAAGAGTTGCAGTTCGTCGATTCGCATGAAAAAGTTGAAGCGGCCCTGGCCAATGTGGCGGCAGTGCGCAATGCAGTCGGTCCCCACATCGGCATCGGCGTCGACTTTCACGGTCGGGTCCACAAGCCGATGGCCAAAGTCCTGATCAAGGAGCTCGATCCCTACAAGCTGATGTTCATCGAAGAGCCAGTCCTGAGCGAGAACTACGAGGCGCTCAAGGAACTGGCGCCATTGACCAACACCCCGATCGCTCTGGGCGAGCGACTTTATTCGCGCTGGGATTTCAAGCGCATTCTCAGTGAAGGCTATGTTGACATCATCCAGCCGGATGTGTCACACGCCGGCGGCATCACAGAAACACGCAAGATCGCCACCATGGCCGAAGCCTACGACGTTGCCCTTGCGCTGCACTGCCCGCTCGGCCCGATCGCATTGGCCGCCTGTCTGCAAGTCGATGCCGTGTCGTACAACGCCTTCATCCAGGAGCAGAGTCTGGGCATCCACTACAACCAAAGCAATGACCTGCTGGACTACCTGACGCAGCCGGAGGTCTTCGCTTACGACCAAGGCTTTGTGAACATTCCTCAGGGACCGGGATTGGGGATTGAAATCAACGAGGAGTACGTCAGGGAGCGCGCCGCTGTCGGCCACCGCTGGCGCAACCCGATCTGGCGCCATAAGGACGGCAGCTTCGCCGAATGGTAGAGATTTGACTGCCGGGGCGAATCAGCCTTTGACAGCGCCCATCGTCAGACCCTTGACGACATATTTCTGGAAAATCATCGTCAGAATGATCGCCGGCGCCATGATGGCCACCGCAGCCGCCATCACGCCACCCCAGTCGACTTCGGCATAGGACAGGAAGTTGTAGACGGCGATCGGCAGCGTTTTGGTCCGCTCCATGCTGAGCACTTGCGAGAACATGAAGTTGTTCCAGGAAA
>JBAXNI010000234.1:0-2601 GCA_037133835.1 Comamonadaceae bacterium | reverse complement strand
ACTGAAAATCCTTGTGTCGGTGGTTCGATTCCGCCCCAGGCCACCAGTTAAGAGTCCTTTGTTAGCAGCACGTTAGCAAAGAGTGAGCAAATAAGCGGCCCCCAAAAAAGGCCGCTTTTTTGTTTTCTGTTGCGCAGTCTGTCGCTCACGATGACCGGAATTTGACTTTTTGCAATGAACCTGGGAGCAACAATGAGTACAAGCAAAGTTTGCGTAGTTACGGGTTCGTCGTCCGGCATCGGAGCGGCCACGGCACGTCTTTTTGCCAGCAAGGGCTGGAACGTCGTCATCAATTACTCAAGAGCTGCGGCGCCGGCAGAAGCGGTTGCCCAAGCGTGTCGGGCGCTTGGTGTTCAGGTGTTGCTCATCAAGTGCAATGTGGCCAACGACGACGACTGTCGTCGCCTGGCAGCAGAGGTTGAGGCGTGCTGGGGGCGCGTGGACGTGCTTGTCAACAATGCCGGCACGACCCGGTTTGTCGGTCTGAAAGATCTGGATGGTTTGTCCGCCGTTGATTTCCACAACATTTACGACGTGAACGTCATCGGTGCGTACCAGATGACCCGGGCGTTGGCACCTCTGTTGAAGCGCAACCCGGGGGCGGGCATCGTCAACATATCGTCGGTCGCTTCCATGATGGGCATCGGCTCATCCATCGCCTACATGGCGTCCAAGGGCGCGTTGAACGCCATGACCATTGGCCTGGCACGCTCGCTTGGTCCGGAGGTACGGGTGAACGCCATCGCGCCCGGTCTGGTGGACACCGCCTGGCTGCGAGAAGGTCATGGGGCGGCGCGGTATGCGGCGATGGTGGATAACTACAAGGCGCATGCGGCGCTGGCAGATGTCATTTCACCTGAAGACGTTGCGACCGCCGCATGGTTTCTTGGGGTGGATGCCTCCAAGACCACTGGAGAGGTTCTGCTACTAGACGCCGGGCTGCGCATTACCAAAGCCTGACGCACAACCGGGTTTTCGTGATTGCAAGGAGCTAGCGCCATGAACAACAACATTCTGATCTACGGTGCCAATGGTTACACAGCCGAACTCATCATCGGGCTTGCGCTGACCGAAGGTGCCAAGCCGATTCTGGCCGGGCGCTCGGAGCAGAAGCTGCTGCCGCTTGCCAGGCAGCATCAGCTCGCCTGTCGGGTGTTTGGGCTGGATGACCCGGCAGTGCTTGCACAGAATCTGGCCGGAGTCGCCGTCGTACTCAATTGCGCGGGGCCGTTTTCACGCACTGCCAGGGTCATGGCCGAGGCTTGCATCGCGGCCGGAGTGCACTATCTTGACATCACTGGCGAAATTGACGTGTTCGAAGCACTTGCCCTGATGGATCTCAAAGCCAGGAAGGCCGGAGTGATGTTGATGCCCGGGACCGGTTTCGATGTGGTGCCAAGCGATTGCCTTGCTGCACACCTGAAACGTCGACTACCGGATGCGAGCACCTTGACGCTTGCTTTTCAGGCCATTGGCCAGCCCTCGCACGGGACGGCAACGACCATGGTCGAAAACATGCACCGTGGTGGAATGGTTCGGCGCGGCGGCAAGTTGGTGGCAGTGCCTTCTGCCTCGGCTTCCCGTGAAATTGATTTTGGCAAGGGGCAGGTTCTCACCCTATGCATCCCGTGGGGAGATGTCTCCACGGCATGGGTTTCCACCGGGATTCCAAATATTGAAGTCTTCATGGCTGCGCCAGCGGCGTTGCGGTGGATGGCCAGGGCTTCGCGCTACCTTGGTCCCGTCATCGGATCCAATTGGGTGCAGAGCCTGCTGAAGAAGCAGATCGATTCCGGACCCGCCGGCCCCAATGCAGAGCAGCGTCAACGAGGTTCCTCGCACCTGTGGGGGCAGGTACGAAATGCTGCCGGCCAGAGCGCAACTTCGCGCCTGGACACGGTAGAGGGCTATGCACTCACCGCGCTGACAGCCTGGGATATTGCAAAGCGAACCGCCAGCGGTGCGGCGCAGCCAGGTTATCGCACGCCGTCTCTGGTTTTTGGTCCCGACTTCATCTTGAACTTTGCCGGTACAGAGCGCACAGACGTGTAAGAGGGTGTATGACAATAATTACTTGCCAGGGCTTGTTGTTGCGACCATTTGAAGACGACGATGCAGGCGTGTTCACCCGTGCCGTTCGCGAATCGGTGGAGACTGTTGGCCGATGGATGCCATGGTGCCATGCTGACTACACCGACCAGGACGCACTGGACTGGTTTGCTGTTTGTCGCCAGGGACGTGAAGCACATACTGCTTATGAGTTTGGCATCTTTTCAGAAGATGGCACAGAGCTTCTTGGTGGCGCCGGCCTGAATCAAATCAATAAGCAGCACGCGATCTGCAACCTCGGATACTGGGTCAGGTCGTCCAGCCAGCGCCAGCACGTTGCCTCTCGCTGCGTTCAGGCTCTCGCGCGCTACGCATTCGACTCGCTGGCACTGCATCGCCTTGAGATCGTCGTCGCCGTCGGCAATATGCCCAGCGAAGGTGTGGCGCGCAAAGCTGGCGCACTGCTTGAGTGCATAGCACGCAACCGCTTGCTTATCCGCGGCGTTTCGGTTCCGGCATCCGTCTTTTCGCTGGTTCCCTGATTCAGCTGTA
>JBAXNI010000233.1:0-2626 GCA_037133835.1 Comamonadaceae bacterium | reverse complement strand
GGATGAAGACCTGCCAGACCTGCCACAACGCCAAGAAGGGTCTGCCCGATGTGCCGGCCGGTTTCGCCAGTTTCCAGCCGCACGGCAACGCGCATGACTTCAACAAGTACCCGCAGATCTGGGTCGCCTGGCAGATCATGGTGCAGTTGCTGGTCGGTACCTTTGGCTTCTTCTGGCTGCACACGGCACTCTGGTTCTATCGGGAATACCAGGAGCGCAAAGAGCGCGCCGGAAAGCCGCACATCAAGCCTGACTCGATACCGGCGCAGTTCAAGGGCAAGCACGTGCAACGCTTTACCCCGGTCTGGCGCATCGCGCACCTGACCTTCGCGCTGAGTTTGATGGTTCTGACCTTGACCGGCATGCCGCTGTTCTACTCCGAGGTGAGCTGGGCGCCAACCATCATGAGGGCGCTGGGTGGTCCGCACACAGCGGGCATCATCCACCGTGTTGCTGCCGTGATTTTTGCCGGCGTGTTCTTCTGGCACCTGATCTATATGACCTGGGGCATCATCCGCAACCGCAAGACCTTCCAGATTCTGGGCCCGAACTCCATGGTGCCCAATCTGCAGGACGGCAAGGATATGCTGGCCATGTTCAAGTGGTTCTTTGGCCAGGGCCCACGGCCCAAGTTCGACCGCTGGACCTATTGGGAGAAGTTTGATTACTGGGCACCGTTCTGGGGCGTCACCATCATTGGGGTAAGTGGCCTGATCATGTGGGTGCCAGGCTTCTTCGGCGCCTTCCTGCCGGGCTGGATCTTCAACGTGGCTGCGATCTTCCACGGCGAAGAGGCGTTCCTGGCCGTGGTGTTCCTGTTCACGGTGCACTTCTTCAACAACCACTTCCGTCCGGACAAGTTCCCGCTCGAAGTGGTGATGTTTACCGGCACCTTCTCGCTCGAAGAGTTCAAGCACGACCACGGCGTGGAGTACCAGCGTCTGGTGGACAGCGGTGAACTGGAAAAGTACCTTGTTGACGCTCCGTCGCCCGGCAAACTGGCGGCGTCGAAAGTGTTGGGCTTTACCCTGATCACGATCGGCTTGACCCTGCTGACGCTGGTGGCGGTGGGCTTCTTCACGACTCATTAATCACTTCGGTGATGGAAAGGAAACAATGGAAATAGTCACTACCGATGTCGTCATCATTGGCGCCGGGGGAGCAGGCCTGCGGGCGGCGATTGCGCTGGCCGAGACCGACCCGAAGCTGAGCGTGGCCCTGATCTCCAAGGTCTACCCGATGCGCAGCCACACCTGCGCCGCCGAGGGCGGCGCCGCTGGCGTGATCAAGAAGGACGACAGTTTCGATCTGCACTTTGACGACACCGTGGGCGGTGGCGACTGGCTGTCGGATCAGGACTGTGTCGAGTACTTCGTGCACGAAGCGCCCAAGGAACTGACCCAGCTAGAACACTGGGGTTGCCCCTGGAATCGCGAGGCTGACGGTTCAGTTGCAGTGCGCCCCTTCGGCGGCATGAAGAAAAAACGAACCTGGTTTGCCGCTGACAAGTCAGGCTTTCACATTCTGCATACGCTGTTCCAGACGACACTGCAGTTCCCATCGATTCAGCGCTTTGACGAGTACTTCGCGCTCGATCTGCTGGTCGACGACGGTCGCTGCCAGGGTGTCACCGCCATGGAAATGCGCAGCGGCATGATCAAGCAGTTCCACGCCAAGTCGGTCATCATTTGCGGCGGCGGTGCCGGGCGCATGTTCCCCTTCAGCACCAACGGCGCCATCAAGACCGGCGACGGCATGGCGCTGGCTTACCGCGCTGGCGTGCCGCTCAAGGACATGGAATTTGTGCAGTACCACCCGACGGGCCTGCCCAATACCGGCAGTCTGCTGACCGAAGCCTGCCGTGGCGAGGGCGGTGTGCTGCTCAACAAGAATGGCCGACGCTACCTGCAGGACTATGGCATGGGCCCGGAGACACCGCTGGGCAAGCCGCAGCTCAAGACCATGGAACTCGGCCCGCGTGACCGCGTCAGCCAGGCCTACTGGCACGAACTTCAAAAGGGCAATACCGTGACCACGCCGTGGGGCGAGTGCGTGATGCTCGACATGCGCCACCTCGGTGAAAAATACATCGACGAGCGTCTGCCACTGGTGCGCGAACTGGGTATCGCCTACCTCGGCGTGGACATCGTCAAGGAAGCGATTCCGATCCGCCCGGTGGTGCACTACATGATGGGTGGCATCTCCACCAACACCAAGGCTGCCACGCCGCTGCCGGGTCTGTTTGCTGCTGGCGAATGTGCCTGCGTCAGCTTGAACGGCGCGAACCGCCTGGGGTCCAATTCCCTGGTGGAACTGCTGGTTTTTGGCAAGAGCGCTGCGATGTCGGCGATTGCCCACATGCAAGGACTACCCAAGCCCGACACGGCTGCGCTGCAAGCGCGCGCCAACGAATCGCAAGCGCGGGTTCGTGAACTGTTCTCGCGCACCGACGGCACCGAATCAATGTCCGGCCTGCGCAAGGAAATGATGGACACGATGGAGAAGAACGCTGGCTTGTACCGCGAAGAGAACGGTCTGAAGGAAGCGGTGGCCAAGCTCGCCGAGTTGCGTCAGCGCTACCACAAGATCGTGCTGCACGACAAGAGCAACGTCTTCAACACCGATC
>JBAXNI010000232.1:0-2654 GCA_037133835.1 Comamonadaceae bacterium | reverse complement strand
CAAGGAAAAAACGGTTTACGTCTGCTCCGACTGCGGCGGCACCAGTCCCAAGTGGTTGGGCAAGTGCCCGAGCTGCAACGCATGGAACACACTCGTGGAGTCGCTTCCAGAAAGCACAGCGCCGACGAAGAACCGGTTTGCCTCGCTCGCCAGAACCGCGGAAGTCGCCACCCTGGGCGAAATTGAAGCGGTGGATATGGCGCGCACTCCCACTGGCCACGAGGAACTCGACCGCGTGCTGGGTGGCGGCATGGTGGAAGGCGGCGTGGTGCTGATTGGCGGCGACCCCGGTATAGGCAAATCCACTTTGCTGCTGCAAGCGCTCGACTCCCTGCAGCGCGGTGGTCAAAGCACGCTCTACGTGACGGGCGAAGAAAGCGGTGCCCAGGTGGCGCTGCGCTCGCGTCGCCTTGGCCTGAACCACAGCCAGGTCAAGGTGCTGGCAGAAATCCAGCTGGAGCGGATTCTGGCAACACTGGAGGCGACGCAACCCGACATAGCGGTCATCGACTCGATTCAAACCGTCTACTCCGACCAGCTCACTTCAGCACCCGGATCGGTGGCTCAAGTGCGCGAATGCGCTGCCCACCTGACGCGCGCCGCCAAGGCGAGTGGAGTCAGCATCGTGCTGGTCGGTCACGTCACCAAGGACGGCGCGCTGGCCGGCCCACGGGTGCTGGAGCACATGGTGGACACCGTGCTCTACTTTGAAGGCGACACCCACAGCAGCTTTCGGTTGGTGCGCGCGATCAAGAACCGCTTTGGCGCAGTCAACGAGATCGGCGTCTTCGCAATGACCGAAAAGGGCCTCAAAGGCGTCTCCAATCCCAGCGCCATCTTCCTGAGTCAGCACAGCGAACCGGTGCCCGGTAGCTGTGTCATGGTGACGATCGAAGGCACGCGACCGATGCTGGTCGAAATCCAGGCCCTGGTGGACAGCGGGGGTCCCTCACCAAGACGCTTGTCGGTGGGACTGGACCGGGATCGCCTGGCCATGCTGCTGGCGGTGCTGCACCGCCACGCCGGTGTCGCCTGCATGGACCAGGATGTCTTTGTCAATGCAGTGGGTGGCGTGCGCATCAGCGAGCCCGCCTCGGATCTGGCCGTGCTGCTGGCGATCACTTCAAGCCTGCGCGGCAAGCCCCTGCCCAAAGGCTTTTTTGCCTTTGGCGAAGTCGGCCTGGCCGGTGAAGTCCGGCCGGCGCCACGCGGTCAAGAGCGGCTAAAGGAGGCCGCCAAGCTCGGTTTCTCAGTGGCGGTGGTGCCCAAGGCCAACGCACCCAAGAAGGCGATTGAGGGTCTGACGATTCACGCAGTGGAGCGCGTCGAGCAGGCCATGGACGTAGTGCGTGGCCTGGCCTGAAGGCGAGCATTTAAGAAAAGCTTAATCCGGGCGGGTTACCGTTGGCGGTTCCATAGGAATCGTTATGAAACTTTCTGCTCTCATTGGGGCGGGCGTCATGCACTTTGCAGCGCTTTGCTCCCCAGCCCACGCCATCAGCGCCACCGAACAGTTCGCCGCCTACACCGCCCAAGCGGGCACGCCGGCGCAGGCTGCGCGCGGGCAAGCCCTTTTCATCAGCAAACACGGCAAGGAATGGAGTTGCTCATCTTGTCATACTGCAACACCCACCGTGGAAGGCAAACACGCCACTACCGGCAAGGCGATCGCGCCGATGGCGCCCGCCTTCAACCCGGAGCGCTTTGTCGACGCTGCCAAAGCCGAAAAGTGGTTTCGCCGGAACTGCAATGACGTCATGGGCCGCGAGTGCACTGCGGGCGAAAAGGCTGACGTTTTGGCCTGGCTGCTGACCTTCAAACGCTGACACCATTTCATTTTTTCTGTAATACCTGATGTTCTATTTCACGTTCAAGCAAGCGGCACGGATGTGCCTGCTGGCGACAAGCTGTCTGGGTGCGGCCCATGGCGCGTCCAGTTCTGCCGGCGTGGCGCCATTCGCCAAGTACCTGCAGGAGTGCGCAGCCTGTCACATCGCCTACCCGCCTGGCATGCTGCCGGCGGCCTCCTGGCAACGCCTGATGGGCACACTGGGCAAGCACTACGGTGCCGACGCTTCACTCGATGAGGCGACGACGCACGAAATCGGCGCCTGGCTCAAGACCCAGGCCGGCACGTACAAACGGGTCAGCGGAGAACCGCCGCAGGACCGCATTACCAAGTCTGCCTGGTTCCTGCAAAAGCACCGAGCCGGCGAAGTGCCGCCAGAGGTCTGGAAGCGCGCATCAGTGGGCAGTGCTGCCCACTGCGGCGCGTGCCACGGCAATGCAGCGCAGGGCAACTTCAGCGAACGCGACATCAAGATCCCGAAGTGAGGCCATCCCGCCTTCTTTTCGGGCATGATGCAAAGCTGGACCAAAGCGGAGATTCCTGATGCGCATATTGCTGGCTGAGGACGATGCCATGTTGGGCGACGGATTGCGCGCGGGCTTGCGCCAACTCGGCTTTCAGGTCGACTGGGTGCGCGACGGCGGCGCCGCTGAACGCGAGATAGCCTCCGGCGACTACGCGGCCGCAGTGCTGGATCTGGGCTTGCCGGTGAAAGACGGAATTGACGTTCTGCAATCCCTGCGCCAACGAAAGATCGACACGCCGGTGCTGGTGCTGACGGCGCGCGACGCAGTACCCGATCGCA
>JBAXNI010000231.1:0-2661 GCA_037133835.1 Comamonadaceae bacterium | reverse complement strand
GCGGCGACATTCATCTGGCCAACGACCTGATTGCCGATGGCACGCTGCCCAACCCCTCGCTGTTCCAGATCGTGCTGGGCGTCAAGTACGGCGCCAATGCCACGCCGGCAACGCTGTCCTACCTGCGCTCGCTGCTGCCAGCAGGCTCCAACTGGGCCGCTTTTGGCACCGGGCGCTGGGAGTACCCGATGCTGGTGCAGTCATGGTTGCTCGGCGGTCATGTGCGCGTGGGTCTGGAAGACAACATCTACATCCGCAAAGGCGTTCTGGCACCCGACAACACGGCGCTGGTCAGCAAGGCAGTGCGTCTGCTGACCGAGCTCGACGTGAAGATCGCGACGCCGGCCGAGGCACGCGACATTCTGGGTTTGAAAAAGCGCCCTACTTCGGGCTGCTGAGTCTTTTCACACCAGCAACAAAGCGCGCAAGCGTCTCCGACAGAACCCCTCTGGGTATCGTGATGTCAATCAATTGGAAACGTCCTCGCGTGGCTACGGCCTTGTCCAGCGCCGCCTTGAGTTCAGCACGCGTGTTGACGCGAACGCCGTCGCCGCCCATGCCGGCGGCCATTTCAGCAAAACCCCAGTGGCCCAGATCGTTGAAGCTGGATTCGGGTTGAAAGGTACGCAGCATCTCCCAACTGGCGTTGTTGAACAACAGCACGATGGGATCCCAGCCGTAGCGCTGGCAGTTTCCCAGTTCCCAACCGGTCATCTGAAAGGCGCCGTCACCGACCAGTATCAGCGGACGTTCTCCCGTGGCTGCCTGCAGACCCAGGCCGGCCGGAACGCCAAAGCCCATGGTGGCGTAGTAGCCCGGGGCCACCAATGCTGTGTGCTCGATCTCCATCGCCGTGAACAGGCAGTCGCCCATGTCGGAGGCAATCGGCATCTTGCCATGCGCGGCCATGAGATCGTTGACTGCGGTAGCGATGTCAGTCGGCCGGATCGATGCGTCGTCAGCCAGCAAGCCCGTGGGGAACGACTGCGGCGTCACAGAGAACTCCTTCTCGCGCACTTCCAGGCGCGCGAGCATACGCTGCACCAGCGCGCTCAAAGGAAGTTGCGAATAAGTGTGATACCCGATGGTGACGCGACCATCGAGCGCCTGAATCGTCTTGCGCATATCGATCTTGGTTTCCGACACGGCAAAGTTGGTATCGCAAATGATCTCGCCGAGAAGGAAAAGGCCGTCCGAACTTTCCACCAGTTGCGTCACTTCCGGAAAGCCGGCCACCCCCATGTAGGTACCAACCAGCGGTGCATCCTGGTGCGCCAGCAAACCGCGCCCCATGAAGCTGGTCACCACCGGTATGCCGAGGCGGCGCGAGAGTTCGGCGACCTGCTCCTCCAGATCGTAACGACGCACCTCCACGCCCGCCATCAGAACCGGTGAGTTCGCGCCGTGCAGGCGTTCCAGAATCTCGTCAACGCAGGCGTTCAGCGCATCCTGGTCGGGCGCTGCTGCCACTGCGGCGACGACCGGTGCACACGGTAGCGCCACCATGTCGCGCGGAATCTCGATGTAAACCGGCTCGGAGCGGCGCAGGCAACTGGCCAGCACACGCGCGATGTCGGCCGGTGCACGTTCTGCGTCATCCAGGCGGACCTGATCGCAGGTGATTTCCTTGAAAATCTGAAACTGCGAATCCAGCGTCTTGGCTTGATGGTGCAGCAACAGGCCCGAGCGCGCCTCACCTTTGCCCGGTCCGCCGGAGAGGACGACCAACGGCGACTTTTCCGCAAAGGCAGCCGCCACCGCATTGACCATGTTGAGTGCGCCGGCACCATAAGTCACCGCCGCCACGCCCAGGGCGCAGTTGATGCGTGCCGAAGCGTCAGCCGCGAAGCCCACCGCTGGTTCGTGCGAGAGTGTGTAGAGCGGCAGAATGCCGGACTCTTCAATGATCCGGAAATAGGGCAAGGCGAAATCGCCCGGGATACCGAAAATCTGGCGCGCGCCGTGCGCCTTGAGTGCCAACAGCAGCGATTCGATCAGGTTCATTTTGTTGCGTTTCCATTCGGGCAGTTTCAGCAAATTATCGCGGTGCCCACGCGCAGGAATGCTCCGTAGTGCAAGCGCTCGGCTCAGTGTGGCGCAGCTTTCATGCAAAGAACGCGATTCGGCGACAATCCAGTTCCGTTTCCATTTTCCCGATCCGTTTTTTCATGCCAAGTCCGTCCAACTACGAAATCCGCAGCGCGACCCTGCGCGACGCCAAGGCGATTGCCGAAATTGATGCCGAAGCCAGTCCGGCCTACTGGCGCGAAGCGATTGAATACTGCGAGCCACAGGTCTGCGTGGCAATCGATGCTGGGCAGATCGTCGGCTTTGTCGGCTTTGACCGTTCCCGCGACAAGGGCACACCGCCGACGACAGGGGAAATCTGGAAGATCAAGGTGAGCCCGTCACATCAGGGCAAAGGCATAGGGCTGGCGCTCTGGGACGCGGCTCGGGAAGGACTGCTGGAAGAAGGTTGCAGCACGGTCACGCTCTGGCTGCCCCTGAGCAGCGAACGCGCCCTGCGTTTTCATGAGCTCGCTGGCTTCAAACGCGAAATGAACAGCATCAAGACCGTGCCCCGGGGCAGCGTGCGGATCGAGGAAATCCGCCTCAAACGGGCGTTGACCTAACCACTGCTGTCCTCCCCGACGCCTCAGC
>JBAXNI010000230.1:0-2687 GCA_037133835.1 Comamonadaceae bacterium | reverse complement strand
CCACGCTGGCCACCGAGAAGATCTTGATGATCTTGTTCTGGTTGATGTTGATGAAGCCGACCGTGGCGTCCATCAGGAAGTTGATTTTGTCGAACAGGAAGGCGGTGTGCGAATCGAGCGAGTCCATGTCGCGCAGAATCTGGCGCGCCTCCTCAAACTGTTCGGCATTGAGCATCTTGCTGCGCATCATGAAGCTGACGGCGCGCCGCGTGTCCATCACGTTGCGCCGGATGCGCCCGCTCATGTCCTCGTGCCGTGCAATCGCACCCAGCACCTCGCCGGCCAGGGCATCGGTCATGTTGCCCGACAGGACCTTGTTGCTGACCTTTTCGACTTCATCGTAGATGCCTTCGAGCGTGTCGGCCGAGTACTCGGCGTCGGCGTCAAAGAGCTTGAGCAGTACTTCCTTGGCGTCCTCGATCAGCCCCGGGGCGCGCCGGGCGCGCATGCGCAGCAGGCGAAACACGGGTACGTCCTCGTCGTGGATCGAGAACAGCACGCCCTTGCTCTTGAGCTCAGGGTTTTCCAGGTTCAGGATGAAGGCGACGCGCACCGTGCGCGGCTCGTCGTCGTCAGCGATCAAGAAGTCGCTGCGGATGTGCAACTCGCCGTTTTCTTCGCGGTAGAAGCGGGCCGATTCCTCGATGTCCTCGTCCATCGCGTCTTCCGGGATGGACAGTCCGTAATACTGCTTGACCCCTCAAGTTCAACACTTCCTGAACGTAACTATATGATTTCATTAGAAACTGGTTCTAAAACGCAGACTACAAAACGGGTTTGACGAGGTCTGATGGTGTCGGCAGTGCCAATTCCAATACCGTAAACAGCGACTTCTGGGCGGCTGTCATCTCGGTCAAACCGGTCAAAGTTTTTCCGTCCGTTGTCTGCACTGTCTGCTGGTGAATGCGTTTGAGCTGCTCAAGCAGTGTGCTGGGTGACTCTGAGCTGTTGGCTGCCTTGAGCCGCATGCGCATTACCCGGTAGAGGATCAACGCCATGAAGCAGACCAAGGCATGCGAGCGAATCCGCTGGGGTAGCCGGTGGTACACCGGGCCAATCTCGATGTCAGACTTGAGCACCCGAAAGCCGCGTTCAATATCGGCCAGGCTCTTGTAGCGCTGCATCACCTCTGCGGCCGGTGTATTCGTATTGGTCACCAGCAGCAACTTTCCGTCGAGCAACTCCAGATAATGCTTTTTGTCCTCGTCAATCGAGTAGCTGAACAGTTCGGCTTTCAAGTCCACCTTGATCACATGCGCCATATGGGCATCTTTGACGGCATGATAGAAACGCGCCTTGGTGCCGGAATCCGACATCGGTCGCCCCTTGGTGCGTTTGCCAGCATCTTGCCCATCGAGTTTGCCGCTGCACTGCTGACCCATGGCGAGCAACTCCGCAATGGTCTTGTCACGCGCTTGGCCGCGCCGCGCCGCCACCTCGGGGTCATGCGCCACCACCAGGCGCTTGTCCTGCCATTTAGTCTCGAAACACCAAGTCTGATCGGCTGGCTGTGCCTCACTCAACCGTTTCAAATCATCAGCAAAGTCGCCATAGCGCGCCGCAGGCACCGCCAGGATGTACTCCAGCGCCACATCACGCCCGTCCTTCTTGAGTTGCGCTTGAAGTTTGGCCAGCTCCTCAATGTTGTTCACACTGAGCAGTCCCCGGTCGGCCACCAGCACCACGCGCTTGAGCGGGTAGCGCTCCAGCAAACCACGGATCATCGGCAGCAGTGTTTTGGCTTCTGCCGTATTGCCGGCATGCACTTCGTGGGCGATGGGCAGACCTTCAGCGGTTTGCACCAGGGACAACATGAATTGGCGCTCTACCAAGCCGGACTTGGCCCTGCCATAGGCCCGAACATCATCTTCAAGATCCGTCTGGCCTGTGACCTCGACGGTGGTAAGGTCATAAAACACCACGGAGAGGTCTTGATCAATCAAGGGGCGCATGAGTGTGGCCAGTCTGGCGCCCAGCGTGTCGCTGTATTCGTCCAGAACATCCATGGCGCGCAGCAAGTGCTGGTGCTCCGGCAAGTCTTGCGCAACGCCAACCGGCAGGGCCACGGTTTGCAGCCAGCGCAGCACGCCAAGCTTGCTGCTCGGATCACACAGGCGATTGAAGACCATGAGGCGCAGGCAGGCCAGCACATCGACCTCGGTTTTAGAGCGCCGCCAAGCGCCGGCCAAGTCATCAAACCCAAGAGAACGCCAGAGTTCAGACAAGGCCCAAACATCGCCGGCTTGGCGACTCGCTGTAAAGCGCAATCCATCCAAGGCAGATGCCGTCGCCGTGATGCCACGGGCACGTTGCAGTGTGGCAATCAGGGTGTCAACTTCGCCGCCGTCTTCCAGGCGACCCAGGGTGCACACCGTTCGCTGGCGCGGCTTGCCTTCTTCGTTGCGAAAGGACTCCACCAGTTGGGCGTAGCGCCGTTGACCTGATTGTGTGACTTTGATGAACATGGTGGGTAGTATACCGCAACCTAAGCCAAATTAAACTACTTTATATTTATAACGTGCCACTACAAACATTCTCAGAATTTAACAACAAAACTCACGTAACTCGTTGATTTCATTTACCCATAGACCGCCGGAAAGCGAAAAAGGGGGTGGGAAGTGTCGAATTTAAGTGGCCAGTAGCTTGATTTCCTGCTCGGTCAGTTTGCTCTTCTTGCCTCGGTGCTT
>JBAXNI010000229.1:0-2705 GCA_037133835.1 Comamonadaceae bacterium | reverse complement strand
CAGCGCCGGAACAAACTGGAACAGGCCCACCAGCCCCAGATCCCAGGCGCTCGACGTGATGTCGTACATGTGCCATGCCACGGCCACCATCAGCATCTGGTTGGCCATAACGCCGGCCAGACGTGCCAGCCAGAAACGCATGAATTGGCGCTGCGCAAACAATTGTGAATAATGGGCTGATGACATGCTGCAAGATTAACAGCCTGTCGCCATCGATTCATCACACGCCGACCACTGGAGATTGATCATGCTGAAAATTGCGGTCTTGACGGTACTGTTCCTTGCCCTTGCCCAACCAGTGCTCGCACAGACATCACAAAGCGTGGTGGACATTCCCAGCCGCCCCGGCGTATCGCAGAGGCTTTTGCTGTTGACGCCACCTTCGCCAAAGGCGGCCGTGATCCTGCTCGCCGGTGGTCACGGTGGCCTGCAGATCTTTCAGAACGGCACGTTCCGATGGGGCGCCGGCAACTTTCTGGTGCGCAGCCGCCAACTGTTTGCTGACCAGGGCTTGGCGGTGGCCGTGCTGGATGCGCCCTCTGATCGACAGTCGCCACCTTTCCTGAATGGCTTTCGGCAAACAGCCGAACACGCAACGGACATCAAGGCGACCATCGCCTGGCTGCGTGCGCAAACCCAACTGCCGGTCTGGCTGATAGGCACCAGTCGCGGCACGCAATCGGCTGCCTTCGCGGCACTCGAACTCGCCGGGCGGGATGCACCTGACGGGTTGGTGCTGAGTTCCAGCATCGTCACGGACCGGCGGGAACGCTCCGTGGCCTCCATGCCCTTGAGTCAATTGCGCATACCGGTGCTGGTGGTGCATCACGAGCAGGATGCTTGTGCCCTGTGCCGCTTCAGTGAAGCAGCGTCCATGATGGACAGATTGACGCAGTCACCACGCAAACAGTTGCTGGCGATTCGAGGCGGCGAAAGCCATGGTGACCCCTGCGAAGCCTTTGCCCACCACGGCTTCAATGGCATCGAGGCTGACGTCGTGGCCCAAACCGCTGCCTGGATCACGGCATCGACCGCTCACTGAGCTTTAGCCTGCCACTGCGCGTAATTAATGCGAGCAACATCAAACTGATCTGTGGTCCGGCAATAGACCGAAGGTGAACCCAGGCGGCCGATGGGCGTGAAGCCGTTGATGCGCAGGCGCGGCCCGATCAGATGATCCGCAACGTGGAACATCACGACCTGACCGATGAACAGCATATTGGCACCAAGCTGCTGCGCGCTGAAAAGCTTGCACTCCATACTCACTTGCGCCTGCGCTACGCGCGGCGTCTTGATGTGCACTGAGGGCGCCGTGTGCAGCTTTGCAGCTTCGAGTTCGCTCTGATCCGGCGGAAAATCGGCCGCCGAGATGTTCATGGCCTCGAACAGGTCCTGCGTAACCATATTCACGACAAACTCGCCACTGAACTGTATGTTCTTCTCCGTGTCCTTGAGCTCGCCCTTGTCATTGCGGCCGACGCTGATGATCAGGTACACGGGGTCTGCGCCTAGCGCATTGAAAAAACTGAAGGGCGCCAGATTGACGACCCCGCTCTGGCTCAGCGTGCTGACCCAGGCAATCGGGCGCGGCACCACCAGGTTGGTGAGCAGTTTGTAGTTGTCGGCGTTGGTCTGCTGTGCGGGATCGATTTGCATGAGTCTGGCTCCGGTGGATTTACGATTGATGATATCGTGTTGCAAAGGAGCGAATCATGCGCGTTACTGTCGGACTTGTTGTTGGACTGGCCATCAGCCTGCAGGCACTGGCCCTTGACCTGGGCAGCCTGAGCAACGCCGATGCTGGAAGTGGTCTGAAGGACGCACTGACGCAGGGCACTGCCGTCGCCGTTTCCAGGCTGGGTGCGGAAAACGGGTTTCTGGGCAATGACAAGGTCAGGATACCCCTGCCCGACGCCTTGCAGCGCGTTGAGGGCATGCTGCGTATGCTGGGTATGCAAAAGCAGGCAGAAGAACTGGTAACAGCGATGAACCGGGCTGCCGAGCAGGCCGTGCCCCAGGCCAAACCGCTGCTGGTCAACGCCGTCAAGAACATGAGCTGGCAGGACGCCAAGGGCATACTTGCCGGCAGCGACACGGCGGCGACCGAGTATTTCCGCCGAACCACCAGCGACCAGCTGACGGAGAAATTTCTCCCCATCGTCACCAAGGCAACGGCCAACGTGGGTCTGGCAGAGAAGTACAACGAAATCGCGGGCAAAGGCGCGAAACTGGGCCTCGTTGATGCCAAGCAGGCGAGGATCGAGAACTATGTAACGCAGAAGGCACTGGACGGCCTTTTCCTGATGATGGCAGAGCAGGAGAAGGCCATCCGCGCCGATCCGATTGGTGCAGCCACGGCGATGGCAAAAAGGGTTTTTGGGCTGGCCGCAAAATAAGCGGGTCTCGACACCACCGCTGGACTCAGTCTACGCGCTGAGGTCTGTGAGAAAGCTCACAAGGCCGAGCTTCAGAACGTCGGGGTGAAGTGGCTCTGACTTGCCTTCGGTCGGCTGGATCATGGATGGCGCTTGGCTGGCCGCAGACGGCGGCAACTACATTGCCGCAGCCCGCACCAACGCAGCATAGAACGAAATCAGCTCACCATAGTTCGCCGTCGCTATCCGTTCATTCGTGCCGTGGATGCGACTGATGTCTGGCGTCGTCAATCGCATCGGCGCAAACCGGTAGGCAGCGTCGCTGACGCG
>JBAXNI010000228.1:0-2750 GCA_037133835.1 Comamonadaceae bacterium | reverse complement strand
TTGATGACGTCCAGGTTGTGCTCGATCACGACGATGGTGTTGCCGGCGTCGCGCAGCTGGTGCAAGACCTTGAGCAGCAGGTCAATGTCGGCAAAGTGCAGACCGGTGGTCGGCTCGTCCAGAATGTAGAGCGTGCGTCCGGTGTCGCGTTTGGAGAGTTCGAGCGCCAGCTTGACGCGTTGCGCCTCGCCACCCGACAGCGTGGTGGCAGCCTGACCGAGCCGGATGTAGGACAGGCCGACATCGAGCAGGGTGTGCAGCTTGCGCGCGATGGTGGGTTGCGCCTTGAAGAACTCATGAGCCGCTTCCACTGTCAGGTCCAGGATTTGCGCGATGTTTTTGCCCTTGTAAAGAACCTCCAGGGTTTCGCGGTTGTAGCGCTTGCCGGCGCAGACGTCACAAGGTACGTAGACGTCAGGTAAAAAGTGCATCTCGACCTTGACCATGCCGTCACCCTGGCAGGCCTCGCAGCGCCCGCCTGCCACGTTGAAGGAAAAGCGCCCGGCGCCGTAGCCGCGTTCACGTGCCATCGGCACTTCGGCCATCAGTTCACGGATCGGTGTGAACAGGCCTGTGTAGGTGGCCGGGTTCGAGCGCGGCGTGCGCCCGATGGGCGACTGGTCCACATTGATGACCTTGTCGAAGTGTTCTATGCCCTCGATGGCCTCATGGGCTGCCGGTTCGTCGTGGGCGCGGTACAGCGAGCGCGCAACCGCCTTGTACAGTGTGTCATTGACCAGTGTCGACTTGCCGGAGCCGGAGACCCCGGTGACGCACGTGAACAGGCCGACTGGAAACGTCACGCTGACGCTGCGCAGGTTGTTGCCGCTGGCGTTGACAACGCGAATTGCCTGCAAGTCGCCTTGCGTTGCAAGATGAGTTGCGTGGCGCTCGGCCCAGGCCAGTGCAGCCTTGCTGGCAGGTGCTTTCGAACCTTGCTTCCTCTCTGGCTTCGATTCCACGGTGACCGGCAGCCATGCACTGCGGTGCTTTGGAACTTCAATCTTCAACACCTGGGCGAGATATTTTCCTGTCAGCGAATCGGGGTTGCCTTTGACGTCTTCGAAGCTTCCTTGCGCGATGACACGGCCGCCGTGAATGCCGGCACCCAGTCCCATGTCGATCACGTGGTCTGCGGCACGCATCATGTCTTCGTCGTGCTCCACCACCAGCACCGAGTTGCCGATGTCGCGCAGGTGTTTCAGGGTGTCGATCAGGCGCTCGTTATCGCGCTGGTGCAGGCCGATGCTGGGCTCATCCAAAACGTACATGACACCGGTCAGACCAGAGCCGATCTGTGAAGCCAGGCGAATGCGCTGCGACTCACCACCGCTGAGGGTCTCGGCGCTGCGGTCCAGGCTCAGGTAGTTCAGGCCGACGTCATTGAGAAATTTCAGGCGCAGGCCGATCTCGCGCACTACCTTGGCGGCAATCTCGCCCTTGGCCCCCGCCATCTGCAGCGAGTTGAAGTACGCCAGACTTTCCCGCAGCGTCAGATGGCTGACTTCGTAGATGGCGCGCGCCTGCTCGCCTTCGCCAATCTTGACGTGACGCGCCTCCTGGCGCAACCGGCTGCCACCGCAATCCTTGCAGGGCTGCGTGCTGCGGTAACGCGCCAGGTCTTCACGCACCAGCACCGAGTCAGTCTCGCGGTAGCGCCGTTCCATATTTGGAATGACCCCTTCAAACGGGTGCTTCTTGTTGATCTTCTTGCCAGCGAAGTTGCCAGAGTCCATGACGTAGCTGAACTTGATTTCTTCTTCGTCCGAACCATGCAACACAGCATGCTGGACCTGCGGGCTCAGCTTCTCGAAGGGCTGCTCGATGTCGAACTTGTAGTGCTTGGCCAGACTCTCCAGCAGCGCAAAGTAGTAACCGTTGCGCCGGTCCCAGGCCTTGATGGCACCGCTGGCCAGACTCAAGGTCGGGAAGGCGACCACCCGGCCCGGGTCAAAAAAGTCCTGTGCGCCCAGGCCATCGCAACTTGGGCAGGCGCCCATCGGTGAGTTGAAGGAAAACAGGCGGGGCTCCAATTCGGCAATGGAGTAGTTGCACGCGGGGCAGGAGAACTTGGCGTTGAACAGGTGCTCCCGCTGGGTGTCCATCTCCAGCGCAATGGCGCGGCCACCAGCCAGACGCAGCGCCGCTTCGAAACTTTCGGCCAGGCGCTGTTTCAGGTCAGAGCGCACCTTGACGCGGTCAATCACCACGTCGATGTCGTGCTTCTCGGTCTTTTTGAGCGTTGGCAGTTGGTCGAATTCGAAGACCTGATGATTGATTCGGAAACGCACGTAGCCTTGCGCCTGCATATCGGCAAAGACGTCCAGGAACTCGCCTTTCTTCTCGCGTGCCAGCGGCGCCAGGATCGTCAGCCGCGTGTCCGCCGGCAGCGCCAGCACGGCGTCCACCATCTGGCTCACGGTTTGGGCTTGCAAGGGCAAGTTGTGCTCAGGACAAAAGGGCGTGCCGGCACGCGCAAACAGCAGCCGCAGGTAATCATGGATTTCGGTCACGGTGCCGACCGTCGAGCGCGGGTTGTGTGAGGTGGCTTTCTGCTCGATCGAGATGGCCGGCGACAGGCCCTCGATCACATCCACATCGGGTTTGTCCATCAGTTGCAGGAACTGGCGCGCGTAGGTGGAGAGGCTCTCGACATAGCGGCGCTGGCCTTCCGCGTACAGAGTGTCAAAGGCCAGGCTCGACTTGCCCGATCCACTCAAGCCGGTGATGACCACCAGCTGGTTGCGCGG
>JBAXNI010000227.1:0-2771 GCA_037133835.1 Comamonadaceae bacterium | reverse complement strand
TCAAGATAGCGCGGATGGTTGCGCATGAACAGCAGAACGCGGTCCCCCGGCAGCAGCCCCGAGTCAAGCAGGCGGCCGGCCAGAGCCGCGCTGCGCGCCGCCCACTCGCTGTAAGTGGCATGTGGCGCGGTGCCGTTGTAGATGGCATTGCGGCCGGGATGTTGTAGTGCTTGACGCACCAGCAGGTTGGCAAGGTTCATGGTTTTTCTGAGTCGTTTGCGAGACCGTTGGTCGGGGCTGCAACGCTCTCGGCAAATGACGCAAATGTCATCGTACAGCGTTTGCAAATCACTAGACTGAATGAACACAACAACAGGTTTGGAAAGGAAGGTCTTCCATGAGATTCATAGCAATTCTTGTCGTAAGCAGTTGTCTGCTTGCCTGTGGCGGAGGCGCAAGCGACACCAGCCTCCCTGTTCCTGCGGCCTCCGCTAACGAAGCCTCGACCGTGCCCGTGGTACCAGCCACGTCAGCAGCCACATTCAACATGGCCCAGACCGTTTCTGACGGCGCTCAGAGCACCACGATGGCTTTTTCTGGCGTCGCCTTGATGACCGGCAATCTGGCCGCGCAATCCTTCTTCCCGCCAGGCAAGGTGGCCGACTACACGGGATTCCAGTACCTGCGCGACAACGACCCCAGCAACATGGGTCACAACACCAGCTTCCTGACCCGTGTTGCCAACAATGTCATATACATCCTGAATGACACCCAATTGGCCAAGTTGTCGGCGCTGGCTCTTGCCCAGCAAACGCAGGTGGACCTCTACGGCTACAAGCGCTATCCACTGATGCAAGCGTTTCGCCGCCTCATCGACGGTAATATTCCTTCGGGGTCTACCGGGTTGAATCTCAACGCCGTGAAGAAGGCTTCGCGCGAGCTGTATCTGATTGACGGTCAGATCAGTTTTGATCGCGCCGTCCTTTACGCCAGCGTCATCAACTCGCTGGACGCGACCCAAAAAGCGTATCTGGAGGCGATGAAGGGCAAGGGCTGGAGTTCCTGGCCTGACATCAGCGATGCGCAGATCAACAGCAAGACATCAAGTCTGGCACAGGGCTCCAAGGTAGCCGTGATGACCTACGCCAGCGACATCTACAGCTGGTATGCCGGCTCACTTGAAGCTGACATCTATTTCTGCCCGGAGCGACATGGCACTTACTACGGTGGCTTCTACATCAAGGATGCACCCGCCGTTGGCCACGAGGGCTACAGCATTGACGAGCAGATGACTGCCACCGCCGGCGCGGCGCTGATCGACACTTCCAAGGGCTACGTCACGCAGGATCAGGCCATGACCATGTACAGCCTGGTAGCAACGCAGAAGGACAACCTGACTTCGATTGTCGCGACGCGAACGCAGATCGCCACACTTCTGCGCACGCTGCTCGACACACCAAACTCCGCTGATTCCGTCAGGACTCAGGTGCTGGCTCTCTCGGCAACCTACGGTGATCTCGATGGCGCCAACAACTACAACTACGCAACGACTTTCACAAAGGTGTTCAAGAGCCTGCGCACCGAGCAAAAAACCAAGCTTGCCGACTTGCGCAAGTCCATGATGTCAGGCAAGTATGCTGACGGTACAGCCTTCGATTTCTCGGTTGCCAGCACGCCATTTTTGTATTCGGCGGTGCTGACCGATGCGCAGATCGCCCCCTATATCTCGGATGCGGTCACAAGTCCCTTGTTCTTTGAACCTTGAAAGGAAGTTAACGATGAAAACCAGTCATGCACTACTTGGATTTGTTCTGGCCGGATCCTGCGTCTTGTTGGCCGTCGCGCAGGACAAGCCGGCTGACAAATCGCAAGCCCCCGCATCCCGGCCGGAGGCGTCGGCACGTCATGAGCCGCCACCCCAGGCCTTTGCAGATTGCAAGGGAAAGAAGGTCGGCGAGGCGATTCAACACACAACACCAGAAGGCAAGGTCGCGGCCACCTGCCAGGAGTCTCCCAAGGGGTTGGTGGCGCGACCCGATCGACCCAGAAATCCGCCGTCAAAAAAATGAAGCAGTTGACCGAAGGGGAGCAATCGACGCTGACGACACTGGCAGATACCTTTTACGACGTCGTTCCGCTCGAACTGAGAACCTACTGCGCGTTGACGTCGGCGATATCGAAGGCGGTACTGCGCCACTTCGCAATTCAGTCGAGGATCGTCCCCTGTCAGCTGTGGTATGCGACTCCAACACATAACTACGTGATTGGTTTCGTTGGCAACAAGAAGACCGAGTCCAAATGGGACGGTCATGCGATTTGCATGGCGGGTAATTGGCTGGTTGACACTGCATTGCATCACCTGCAAGTGGAGTTTCAGATAGCTGTCCCGCCGGTTGCAGTGCTGGAGAGATTTGCCATCCCGACACAATTGATTGGCAGAGCAGACTTGAGCAACCAGCACACGATCTGGTGGCACAAACCACCGCAAGGCGCCAACACCAATCTGCCAGAAAACCCGCAATCGCTTGTTTCCGAATACGCCGCCAAATTAGTCGAAAGGTTGAAAGAACAGGCCCCGTTCTGCCGGGAGGATCAGGTCCGTGCCGCACTCGGCTCCACGATCGCCTGATCTTTCAAGCAACAGATGACAGAAATGTCATCGTGCACCTTGTCTCCGTTGTTAAGCTGGACAGTATCAATCACAGAGTGGATGGCCCAAATTCACGTGAATTGCTGAAATCACTGCAACCCTTTCAAGAACTTGAAGATGAAATGTTTGACAACCAGGATGTTGCGCATGCTTGGCAGCTTTTTCCGTCGATCAGGTAAGC
>JBAXNI010000226.1:0-2836 GCA_037133835.1 Comamonadaceae bacterium | reverse complement strand
CCGACGCAGTATCTGGCGCTCAACATCACCATCAGCGGCTATGGCGACAAGCTCGGCTTTGGTTACATCGCCTGCCGCCGCTCGGTCCCGGCCTTACAGCGCATGCTGGACTACACCGATGAGTCGATTGTGGAACTGGAACAGGCGATCCCTGATCCGCACGCTAAACCGAGGGCGGCGCCTGTCAAGAAACCCAAGCGCAAGGCTCGACAATCGGCAACGTGAAGCAAGATTTCCCGATTCGTTACGTCAACCCGGTATTTCGCCCGCCGAGCGAAGCGCAGTCCCTGATCCTGCCGGTCACGGACGGCTGCTCCTGGAACAGGTGCACCTATTGCGAGATGTACACCGCGCCGCAAAAGAAGTTTCGTGCGCGCGACGAACAGGAGGCGCTGGAGACCATCCGGCGCTGTGGCGAACTCCATGCGTCCGACGTGCAGAGGATTTTTCTGGCTGATGGCGATGCCATGGTTCTGTCAACGCGGCGTTTGATGGAACTGCTGGCCGCGATCAGGCAACACTTGCCGCGGGTCCGGCGCATTTCAAGCTACTGCCTGCCGCGCAACCTGCGCAACAAGACCGTACAGGAGTTGACGGAACTGCGTGCAGCTGGTCTTGACCTGGCCTACGTCGGCGCGGAGTCGGGCGACGACGGGGTACTGCAAAAGGTCAACAAGGGTGAGACCTGGCAGAGCACCTGCGAGGCCTTGGACAAGCTCGGCGCAGCCGGCATCACGCGTTCCGTGATGCTGCTCAATGGCTTGGGGGGTCGCGTGCTCACAAGGCAGCACGCACGGAATTCGGCACGGCTGGCCAATGCAACGCAGCCGGAGTTTCTGGCAACGCTGGTGGTCAGTTTTCCCCAGGGTGAGGAGCGCTTTCGCCATGGCTTTCCCGAATGGGAACCACTCAATCAACAGGAGCTGTTTGTCGAGATGGAGCAGTTCCTGCAGGCCCTTGAGCTCAAGCGCACGGTGTTTCGCAGCGACCACGCTTCCAACTGGCTGGTCCTCAAGGGCGTGCTGGGCGCCGAAAAAGAGCGTCTGTTGCAACAGGTAAGAACAGCCATCGGACGCCCGCATGATGCTGGCCTGCGGCCGCACTGGCAACGCGGTCTTTGAGCCGTCGGTCTGGCCGTTGCGAAACCTGTTCGCCGCGATGCTATAAAATTCATTAGAAATGAATCTTTAACTTTCCGGACACTACCGGAGTGGGAACTGTCTGATGAAACTGACCAGCTGGACCGATTACAGCCTGCGTGTGCTCATGTACTGCGCTGCCAGCCAGAGCCGAGCGCAGCCCGCGACCATCACCGAAATTGCGCAGGCGCATGACATTTCACGCAGCCACCTCACCAAGATCGTGGTCGAACTCTCCAACCAGGGACTGCTGGCAACGACGCGCGGGCGCGGTGGCGGCTTGCGCCTGCTCAAACCTGCCAAAGACATCGCCCTGGGGGACGTCGTGCGCCAGACCGAGCCCGATTTCACGATGGTGGAGTGCTTTGATCCGGCACACAACGACTGCCGCCTGACCGGTCATTGCCGTCTGAAGGGTGTGCTCAACCAGGCCCTGCAAAGCTACCTTCAGGTACTCGATGGGGTGACGCTGGCTGACCTGGTACCGAGTGCCAGGTCGGGTCTTCCAATCCAATAAGGTCAGTCGATGACAACCGTTCCCATCCTCAAGATACTCGAACCCGGCTCGCCGGCACCCAAGGGCCTTGCCTTTCTGCGCCTGGGTTTTCGTCCCTTCTACCTGGGCGCTGCCGTGCTGGCGGCACTCGCCGTCCCGGTCTGGATGGTGGTGTTCCTGGGGCAATGGGCATGGACGCCGGTCCTCGCGCCGCTGCTCTGGCACGCGCACGAGATGCTGCTGGGATTTGCCTCGGCAGTGATCATCGGCTTCCTGATGACGGCCGTGAAGGCGTGGACCGGATTGGCCACGCCGCGCGGATGGCGACTTGCTGCCCTGGCCCTGCTCTGGCTGAGCGCCAGAATCGCGGCGCTGACCGCGCCTTACCCCGTGTTTGCCGTGCTGGACACCTTGCTGTTGCCCATCGTTGCCCTGGTGCTGATCAGCTTGCTGCTGCGCGCCGGCAATACCCGCAACCTGCCACTGGCAGGGTTGCTGCTCCTGCTATCTGCAGCGAACGCCACCTTTCACCTGTCAGTCCTGGGTCTGCTTGAGCTGGCACCCACGAGCGCGCTGCACGCCGCCCTGGCCGTGATAGTGATGGTGGAATGCGTGATGGCGGGGCGCGTGATTCCCGGCTTCAGCATGAGCGCCATCCCGGGCCTGCGAATCACAGCCCTGCTCTGGCTGGAACGCTCGGCCCTGGCGTTGACCGGTCTTGGCCTGCTGCTCTGGGTGGTCGCGGCGCCGGTTGCGGTCACTTCGCTGGCGCTGGGCCTGGCAGCGGCGGCGCACGTCTGGCGCCAGTGGCGCTGGAAACCCCAGCTCACAAGGCAGCGCCCGATCCTGTGGATTCTTCACCTGTCCTACGCCTGGATACCGGTCGGCCTGGGCTTGCTGGCGCTGGCGCAGATCAACCTGCTTGCTCCCTCGGCGGGCTTGCACGCGCTGGCCGTGGGCACCACCGGCGGCCTGATCATCGGCATGATCACGCGAACCGCCCGTGGGCACACCGGGCGCACTTTGCAGGCGACAAACGCTGAAGTTCTGGCCTATGTGCTGGTGTCGGTGGCCGCGGCACTGCGGGTATTGCTGCCCCTGCTTTGGCCCGATCTGTTGCTGGTCTGGCTGACCGGTGCCGCAGCCGCCTGGAGTGTGGCGTTTGCCATCTATGTGTTTATCTATACGCCCTGGCTGACGC
>JBAXNI010000225.1:0-2869 GCA_037133835.1 Comamonadaceae bacterium | reverse complement strand
AGGGCCAGCCAGTATTTCATTTTTGCAGCTCCCGCACCATAGGCAGAATCTTGTCGCGCAGCGCCTCTTCAGTAACAGGCCCGATCTGCTTGTAGCGAATGATGCCCATCTTGTCGATCAGAAAGCTTTCCGGCACACCATAAACGCCGAAGTCGATGCCAATGCGGCCGTCCTGGTCGGTGATCGAAAGGTCGTACGGATCACCATAGCGAGCCAGCCACTTCAGCCCCTCTGTGTTCTGATCTTTGTAGTCAAGTCCGACCACAGGAATGGTCTTGGTCTTGGCAAATTCCATCAGGATCGGATGTTCCTGGCGACACGCCACACACCAGGAGGCCCAGGTATTGAGGATCCACACCTTGCCCAGCATGTCCTTGCCGGACAACGTCTGCTCCGGTGAGTGCAGTTTGGGCGCCGTAAAGGCTGGTGCCGGCTTGCCAATGAAGGGTGAGGGAATTTCGTGTGGATCACGTGTCAGGCCGATGGCCAGAAAGACCACCATGACAGCAAAAATTCCCAGTGGAATCAATGCCTTCTTGTTCATGCTGGCACTCCCTGACCTGGCGCTTTGCTGGCCAGGGCTTTGCGGCGATAGCGCCGGTCCAACGCTGCCATGGCGCCACCCACTGCCATCAACAGGCAGCCGCCCCAGATCCAGATGACGAAGGGCTTGTGGTAAACGCGAATCGCCCACGCCGGGCTCGTGCCATCCTGAAGCCGTTCACCCAGCGCCACATAGACGTCGCGTACCAGGTTGCTGTCAATGGCGGTTTCCGTCATCGGCATCGTGGACGAGAAATAGGTTCTCTTCTCAGGCTCCAGCGTGCGCAGGACCTTGCCGTTCTTGCTCAGTTCGACAACCCCGCGATCCGCGTTGTAGTTAGGACCCGGTACCTCGCTGATGCCAGTCAGTTTAAAGGTGTAGCCCGCCACTTCGACGGTGTCGCCAATGCCCATGCGCACGTCCTTTTCGGTTTCATACCCTTTGACCATGGTGATGCCGACCACGCACACGGCAATTCCGATGTGCGCCAGATGCATGCCCCAGTAGGAAACAGGAATCGCCTTCCAGTTCACCGTGTCTTTGAGTTGGCGGTAGATCTGTTGCAGTGACGACAGCACAATCCAGAATACCAGCGTCAAACTCAATGCCACCAGCCAGGACCAGGGACCCGCCAGCAGCGGTACGCTGCAGCCTAGCAAGACCGAAACAATGGCCACCGGACGCAGTTTCCTGCCGAGTTCGGCAACGCTGTCGTTCTTCCATCGCGCATAGGAGCCGACCACCATGAAAAACAGCACCGGCAGCATGATGGGAGCAAAGACCGAGTTGAAGTAGGGCGGGCCCACTGACAACTTGCCCAGGTTGAGCGCGTCCACGATGAGCGGATAAAGCGTGCCCAGCAGCACGGCTGCCGCCGCCGTGGTCAGGAGCACATTGTTGATCAGTAAAAAGGTTTCGCGTGACACCAGCGCGAAAGCACCACCAGCGCGTACTTTGCCGGAACGCATCGCGAACAGGGTCAAGGAACCGCCGACGACGGCTGACAGGAACAGCAAAATAAAGACGCCGCGCTTGGGGTCCGTGGCAAAGGCATGCACCGAGGTCAGGACGCCAGAGCGAACCAGGAAGGTACCGAGCAGGCTGAGCGAAAAACCGATGATTGACAGCATGATGGTCCAGCTACGGAACAATCCGCGCTTTTCCGTCACCGCCAGTGAATGTATCAGGGCCGAGCCGACCAGCCAGGGCAGGAAGGAGGCGTTTTCCACCGGGTCCCAGAACCACCAGCCACCCCAACCGAGTTCGTAATACGCCCACCATGAACCCATGGCAATGCCGATGGTCAGGCAGATCCACGCCGCAGTGGCCCAGGGCCGCGTCCAGCGGGCCCAGGCGGCGTCAAGCCGGCCGTTGAGCAATGCAGCGATGGAAAAGGCAAACGGCACCGCCATGCCGACATAGCCCATGTAGAGCATGGGTGGATGAAACACCAGGCCGGGGTCCTGCAGCAGCGGATTCAGGTCGCGACCATCCGGCGGAATCTCACTCAGGCGCAGGAAGGGATTGGACGTGATCAGCATGAACAGCAGGAAGCCGACCGCAACCAGACTCATGACCGCCAGCACGCGGGACACCATCACGTCAGGCAATTGGCGGGAAAACAGGGATATCGCCATCATCCACGAGCACAGCATCACCAGCCACAGCAGCAGTGAGCCCTCGTGGCCACCCCAGACACCGGCAATCCGGTAGATGTCGGGTAACTTCGAATTGGAGTGTTGCGCTACATAAGATACCGAAAAATCGTTCGTAAAGAAGGCATAGGTGAGGCAAGCGAAGGACAGCGATGCCAGAAACCAGAGCGCCTGTGCTCCCGGTTTTGCCAGCGCCATCCAGTCTGCACGTCCCTTCTGGCCGCCGACGACACCCAGCGTGCCCAATGCCAGCGCCACAAAGAGCGCAAGGATCAGCGAAAAGTGACCAATTTCAGGAATCATGTCTTTGTCCTAGTTGGGGGTCGAGCGAAAGATCGACCCAGCAAAATTATTTCAGGGTCTTCATGGTTTTCTGGGCTTTGTCGAGAGCATCCTTGGCTTCGGGCGGCATGTAGTTCTCGTCGTGTTTGGCCAGCACTTCGGTTGCCACAAATTTTCCGTCGTTGCCGATCTTGCCCTGGGCTACCACCCCCTTGCCCTCTTTGAACAGGTCGGGCAGGATGCCGGTGTAGGAAACACCCATTTCCTTGGAAGTATCCGTCACGATGAAGTTGACGGTCAGATTGTCGCGGCTGAGAGAACCCGTCTTGACCAGACCACCGATGCGAAAGGTCCGGTTCTTTGGCGCTTCGCCGGCCGCAACCTGCGT
>JBAXNI010000224.1:0-2950 GCA_037133835.1 Comamonadaceae bacterium | reverse complement strand
TCGGTCGAAACTTCTGTGTAAACCGCCATGAATCAGAAAATGTGGGCACCATGCATGGCCGGATTGTAGAACCACACGGCCGGACGCCGGCGCAGGCAAAATGGGGTTATGAATGACGCTCAATCACCAAAGAAGAACCTGCTGCTGGTCGATGGTTCAAGTTACCTGTACCGCGCTTTTCACGCCATGCCGGATTTGCGCGCGGTGCCGGGTGATGCGGGCAGTGCGCCCACCGGCGCCATTCGCGGCATGATCAACATGTTGCAAAGTCTGCGCAAAGAATTTCCGGCGGACTATGCGGCCTGCGTTTTTGATGCCCACGGCCCCACTTTCCGCGATGCACTCTATCCAGAGTACAAGGCGCACCGCTCGCCTATGCCGGATGACTTGCGGGCACAGATCGAGCCGATTCACGAAGTCGTGCGCCTGATGGGTTGGCAGGTGCTGGCCGTGCCTGGCGTGGAAGCAGACGACGTGATCGGCACACTGGCCGTTACCGCCGCCGCGCAGGACATCGAGGTGATCGTCAGCAGTGGCGACAAGGACCTGGCGCAACTGGTCAATAGCCACATCACCATCATCGACACCATGAACGGCAAGCGCCGTGATGTGGCCGGTGTCGAAGCTGAATTCGGCGTGCCGCCGCACCTGATGGTGGACTACCAGACCCTCGTCGGAGATGTCATTGACAATGTGCCCGGCGTGCCCAAGGTCGGCCCCAAGACAGCGGCGAAGTGGCTGCAGCAGTATGGCTCACTCGCTGGGGTGGTTGCCAGTGCCGATGCCATCACCGGCGCCGTCGGGGACAACCTGAGGAAGTCGCTGAACTGGCTGCCGTTGGGGCGCCAGTTGCTGACCATCAAGACCGACTGTGACCTCAGTGGCTGGGTGAACGGCCTGCCGGCCCTGACGGCGCTGGCCAGCGGCAGCATGAACAATGAGGCCTTGTTTGTCTTTTATGAAAAGTACGGATTCAAGGGCCTGGCCCGGGCCATCGGTACAGCCAAGCCCCGGCTTGAACCGGATCTGTTTGATGCTCCGGTCGAAGTCACCATCGCGGTCAAGTCCAGCGTCACCACAGTGGCCTACGAGACCATCCTGAGCTGGGATGCCTTTGAGCGCTGGCTCGCCATAGTGGAGACTGCCGAACTGGTGGCAGTGGATACCGAAACCACTTCGCTGGACGAAATGCGCGCCGAAATTGTCGGCGTCAGTCTGAGTGTCAAACCAGGCGAGGCGGCGTACATCCCACTGGCGCACAACTACTCTGACGCGCCGACCCAGTTGCAGCGCGATGAAGTGCTGGCGCGGCTCAAGCCATGGCTTCAGGACAGCAGCAAGAAGAAGCTGGGCCAGCACATCAAGTACGACCGGCATGTCTTCGCCAATCACGGCATTGAGGTGCAAGGCTATGCCCATGACACCATGCTGCAGAGCTATGTGCTGGAAGTGCACAAGCCGCATGGCCTGGCCAGTCTGGCCGAGCGTCATCTGGGGCGCAGCGGGATCAGCTTTGAAGACCTCTGCGGCAAGGGGGCGAATCAAATCTGCTTTGATCAGGTGGACGTGGACAAGGCGGCGCAGTACTCCTGCGAAGACTCCGACATGACGCTCGATGTGCACCTGGCCCTGTGGCCGCAACTGCAGGTCGACGCCAAACTGCGCTTCATCTACGAGCTTGAAATTGCCAGCAGCGAAGCGCTCTACCGCATTGAGCGCAACGGCGTGCTGATTGATGCGCCAACGCTTGCCACGCAAAGCCATGAGTTGGGGGTGCGCATTGTGCAACTGGAGAAAGAAGCGCATGAGCTGGCGGGGCAGCCCTTCAACCTGAGCAGCCCGAAACAGATTGGCGAGATCTTCTTTACCAAGCTCGGATTGCCGGTGGTCAAGAAGACCGCGACCGGCGCGCCCAGCACGGACGAAGAAGTGCTGGAAAAACTGGCAGAGGACTTTCCGCTGCCGGCGAAAGTCCTGGAGCACCGGGGCTTGGCCAAACTCAAGGGCACTTACACCGACAAACTGGCGCAACTCGCGCACCCCCGCACCGGCCGTGTGCACACCCATTATGCGCAGGCGGTGGCGGTGACCGGTCGCCTGTCGAGCAACGACCCGAACCTGCAAAACATTCCGATCCGCACGGCGGAAGGGCGTCGTGTGCGCGAGGCTTTCGTGGCGCCGTCGGGCTGCGTGATTGCGAGTGCCGACTACAGCCAGATCGAGCTGCGCATCATGGCGCACATCAGTGGCGACTCGGCCCTGTTGCTGGCGTTTCATGACGGCATGGACGTGCACCGCGCCACGGCGGCGGAGATCTTTGGCTGCAGCACGGCGCAAGTCACCAGCGAGCAGCGTCGCTATGCCAAAGTCATCAATTTCGGGTTGATCTACGGCATGAGCGCTTACGGGCTGGCGCGCGCCCTGAACATTGACAACACCGCCGCCAAGAATTACATCGAGCGATACTTTGACCGTTACCCCGGCGTCAAACTGTACATGGACCATACGCGCCAGGCGGCCAAGAGCAAGGGCTATGTGGAGACCGTGTTTGGCCGGCGCCTGTACCTGCCCGAGATCAACTCGCCCAACGGACCACGACGCAGTGGTGCCGAGCGCGCTGCCATCAACGCACCCATGCAGGGTACGGCGGCTGACCTGATCAAGCTCAGTATGGTCAAAGTGCAGCATGTGCTCGATGATGAAAGGCGCGGCACCAAGATGATCATGCAGGTGCATGACGAACTGGTGTTTGAGGTGCCCGAGTCCGAGGTGCACTGGCTCAAGTCCGAGATTCCACGCCTGATGGCGGGTGTGGCGGATCTGAAGGTCCCCCTGCTGGCTGAAGTGGGCGTGGGAGCCAATTGGGACCAGGCGCATTGACCGGTCTTGCGGAATTCTTGCTGTTATACTTCGCGCCTCAGCGGCTGTAGCTCAGTTGGATAGAGTACTT
>JBAXNI010000223.1:0-2968 GCA_037133835.1 Comamonadaceae bacterium | reverse complement strand
AACTTAGGTTGGCCTTTTTGTTTTGTGCCCACTTTGTGCCCATTCTGTGCCCAAACCGTGCCCATCACTTTTGCGAATTCTCGGACATTGACCATTGGGGCTGCGCCCACTTGGGAAATTTAACGAACACAGCGACCATTGGGTCGCGTTGGCTGAGTGGCTTTCGACGCTACGTGATTTACAAGCCAAGATAGCTATTCGGCGTCGTATTGACCGCTTAGGTTCTGGCAACGCTGGTAGTACCAGGTCATTGCAATGTGGCGTATCTGAAGGGTCGGTACGGGGCGATTCCGTTGATCGGCCGCGCCTCGTTCCGACGCAAGGCTGGCCAGCGCCCACCGCGTTCGATAACGCTCATCGTATGTGAGGGCGAAACGGAGCGTGCTTACTTTGAGGCCGCACGGCTCCATCATGGTTTGCAACCGGCTGAAGTTGGCGTCCCGGAAAACACCCGCGGCTCTGCGCCGATCAGCGTGGTTGAGTACGCGGAACAAAAGGCCATGGAAGTCGGCGGTTACGACTACATCTTCTGCGTCTTCGATCGGGACTCACACCAAGGCTTCACTCGCGCGCGCGACAGGATCAAGGTGCTTGCCGGGCGCAAGGCAAAGCCTTTACCTGTGCGCGAGATCATCTCGATTCCCTGCTTGGAGGTATGGCAGATGGAATTGAAATGACTATCCGGATTTGTCACAGGTGTGCTACGATAAGACATACCTGAATATATTGATGTCATGGTTAAGAAACCCAGTGAAACCTTGCTCGAGCAGGAGCGCTTCGAGCTCAGACCGAAGTCGGGCGGGGGCATTCTGAGTTTCGAGGTTTGGGGCTACCTGCAGAAGGGTGTGACGGTTGTGACCCGCTACAACCTGGCCTGCATAAACCACTCGATTTACGAAATGGACAACGGTCGAGTGCTTGGTTTTGACAATGCCCATGACTACCACCACCGGCATTACATGGGCAATGTCCAAGCGGTTGAATTTATAAGTTACGAAGCAACCTTGGAGAGGTTCCAGCAGGAATGGCTGGCCATAGTCAAGGCAACTGGAGCAAAGAGATCATGAGCAAAGTCGTTATTCGCACCGACGATGTAAGCGGATTTTTTGAGCGCGCGAAAGACGCTGCGCGCAGAGCGGATCGAGGCGAAGCCTTTGACGGCAAGGTCACCCTGTCATTTGAAGACCCGCAACGGATGTTCACGGTTTTGTCCGAGGAGCGCCGCCGACTGATGAGTGAGGTCATGCATGAACCCAAGACCATCAACGAGTTGACGAGTCGTTTGCGACGCAATCGTTCTGCCATCACCAAGGATGTCGGTTTACTGGAAAAGTTGGGACTCATCGTTTCTAGTCGGCAATCCAACCCTGGCCACGGTATCCAGAAACTGGTTCAATCCGTAGCGCCAAAGATTGAAATGGTTGCCACGTTGGGTTAGCCAACGTGCAAAGGGTTGCAAAAATTGCTAGGCAACCCAAAGCTGCATGATGCCCGATTGATTGACATTTTGTTCAGTTAAACTCCGGCCAAAGCAGAGCAACAGGTTCACACATCAAAGATGAATCAGGCGCTGCTAGGTCTAGGGAAACTGTCACGCATTGAGCCGACAAACACCATTTTTTATTGCTCGGGCAAATTGCTCCGGAAATAGCTTGCCATTTCCCTTTTGACCGTGCTAGCATCTGTTCAGAGTTGAACATTCACTGCGTTTTCCGGCCTGCCGATGGCTACACGGCACGGCGGTAGCGTGTCAAAACCCCCTCGCTCCCCGTCTTTCCATGGTCCTTAAAGTCCACGAGACTGAAAACATTCACTTCCGGGTCTTGCGCCTGCTTGAAGCCAACCCTGCCATGAACCAGCGCGACCTGGCCGACGCGCTTGGTGTGAGTCTGGGTAAAACCAACTACTGCCTCAAAGCCCTGCTCGACAAAGGCATGCTGAAAGTGCAGAATTTTCAGAGCAGCAAGAAGAAACTGGCCTACGCCTATCTGCTCACGCCCCGGGGCATTTCAGAAAAAGCGGCCCTGACCGGGCGCTTCTTGCAGCGCAAGATGGATGAGTACACGTTGCTCAAGGCAGAGATTGAATCCTTGAAGCGAGAGCAGGAGTCCGCTCAAATCATGGAGTCACAGCACTAGATCATGAAAATCGCCATCAGACCGATGTTGTAGTAACATATCTACATAAATGAAATGAGCAAGACCGTGACCCTCACCACATTTTCAAGTCGGCAGTTCAACCAGGACGCCGGCAGTGCCAAGAAGGCAGCCAAGCGGGGGCCCGTGTTTATTACCGATCGTGGCAAACCGGCACACGTTCTGCTCACAATGGACGACTACCAAAAACTCACCGGTAGCCGCGGCAAAATCGCCGACCTTCTGGCCATGCCCGGTGTGGAAGACCTGGAGCTTGAGCTGCCGCTGCCGCGCGAGGTGGCACAGGCAGCATCGCTTGGCTGATGTACCTGCTGGACACCAACGTTGTCTCGGAGTTGCGCAAGGTGCGCGCCGGCAAGGCGGATGCGAATGTGGCAGCCTGGGCCGATAGTGTGAACGCCGCCGATCTGTATTTGTCAGTCATCAGTGTTCAGGAACTGGAGATTGGGGTGTTGCTTGCCGAGCGCCGTGATCCATCGCAAGGTGCTGTTTTCAGAGCCTGGCTCACAGCGCATGTGTTGCCGGCATTTGCCGGTCGTGTGCTTATGGTCGATGCGGCCGTTGCCCTTCGCAGTGCGCGTTTGCATGTGCCCGATCCACGCCCAGTGCGCGACGCTCTGATTGCGGCCACAGCGTTAGTCCACGGCATGACAGTGGTCACGCGCAACGTCAACGATTTTGTGCCAACCGGTGTTCCCATTCTCAATCCATGGCTCAGCGTTTAACTGAGGCAGTCATTGCGGGCTCCGACCCGCAATCCATGCCCCCGAGTCTCCAACCAACATGAAGATAGCCATAGCAGGTTTAGGCTA
>JBAXNI010000222.1:0-3016 GCA_037133835.1 Comamonadaceae bacterium | reverse complement strand
CAAGGACCCGCTGAAGGATATCTACCTGCCGGTCTATGCGGGCGAATACACGGCGGCTGAATGTACGAGCAGGAACAAGTACATCCTGGATGGCAAGGAATACAGCAACTGCGACTTTTGCCGGGCCTCCTGCCCATCGCGCGACCTGTTCAAGGAACCCGACTCTGGTCTCGCGCTGAAGTGCGATATGTGCGAAGACACGCCACCGCTGAAGGTTCCGAAATGCGTCGAGTGGTGTCCCAACGGAACGCTGATCTATGAAGAGATCGAGGAGCAAGTCCAGGAGCAACAACTGCAGTTGGGCGAGGTCGAGATCGGCATCGAGTCGATGATCGCCAAACACGGACTGCAGACGGTTCTGGAAACAGTCGCCAAGCTCGGCAAACGCTAGGGCTGAATGAAGCTGATTGAGCCGGCAAGAAAGTAGGGTCAAGAATACCAATGAAGTACGCAGAAACCGGATTCAACCTCGAGATCGACCTCAGCACCGGGATCATCGAGCGCAAAGCCACTGATGAAAAGTTGACCGAGCTCTATCTCGGCGGACAGGGGACCGCCGCCAAGATTCTCTGGGATCGGGTGCCGCCCGAGGTTGACGCCTTCTCACCTGCCAACCTGCTGATCTTCAGCACCGGACTGCTTGATGGCACGCCAGTCGTCGGCGCCAACCGCACGATGGTGAACACGATTTCACCCCAGACGGACCGCTATTCCCATTCGATATTTGGTGGCTTTTTCGGGCCCGAACTCAAACAAGCCGGCTACGACAAGATCATCCTTCAGGGCAAGGCGCCCAGTCTCGTCTACCTGTACATCAACAACGACAAGGTCGAAATACGCGACGCCGCCCACCTCCAGGGCAAAGGCGCTTCGGAAACCGCGGAGATCATTCAAGCCGAGTTGAAGAACACACGAATCCAGGTGGCGGCCATCGGTCTCGCAGGTGAAAACCGGGTCTTCATGGCTTCCATTGAACACGCCAATTCCAGCGCGTCACGCGGGGTTGGCATGATCATGGGGGACAAGCGACTCAAGGCCATCGCGGTTCGGGGAACCAAGGACACGTACGTCGCCAAACCGGCCGAGCTGTTTCAAATATGCAACCGCATGGTCCAGGAAATTTACGACAACCCGGATGCCGGCGACACCATGGCGCATGGCGAGGGGGACGAATTTCACGTTAACAATTTCGCCTGGGGCAATGCGCGCGGGCGACGCAGGGATTTCTGGAGCAAGGAACGCGAAGAAGCCTGGCTCGCTCTGGAGGACAAACTTCGGGTACGCTGGACTGGTTGTTACAACTGCCCCAAAGATTGCCATCAGGCCATCAAGTACCCGGGTCGACGCCCCTATTTCCAGAAGTGCTACAGCAAGCTGACCTACGCGATGGCGGCCATCGAAGATCTGGACTTCGATTACGACATCATCGGACTGACGCAGGAGTACGGCCTGGATGCCTACTCCACGCCGCAAGTGATGGCCTTTGCCATCGAGCTATATGAAGCAGGCATTCTGACCAACCAGGACTTGCCGGACTTTCCGCCCTCTGGCGCGGAGCGCTTCTTCTACCTTCTGGAAATAATTGTTCGCCGCGAAGGGATCGGCGATGCGCTTGCCAATGGCGTCTACCTCGCCGCACGACAGATCGGCAAGGGGGCGGAAGCGTTCGACCACAACACCATGAAGAAGTTTGAGCAGGTGCCGATCAAACTATCGATGATCAATTACCCCTACTTTCTGATGTACGCCACCGGCGAGAAGATGGCGATCAACCAGATTGAAGGCTCTTTTCCGCAAACGCCGATTGCCGACAAGGCCGAGCGCGAAGCCTATGTCGAGGGCTGGGTCGCAGCGCCGGAACGGTTCAAGAAGTGGCTGCTGGAATGGGAGCCGCGCACCCACCCCAGCATCGAAGCGTCGGTTCATATCTGCGACTGGAATGAAACCATGCATTACGTCGACGACGCCATCGGTACCTGTGCCTTCCTGTCCTCGTTTCGAGGTCAGTTTGGCGGCCGACCGCCCTACCACATCCACAACCTGCCGGAACTGATAACGCTCGCTACCGGCAAGTCGCTTGACTCGGACGGGCTTTGGAAAATTGCCGCCCGCAATCGCAACCTCATCCGGGCCATCAATGTCCGCCGGGGCTTGAGGCGCGCCGACGAGGCGCCTCCAGCCGACCATTGGAAGCACCGTGACGCCGAAGTCGAAAAGCAATTGCTTGACGCTTATTACGAATTCAAGGGCTGGAACGTCGACGGCATTCCCACCGCCGAGACCCTGGACAGGTTCGAACTGGCCTACGTCAAGGACGACCTCATTGAGCGCGGCATCCTGGCAAAAGCGTAAGCGACTCATGAAAACAATTGTTCGAGCAACCACCAAGAAGCCAAGCCCTGGCGCAACGTCGGCCCTTGCTGCAAGTAAAGATGACCACACGCCCCTGCGGATGTGGGTGCGTCTGGTGGCTTGCTACCATTTGATGGAGATCCGTTTGCGTAAGGAGTTGCGTAACGGTTTTGACACCACCTTGCCACGCTTTGACCTCATGTCACAGCTCTACCGTTATCCCGAAGGTCTGAAGATGAGGGATCTGTCGAGACTCTTGATGGTGACCGGCGGCAATATTACCGCGCTGACAGATCGCCTGATTGAGGAAGACCTGGTTCAACGGCGTGATGACCCGACAGATCGTCGTGCCTACGCCATCAGTTTGACACCCAAGGGAAAGAAACAGTTCCAGAAAATGGCCGTGCAGCACGAACGATGGGTTAGCTCGCTGCTGGGTGACTTTGACCCATCGGAACTTCAGCAACTTAGCAGCCTATTGAGTCAGTTGAAACAGGACATCACCAGCCGGTCAAAGACAAGCTGAATATTGAAGGAAAACCATGCGTATTGCTGTTCTTGGCGGTGGCCCCGCGGGGCTTTACTTTTCTCTGTTGATGAAGCAGGCCAACCCGGCATGTGACATCACCACCTTCGACCGCAATGCGGCCGACAACACCTTCGG
>JBAXNI010000221.1:0-3062 GCA_037133835.1 Comamonadaceae bacterium | reverse complement strand
CATCGGCAGATAGACCTCGGGCTTGTTCTTGATCAGCCAGGGATCGGTCAGCATGTGCTGGTTCATCTCCTGCATCACACAGGAAATGGCCTCCAGACCACCGGCGACAAAGATGTCACCTTCCCCTGCAATGACGCGTTGGGACGCCAGCGCAATCGTCTGCAGTCCGGATGAACAAAAGCGGTTGATGGTCATGCCGGAGGTGGTGATGGGGCAACCGGCACGCAGTGCAATCTGCCGGGCGATGTTGGCGCCTGTGGCACCTTCGGGCGTACCGCAACCCATGATGACGTCCTCCACCTCGGCAGCTTCAATGCCGGCACGCGCTATCGCCTGTTCGACCACGTGCCCCCCCATGGTGGCGCCATGCGTCATGTTGAAGGCACCCTTCCAGCTCTTGGTGAGCGGCGTGCGGGCGGTGGAAACGATTACGGCTGAGGTCATGGTGAGTTCTTCCTTAATTCAATGATGCTTTCGCACCCGTGGTCAATAGTCGGTGATAAAAACGGATCAGTTCGGCCATGTTGGCGGCCGTGATGCGCTCGTTGGTGCCGTGAAAGCGCGGCAGGTCTTCCGGCTTGGCGCGCACTGGTGAGAACTTGAAAATATGGTCGCTGATGTCGCCGAAGTGAATCGAGTCGGTGGCACCGATCATGAGCCCCGGCGCAACCAGCGTACCAGGAAAAACTTCACGAATCGTGCGGTTGATGAGCGCATACTGTTTGGAATCTGTCGGCGCGACTTTGGATGCATCGACCGCGCCCGGCAGAGCGAACAGTTCGAACTTGTCGCTTCCGGTCGCCTGCGCAACCTGTGCCTTCATGCGATCAATCACCTGCTCCTTGGTGTCCCCCGGCAACAGACGGAAATTGACGGTAGCCTCGGCACGCCCAGGCAATACATTTTCCTTATTGCCGGCACTCACGATGGTCAGCGCTGTTGTGGTGCGCAACATGGCGTTGGTGCTGGCACCAGCCTCCAACTGTTTTTGCACCACCGGGCCAAAGAGCCAGAGATTGGACAAGGCAACGCGCGAAAAACCGCTCATCTCGGGCGCCACGGTATCGAACATCTCGCCGGCCACACCGCGAATACCACCAGGCAACTGCTCGTCATCAACGCGTTTCAGGGCGGCGCTCATCATCGCGATCGCGCTGGTGCCCTTGGGCGGCGGCATGCTTGAGTGACCCGGTGTAGCTGCCATCTTGAGAACCACCGACAGATAGCCTTTCTCCGCAACACCAATCAGCGCTGTCGGCGGCTTGAGACCCGGCATGATGCCTTCGGTGATCAACAGCCCTTCATCGATGACGAAGTCCAGCCGCACCTTGCGCTCCTTGAGCAGAGCGGCGATCCGCGCCGCACCGCGCAATCCACCCACTTCCTCATCCGCTCCGTAGGCCAGATACACCGTGCGCTCAGGCTTGTAGCCGCTGGAGAGCAGCATCTCGATGGCCTGCATCTGCGCGATCAGGTTACCCTTGTCGTCCCAGGCACCCCGACCCCAGACATAGCCGTCCCTGACCTTGCCGGAGAACGGCTCCTCGGTCCAGTCTTTCTCAGTACCCGGTGCCACGGGTACCACGTCCTGATGTGCCATCAGCAGAATAGGTGGAGCCGCCGGGTTACTGCCTTGCCATGTGTAAAGCAGACTCAGGTCCCCTACCACTTCACGCTTGAGTTCTGCATGCAGCTTCGGAAAGCGCGCCTGCAACAGACTGTGCAGTTGCGCAAACTGGTCTGCATTGAGCGCAGCATCGTCGCGCGTTGACACAGTGCGCAAGCGCACCGCCTGAGCCAGTGTGTCGGCTACCGCCGCTTCGTCGATCTGCAACTTCTCAATCTGCGCCACATCAAGCTGGCGCGAACCCTTGCGCCAGGTGTTGAACCCAAGAATGGCGACCAGCAGCAATACGACTGCCACCATCGCATACAGGATCTTCTTGATCATCGCCGTTCTGCCTTAAGGGTTCGGGCGCTAGTTGAAGGTCTTTCCCTCGGCAGCCAAGCGCGCCAGTAGCGGTGCCGGTTCCCAGAACTTCGCATCATCGAGCGGGTTCAGCGCAAATCGCTTCATCGCCTGAACCACGTTGAAGAGGCCGACCTGATCGGCATAGTTCATCGGGCCACCGCGATAGATCGGAAAGCCGTAACCCATCAGATACACCATGTCGATGTCGCTGGCTCTGGAGGCTATGCCATCTTCCAGAATACGCGCCGCTTCATTGACCAGTGAGTAGACCAGGCGCTGCACGATTTCCTCGTCTGAAATCTTGCGTGGCGTGATGCCCTGGGCTTTGCGGTAGTCCTCGATCATCTGCACCACTTCGGCATTGGGAATCGCGTCGCGCTTGCCAGCCACATAGTCGTACCAGCCTGCCCCTGTCTTCTGACCAAAGCGTCCCTTTTCGCAAAGCAGATCTGCCGTCTTGCTGTACTTCATGTCGGCACGCTCGACCGCACGGCGCTTGCGAATGGCCCAACCGATGTCGTTGCCAGCCAGGTCGCCCATGCGGAACGGGCCCATGGCAAAACCAAACTTCTCGATCGCCTTGTCGACCTGAGCCGGCGTGCAGCCTTCATCGAGCAGGAAGCCGCCCTGGCGACCGTACTGCTCGATCATGCGGTTGCCGATGAAGCCATCGCAGACACCCGACACCACAGCCGTCTTCTTGATCTTCTTGGCGATCACCATCACGGTCGCCATCACGTCCTTGGCGGTCTTGGCGCCACGCACTACTTCAAGCAGACGCATCACATTGGCCGGGCTGAAGAAGTGCAGGCCGACGACGTCCTGCGGACGCTTCGTGAAGTTGGCAATCGTGTCCACATTCAGCGTCGAGGTGTTGGACGCCAGAATGGCGCCGGGCTTCATGACGCGGTCAAGCTCCTTGAAGACGGCTTCCTTGACGCCGATTTCCTCGAACACCGCTTCGATCACCATGTCGGCGCCTGTCAAAGCGTCGTAGCTCAGCGTGGTACTCAAGAGGCTCATGCGCTGCTCATATTTGTCCTGTTTGAGTTTGCCCTTCTTGACCTGGGATTCGTAGTTCTTGCGGATG
>JBAXNI010000220.1:0-3099 GCA_037133835.1 Comamonadaceae bacterium | reverse complement strand
TTGGGCGGAAATCGAATGTCAGGTTGACTCAAGCCGGAGCACCCGCAATGGGCACTTTGGAGACCTATGTTGGCTGATTGATTCGTGGCCCGGCACGCCGCGTGCGCGGGTGACCCTGTTCCCCCCCAATCACACGTCACTCAGTTTTCGGTTATCGTGCTCTGACAAATTTTCGTGGAGTACTACTTTGTCTGATTTGTTTGAGAACCCCATGGGCTTGATGGGTTTCGAGTTTGTTGAATTTGCCTCACCTACGCCTGGTCTTCTGGAGCCGATCTTCGAGCGCATGGGCTTCATCATGGTGGCAAAACACCGGTCCAAGGATGTTGTTCTTTACCGCCAGGGCGACATCAATTTCATCATCAACCGTGAGCCAAAAAGTGTCGCTGGCTATTTTGCGGCAGAGCATGGACCGTCGGCTTGCGGCATGGCGTTTCGTGTCAAGGACTCGCACCACGCCTACAGCCGTGCCCTGGAACTTGGCGCGCAGCCGATTGAGATCAAGACGGGCCCGATGGAACTCACACTGCCAGCGATCAAGGGCATTGGCGGCGCGCCCTTGTATCTGATCGACCGCTTTGAAGACGGCAAATCGATTTACGACATCGACTTCAATTTCATCGACGGTGTGGACCGGCATCCGGCAGGCCATGGCCTCAAGCTGATTGATCACCTGACGCACAACGTGTATCGCGGACGCATGGCCTTCTGGGGTGGTTTCTACGAAAGGCTGTTTAATTTCCGTGAGATTCGCTACTTCAACATTCAAGGCGAATACACCGGTCTGACTTCACGGGCGATGACCGCGCCGGACGGCAAGATTCGCATCCCCCTCAATGAAGAGTCGAAGCAGGGCGGTGGGCAAATTGAGGAATTCCTGCTGAAGTTCAATGGCGAAGGAATACAGCATATCGCCCTGATCTGTGACGACCTGATCGCGACCGTGGACAAGCTTGCGATGGCAGGTGTTCCCCTGATGACGGCACCCAGCGACACCTACTATGAAATGATCGATGGTCGCTTGCCCGGTCATGGTCAGCCATTAGCTCAACTGCAGACGCGTGGCATCCTGCTGGACGGTAGCACCGAGGGCGGCCAGCCGCGACTGCTGCTGCAGATCTTCTCGGAAACTCAATTGGGGCCGGTGTTCTTTGAGTTCATTCAGCGCAAGGGTGATCAAGGCTTTGGCGAGGGAAATTTCAAAGCCTTGTTCGAGTCGTTGGAGCGCGACCAGTTGCGCCGCGGCGTCATCGCCACCGAGAAAGCCTGAGGCAGGAGAATTTATGAAGATCGATCGTATTCACCACGTTGCCTATCGCTGCAAGGATGCCAAAGAGACCGTGCTCTGGTACCAGAAGATGTTGAAGATGGACTTTGTGCTGGCCATCGCCGAGGATCTGGTGCCATCAACCAAGGCACCAGACCCCTATATGCACATCTTTCTGGATGCAGGTGAAGGCAATGTGCTGGCTTTCTTTGAGTTGCCCACTCAACCACCGATGGGGCGAGACCCCAACACACCTGAATGGGTGCAGCACATCGCCTTCAAGGTCAGGGATCGTGCAACACTGCTTGAGTTTAGAGCTCACCTTGAAGCCAATGGTGTAGACGTGCTCGGTGTCACAGATCATGGTCTGTTTCACTCAATCTACTTCTTTGACCCCAATGGGCACCGCCTCGAATTGGCCTGCCCCGATCCCGACGAAGAAGCGATGCTGAAGAAGCTCCATGCAGTGAAGTGGGACATGCTCGAAGAGTGGTCCAGGACCAGGCGCGCGCCCAAGCACGCAGCCTTTCTTCATGAGCGTGAGTTCCACTCATGAACCTGGCGATTGACCAGACGCACGATCCCGCCTTGCAAAGTTGGGTCGACACGGCCAACGACCCAGCAACAGACTTCCCCGTTCAAAACCTGCCTTTTGGTCGATTCCGGCGCGTGGACGATCTGGATTGGTGCATCGGTGTGGCCATTGGTGACCAGGTGCTGGACCTGAACCGTGCCAAGGTGACTGAGACCGAAGACATCAAGCGCCTGATGTCGCTCAACAGGCAAGATCGCCATGCCCTGCGGCTGCTGATCTCACAAGGCTTGCTTCATGGCAGTCCGGATGAGGCACGATTTCGCGCTGCCCTGGTTCCCCAGGCTGAGGTTGAAATGGGGCTGCCTTGCGAGATCGGCGACTACACCGACTTCTACACCAGTATTCACCACGCGACAACGGTTGGCAAACAGTTTCGACCTGACAACCCACTGCTGCCGAACTACAAATGGCTGCCGATTGGGTACCACGGTCGCGCGTCTTCGATTGGCGTTAGCGGAGCAGGTTTGGGGCAAGTCTTTCGTCGACCTTGGGGTCAGATCAAAGCGGCTCAGGCAAGCCAACCAAGACTCGACCCCTGCGGCAAGCTCGATTTTGAGCTGGAACTCGGGGCGTTCATTGCGCGGCCCAATGTCATGGGAGAGCCTGTTCGTCTGGCCGACACGGAAGAACATGTCTTCGGTCTGACCCTGTTCAACGACTGGAGTGCGCGTGACATCCAGGCATGGGAATATCAGCCCCTCGGCCCTTTTCTGTCAAAGAATTTTGCCAGCACGGTATCACCCTGGATGGTGACACTCGATGCGCTGGCGCCGTTCCGGGAGCCTTTCAACCGGCCTGAGGATGACCCTGCGCTACTGCCCTACCTTGACTCCGAAGAGAACCGGCAATGCGGCGCCATCAACATTGAACTAGAAGTGTGGCTGCAGACGGCCAGGATGCGCGCCGACAAGCATGCTGGCGAGCGTTTGATGCAGTCAAACTATCGTGACGCCTATTGGACCGTGGCACAGCTGGTGGCGCATCACACAGTGAGTGGCTGCAACTTGCGCAGTGGGGATCTTTTTGGGTCGGGCACGCTGTCGGGGCCGCGACCAGACCAGGGTGGCTCTTTGCTCGAACTCAGCCAGGGTGGCAAGCGCCCGATTGCCTTGTCCAACGGCGAGCAGCGAACCTTCCTTGAAGATGGCGATAGCGTGATCTTGCGCGGTTATTGCCAGCGCGAGGGCTTTCGTCGCATCGGCTTCGGCGAGTGTCGTGGTACGGTGTTGCCGGCCCA
>JBAXNI010000219.1:0-3103 GCA_037133835.1 Comamonadaceae bacterium | reverse complement strand
CGGCCGGTATTGCCAACAGCGGTGGTGCCGGTCGCCTGATGGCCGAGTGGATCATCGGTGGCGAGCCAAGCACCGACCTGTGGGACGTGGACATCCGCCGCTTTGGTGCCTTCACTGCGAATCGAAAGGCGCTGTCCGAGCGCACCGGCGAGACGCTGGGCCTGCACTACGCCATGCGCTGGCCGCGGCAGGAACTGGAGACGGCGCGGCCACTGCGTACCTCGCCCTTGTACGATGTGCTTGCAGGCAAAGGCGCAGAGTTCGGCGCCAGGAACGGTTGGGAGCGTGTGAACTATTTTCGCCAGAACCAGCAGCCCAGACCGGACTACACACTGGGCAAGCCGGGCTGGCTGCCGTGGATGATTGACGAGCAGCGAGCCACCCGCGAGACCGTGGCCCTGTACGACCAGACCTCGTTTTCCAAATTGCTGCTGCAGGGGCGCGATGCGCTGGCTGTTCTGCAGCGCCTGTGTGCCAATGAGATCGATGTGCCGGTCAACAAGATGGTTTACACCGCCATGCTCAACGAACGCGGCGGTTTCGAGAGCGATCTGACCATCATCCGCCAGCAGCCCAACAACATGGGCGAGAGCTTTTTGATCATCACCGGCTCCGCGCAGACGGTACGCGACTTCGACTGGATCAGTCGCCATATCGGCGCCGACGAACACGCCGTGCTGACCGATGTGACGGCGCTGTACTGCGTGCTGTCGGTGATGGGGCCGAAAGCGCGCGAACTGCTGGTGCGCGTCAGTCCGGATGACCTGTCGCCCGAGGGCTTGAAGTTCTCCTGCACCAAATTGATTGAAATCGGCTTTGCCCGGGTGCGTGCGGCGCGCATGAGCTACGTCGGCGGCCCCGGTTTCGAGCTCTACGTGCCGGTAGAGATGGCGCGCCACGTCTATCTGGCGCTGATGGCAGCGGGTGTCGATTTGGGCTTGCGGGACGCCGGGTACTACGCGCTGGACGCGCTGCGCATCGAGCAGGGTCGGCGTGCGTGGGGCGCCGAGCTGAGCCCGGACGAGACGCCGTGGGAAGCCGGTCTGACCTATGCTGTCAAGCTCGACAAAGCCACTGATTTCATCGGCAAAGCGGCGCTGCTCGCTGCCAGGAACAAGCCGCTGCGCAAGAAACTGGTGACGCTGGTGTGCGATTCATCGGCTGTCTATGCCTGGGGTGGCGAAGCGATCCTGATGCAGGGCGAGTCGGTGGGCGAGATCTCGTCGGTCGGCTGGAGCCCGCGTGCGGGCGCCTGTGTGGCGCTGGGTTATGTGCGGGGTACGGCTGCCAATCAGGCGCACGCAGGGACCGCCGCAATGATCGAGCTCTGGGGTGAGCAGTTTGCAGTGCGTCTTTACGATAAGTGGCCTGCATAAAAGGATGTTCCATGGTGGGGGCATGGATTCCAACTCCGATTTGTCATTGCAGACCGCTTGTCATTGCGAACCTCTGTTTTGTCATTGCGGGCGCCGACCCGCAATCCAGTGGATGCCTGGCACTGGATCCCGGATCGAGTCCGGGATGACAGCTTCGTGATGGCATGACAAGCTGTGGAAAAAAGATCAACGACTGACAACTCCAGCAATCAGAGTAAGGCAAGCTGAATTTTCGAAGTTGGGCATGCGAAGGTGCAGGCGCGCGGTCGCCGGTTCGCAGCGAGTCCGGTCCTTCGCGAGCGGCAGGTTTGCGGTAACCCAGTTCACTGAAAGCCAAACGTCCTCGTGCGGCGTATCATCATCAGGAAGACCAGTTTCTGCGCTGGCGCACGAAAAACACTCAATGCGCAGACGTTTTTACTAACCATGGAGTTGGAAATGAAATCAACCAAGTGTGGACTTGGGCTGATTCCGTCAGGCCACCTGATACGACTCAATCAACCTCCTCCAAGCTCAATGCCTTCTTTACGCCACGTTCTGACCCTTGTTGCAGTGGCTTTAATGTGGATGCAGACTGCGTCCTCACTTGCGCAATCGCCAAACATGGGATTCATGCAACTGCCACAAGCGGATGGGGGAAGCACGACAATTTTTTACCCCACCAGCGCCGTCGAGACTGCGGTCAGGCAGGGACCCTTTGAACTCTCATGGGCCAGAAGCGCTCAACCGACAAAGGGTAATGGCCGCTTGATTGTCATTTCCCATGGATCCGGAGGATCACCCTGGGTTCACACGGATCTGGCTCGCGCACTTGTCAAGCGCGGCTTCGTTGTGGTACTTCCTCAGCACCAAGGCGACAACTATCTTGACGACTCAACTCCCGGCCCGCAGAGTTGGATCAAACGTCCCATGGAAGTCAGTCGCGCCATCGATGCCGTGGCCAAGCACCCTCAACTGTCTGACCTCCTGTCACTCGACGCCGTGGGAGTGTTTGGCGGATCGGCGGGTGGGCATACAGCCCTGTCCCTCGCGGGTGGCGAATGGTCTCCCAGCCGATTCCGTGATCATTGCAAACAAAACATCGAGCGAGACTTCTCGTCTTGCGTCGGATTCACTACTCTGCTACATGGAAATTGGCTCGACGGCATGAAAGTCTGGCTTGCCAAGCAGATCATCTCCTGGAGATTCTCCGATGACACCGTGCAACGGTATGTTGACCCTCGCATCAAGGCTGTTGTCGCCATGGTGCCATTCGCAGCAGACTTTTTGCCTCAATCGCTGGTTGAACCTCGCGTCGCATTGGGTCTTGTCGCTGCGGCGAAAGACATTAATCAAGTACCTGCCTTTCACATGGAGGTCGTTCGCAAAGCATGCGAACCCCGCTGCTCGGTCATCATTGACCTCGCTGAGGCTGGCCACGGCGCAATGCTCTCTCCCATGCCGCCTCTGGAGCAGGGCAGTGTAGCGAACCACCTATTGAGTGACCCCCCATCATTCAATCGCGCCGCAGAACTTCCGCGCCTTAACGGACTTGTCGCGGAATTCTTTGCAAGAGAACTGCTCGCTAAGAATTAGCCGAAAAGTTCGATCCAGACCCCTGTCGAGTGACAGCGATCTCGGCTCTTGTAGGACAGCAAGTGTCTTTTTGAGCCAGCCACATTTCTCGAAAGCTGACCGTCAAAATCGAATGTCAGGAATGGAGACAAATGTAATTCAGCAGTGCAGCG
>JBAXNI010000218.1:0-3131 GCA_037133835.1 Comamonadaceae bacterium | reverse complement strand
CGCATCATGGGCGTCAAGGTGCCCAAGGTCGCCATCCTGTCGGCAGTGGAAACGGTCAATCCCAATATCCCTTCGACACTGGATGCTGCAGCGCTGTGCAAAATGGCCGAGCGCGGTCAGATCAAGGGCGGCGTGCTCGACGGTCCGCTGGCTTTTGACAACGCGATCTCGGCCCACGCGGCACAGATCAAGGGCATCAAGTCGTCGGTCGCCGGTGACGTCGATATTCTGGCAGTGCCAGATCTGGAATCAGGCAATATGCTGGCCAAGCAACTCGAATACCTGGCTGGCGCCAGCGGTGCCGGTCTGGTACTGGGAGCCAGGGTGCCAATCGCGCTGACGAGCCGGGCCGATGGCCCCATGAACCGGGTTGCCTCCGCATTGTTGGCGCAGTTGGCCGCGCACAGCGCACAGCGCGACCAGCCACGCCAGGTCTGGTAGGGAATTGGCATGGCCATCCTTGCCGTCAATGCCGGCTCTTCGACGCTGAAATTTTCGCTCTACCCGCTGCTTGGCGGTGCGGTTCAGAGCAGCCTGCTCAGCGGCAGCATCGAGGGACTGGAGCCGGGCGGTTCACCCATGCTGGACTGGAGCTTTGAAGGTCAGCGGCACAGCCGGGCCTTGCCTGCTACCCGGGAAGACCACTTTGCGCAGGCCCTGTGCTGCCTGGACGAACTGCTCGCCGCCAACGCCGCCCTACCCGCTTTGCAGGCAGTTGCGCACCGCGTCGTCCATGGCGGGGAGCACTTCAGTGCCAGCGTGCTGGTCACCGATGGGGTCATGGCGCAACTCGCGCTACTCAATTCGCTGGCGCCGCTGCATCAGCCGCAAAACCTGCAAGGCATTCGCGCCTTTCAAAAGGCTTTTCCGGCGATACCTCAGATAGCCTGTTTTGATACTGCTTTTCACGCCACACTGGACCCCGTCGATTACAACTTCGCCCTGCCGCCCTGGCTGGCAGCGCAGGGTGTGCGGCGCTACGGCTTTCATGGCCTGTCCTACCAGTACGTGATGAGCGTCCTGCAGCAGCGCAGCATGCTGGCTACCGGTCGCGTGTTGATGGCGCATCTGGGCAACGGTGCAAGCCTGTGCGCGGCGATGGATGGCCACAGCTGTGCTACCACCATGGGCTTTTCTGCGCTGGACGGCCTGATGATGGGCACGCGCTGCGGCTCACTCGATGCCGGCGTGGTGCTCTACCTGCTGCAACAGGGTTGGGACTTTGAGAGGCTGCAAACCCTGCTCTACAGACAAAGCGGCTTGCTCGGTGTCTCCGGCATCTCGGCCGACATGCGCACCCTGCGCGCGGATGCCAGCGCGCCGGCGCGGCAGGCCATCGACCAGTTCACGCACCGTATCGTGCGCGAGTCGGGTGCGCTGGTGGCCTGTCTGGGCGGCCTGGATGTGCTGAGCTTCAGCGGCGGCATTGGTGAGCATGACGCCGTCCTGCGCGCTCAGGTTTGCGAGCGTCTGGCATGGCTTGGCGTGCAACTCGATCCGGCGCTGAACCTTCAGGCTGGCGGGGACCAGGTGCTGGCTATTCACAGCCCGGCAAGTCGGGTCGAGGTCTGGTTGATCCCGACCGATGAAGGGCTGGTGGCGGCGCGCGAAGCGGCAGCGCTATTGGCGGGCCGTTCGGGTGTTTTGCGGTAGCGCCTGCGCAGAGCTGGTACGAAACGGATTGATGTCAAGCCCACCACGGCGCGTGTAACGCGCATAGACCGCGAGCTTGAGGGGCCGGCAGCGCCTCCAGATATCCATGAAGATGCGCTCCACGCACTGCTCATGAAATTCGTTGTGGTTGCGAAAACTCACCAGGTATTGCAGCAGTCCTTCCTGATCAATTGGCGCGCCGCTGTAGCTGATCTGCACGCTGCCCCAGTCCGGCTGCCCTGTGACCAGACAGTTGCTTTTCAGAAGATTGCTGACCAGTACCTCGGTCACCGGCGCTTCGTCCTGCAGCACCTTGAGCAATTCCGGCGCCGGCGTGAAACGGTTGCATTCGACATCCAGCCGGTCCAGACTCAGCCCATCGAGCTCGTAAATCGGTTCCCGGTCAAACTGTTCAGCCGTCACGATCCTGACGCCTATCGTCGCCGCTCGCTCAGCACCGCGCCACACCGCCTCGCTCAGGTCAGTACGCAAGCGTTCCTTGACGGCATCGAGGTTGGCAAAGCGGCTGTTGTTGAAGCTGTTGAGGTAGAGCTTGAGCGACTTGCTCTCAATGATGTTGGTGCTCTCACACGGCACCGTGAAGTGCGCCAGTGCCACCTGCGGTTTGCCGCGCAGATTGAGCCAGCTCAGTTCATAGGCAGTCCACATGTCCGCGCCCAGAAAAGGCGGCGCTCCCACCAGCCCCAGCTCAGCACGTTTGCCGGCACGCGCTATCGGAAACAGCAGCGAGGCGTCGTACTGGTCGATATAGGCAGAAGACTTGCCCAGCTGGGAATCTTCTGGCCGGTTCACGATGCAGGCCCGTCGCGTCGAAAGACCAGACGCTGAGGGCCTGATGCCCCTGCGGCAAAAGCGTAGCCTTCCACATCGAAACCCTGCAACTGCTGCGGCGTCAATGCCTTTTGCTGCGCTGCATAACGCGCCATCAACCCACGTGCACGCTTGGCGTGCAGGGCAATCACTTTGTAACGGCCAGCGCGGTACTCTTCAAAAACACAATCAACCACGCGCGCCTTGAGCGCCTTCAGGTCCAGCGCCTTGAAATATTCTTGCGAAGCCAGATTGAGCACGACCGGTGCAAGGTCGGAGCGCAGGCGCTGGTTCAGGTACTTCGAAATGTGCGATGCCCAGAACTGGTAGAGATTTTTGCCCTCGCCATTCTCCAGCGCTGTGCCCATTTCAAGCCGGTATGGTTGCATCCAGTCCAGTGGGCGCAAGACGCCGTACAAGCCGCTCAGGATGCACAGATGCTCCTGCAGCCAGGCCAGTTCATTGGTGGCCAGGTTTCGCGCGTCGAGCCCGCCGTACACATTGCCATTGAAGGCCAGCACCGCAGGTCGGGAATTGCTGGCGTTGAAGCGTTGCCTCCAGGCCTGGTAGCGAGCCACATTGAGTTGCGCCAGCTTGTCACTCAGGCCCATCAAGCCGGCAATCTGCTGCGGCGATTTCTCCCGCAA
>JBAXNI010000217.1:0-3143 GCA_037133835.1 Comamonadaceae bacterium | reverse complement strand
CATCGACAGTCCGCCGGTCAATGCGGTGGACCAGGCCATGCGCGCCGGGCTGAAGAAAACCTTTACCGAGTTGCGTGGGCAGGCAGGCGTCAATGCGATCGTGCTGGCCTGTGCCGGCAAGACCTTTGTGGCCGGTGCCGACATCAAGGAGTTCGACACCGGTATCGCTGAGCCGGGCTATCACGAGGTGCTGCGCCTGATTGAAGACAGTGCGGTCCCTGTCGTCGCTGCCGTGCACGGCACAGCACTTGGCGGCGGCGTCGAGATCACACTGGCCTGCCACTACCGCGTGGCCCACGTCGGTGCGCGCTTTGGCCTGCCCGAGCTCTCGCTGGGCATCATCCCCGGCGCCGGTGGCACACAACGCCTGCCACGCGCCGTAGCCCTTGAAGTGGCGCTGGACATGATGCTTGGTGGCAAGCCGATGGCCGCCGGCAAGGCACTGGAAGCAGGCCTGGTCGATTCGGTCACCGACACTGAGGTGCTTCCCGCTGCCATCGCTTTCGCGCGCGAGCTGCTGCAAAAAGGCAGCGGCCCACGCCGCACGCGGGATCAAGTCGTCAAAGGTGTCGAACAGGCCGGCGAACTGCTGGCGGCCAAACGTGCACACGTGGCCAGGACCATGCGCAATCGCCTGGCGCCGCTGGCGCTGATCGAAGCCGTACAAGCGGCGGTGGAACTCGACTTTGACAAGGGACTCCAGGTCGAATCCAAACTCTCTGCGCAACTTGAACAGGCGACCGAAGCGAAAGCGCTGCGCCATCTTTTCTATGCTGAGCGCGAGGTGCGCAAGATCCCGGGGCTCTCGCGAGATATCGCAGCACGACCAGTTGCCAGCGTCGGCATCGTCGGCTCCGGCACCATGGGCGGCGGCATTGCCATGTGCTGCGTCAACGCTGGCATCCCGGTCACGCTGGTGGACGCCGCGCAGCAGAACCTGGATCGTGGCCTCGCGACAATTCGCAAGAACTATCAGCGCTCGGTCGATCGTGGCAGTCTGCGCGCCGAGCAGATGGAGCAGCGTCTGGCCCTGATCACCGGCAGCCTGGACTACAGCGCTCTGGCCGAGGCCGACCTGATCATCGAAGCCGTCTTCGAGAACATGGCGCTGAAGAAAGATATCTTTGCCAGGCTCGACGCGGTTGCCAAGCCCGGCGCGATTCTGGGCACCAATACCTCGACACTGGACATTGACAAGATTGCCGCAGTCACGCACAGGCCGCAGGACGTGATCGGGCTGCACTTCTTCAGTCCGGCCAATGTGATGCAACTGCTGGAGATCGTGCAGGCCGGCAAGACCAGTCCCGACGTCCTGGTCACCGCGCTGGAACTTGCCAAACGCATCAAGAAGACCGGCGTTGTCGCCAAAGTCTGCTACGGCTTCATAGGCAACCGCATGATGGACCCCTATGGCCGTGAAGCCGAGCGCTGCCTGCTCGAAGGCGCAACCCCCACCGAGGTCGACAGCGCTCTGGAGCAGTGGGGCATGGCGATGGGAATCCTCGCGGTCTACGACATGGCCGGCGTCGACATTGGCCACTTGACGCGCGTAGCGCGCGCCGATCTGCTGCCGAAAGACCCCAGTTTCTACCGTCCCTCGGCCCTGCTCTGTGATCGCGGCTGGATCGGTCAGAAGGCCGGGCGCGGTTACTACCGCTACGACAGCGCGGATCGCCAACGCGCAGCTGACCCGGAAGTGATTGCCATGCTGGCCGAGGAAGCCCTGCGCCTGAACATTGCGCAGCGCAAGCCCGATGCCACAGAGATCCAGCAGCGTTGCCTGTACGCCATGATCAACGAAGGTGCCCTGCTGCTGCAGGAAGGCATTGCCCTGCGCGCCAGCGACATCGACGTGGTCTACACCGCCGGCTACGGCTTTCCGCGCTACCGCGGCGGCCCCATGTTCTATGCCGACACACTGGGACTCCGAACCGTTTACGAAGGCATTCTGGCATTCCAGAAAACACTGGACCCGCAGTACTGGCAGCCGGCACCGCTGCTCCAGGAACTGGCCCTCAGCGGTTCCAGCTTTGCCCAGTGGCAAGCCGGACTAACCCGATCAATTGGAGAAACTATATGACCCGCGCCTTCATCCCCTACGGCATTTACTGGTCCACGCCCTTTGCCAAATGGCAGGGGCCGATCGGCCACCTCAACAGTCTGCGTCTTGCCGCCAACGTCGGCAAGCAAGCGCTGGCCGACAAGCGCTTCCCGATGGACCGCATTGACCTGGGCATTCTGGGCGTCACCAATCCGCAGCATGGCGTGTTCTACGGTTTGCCCTGGGTGACGGGCATGATGGGCATAGATCAGGTCGCCGGCCCCACCGTGCAACAAGCCTGCGCCACCAGTGCACGTTCCCTGCAGATGGCAGCCGCGCAGGTGGCCGACGGTTCGGCGCAGTGCGCGCTGCTGATCATGGCCGACCGTTGCTCCAACGGGCCGATTGTTTACTACCCCGATCCATCGGCTCCGGGCGGCACCGGCATCACCGAGCGCTGGGTGCTGGACAACTTTGCCATGGACCCGTACGCCAGAAACGCGATGCTCGACACGGCAGAGAACGTGGCGGCGAAGTTTTCCGTCAGCACCGCCGAGCAGCACGATGTGGCGCTGACGCGCTACGCCCAGTACCAGGAGGCACTGGCCAACGACCGCTCCTTCCAGCGCCGCTACATGGTCGACACACCCATCACGGACTCGGGCTTTCGCAAGCAGATCGGAACGCTGAGCGCCGACGACGGCATCTTCGCCACCACGGTCGAGGGGCTGGCCAAGCTCAAGCCCGTGAAGCCGGGCGGCACCGTCACCTTCGGCTCGCAAACGCATCCGGCCGACGGCAATGCGGGGGTCATCGTCACCACGCGCGAGCAGGCTGATGAAGTTTCACTGGACAAGTCCATCATCGTCGAGTTGCTCGGCTTTGGCCAGGCGCGTGTCGAAAAAGGCCACATGCCCATGGCCGTGGCACCGGCCGTGATGGCGGCGCTGAAGAATGCCAAACTTGAAATCAAGGATCTCGATGCTGTCAAGACGCACAACCCGTTTGCCGTAAACGACATCGCGTTCGCACGCGAGACCGGTTTCCCGCTGGAGAAGATGAACAACTACGGCTGCTCGCTGATCTGGGGCCATCCGCAGGG
>JBAXNI010000216.1:0-3156 GCA_037133835.1 Comamonadaceae bacterium | reverse complement strand
GTCATGACGCAGGCCGGCTTTGAGGCGCAGGGTTTTGTCTCGATGTTTGAAAAATTGCAACAAGCCTCGCGGCTCAACGACAGTGGCGCCTACCCCTATCTGCGCAGCCATCCGCTGACGACCGAACGGATCGCCGACATGCAGGGACGCCAGCCCTTGGGCGTGGGCAATGGCCCCAGCGCGCCGCCCACCCTGGAACACGCCATCATGACGGCGCGCGCGAGAGTTTTGTCCAATCCCGGCGTGGACGCTCTGCGCGCCATCGCGGCAGAGGCGGTGGACAATGCGCTGACGAACTTGCCGCCAGTGCGCCAGGTTGAGGTGCTGTACGGTGCCACCCTTTCGGCCAGCCGATTGCGTGAATTTTCCAGCGCGACGCAATCTCTCACGCGCCTGGCGGCAAGGGTGCAGGGCGATGCGCGCGCCACGCTGTTGTCACACTGGCTCGGCGTTGAAGTTGCGCTCGCCGCGGGCGAGAACAATCGCGCAGCGGCGCTTCTCGATCAAGTCGCTGCCAGCCCGGATCTGTCACTGCGGCGTCCGCAACTGTTCCTGCGCGCGCAGGCGGCGCTTCAGTCCGGTGACGTCAGTCATGCCAATGAAGTCGCGCAGGATTTTCAGATCTGGGTCCTCGCGCACCCGCGCGATGCCACGGCGTGGCAGTCGCTATCGAGCCTCTATGCCCTACAGGGCCAGAGCTTGCGTTCCATTCGCGCCGATGCCGAGGCACAGGTGGCGCGGCTGGATTACACGGCGGCACTGGAGCGATTCAGGGCGGCGCAGGAATTGATGCACAGGAATGAAGCAGCCGGCGCTGGCAGCACGGGGCAGGACCACATCGAGTCGTCGATCGTCGATACGCGCAAGCGTCAGGTTGAGCTACTTTTGAAGGAACAGTCGCTCGACCGCTGAGTCAATCAGGATGCCAAAGGCCGAGTAAATCAGCGAACCGAGCAGGGCGGCTCCAAATCCTCTGACATGAAAGCCGTCGAGCATCCCGGCGGCAGCCCAGAACATCAGGGCGTTGATGACAAACAGGAACAGGCCCAGTGAAATGATGGTGACGGGCAGCGTCAACACAACGAGCACCGGCCGCAAAACCATGTTGAACAGGCCAATTACCAGGGCGGCAATCAGCGCGGAACTGTAACTGTTGATCTGAACGCCGCTGTAAAGAGAGGCAACAGCCAGCAGGGCGGCGGCGCTGAGCAGCCATTTGACGATGGTTTTCATGCGGCAAGGATAGCACCGCGGAACTACTTCCAGCGCACTGGCTCCAGGTCGACGTGGACTTTGCCATCGCTGAGCATCAGCGCGCCTTCCTGAATCGTGGCCTGCAACTGCATGTTGCGCTGCGCCATCGGAATGAGTGCCTGGGCCGCGCTTGTCGGCAGCCGAAAAACGCTCAAATTCTGTGGCCGTGAGAGCTTGCTTTCCATGCCGCGCCACCAGATTTCTGCGGCGTGACTGAAGCTGTACAGCACCACTTCGTCGGCCTTGCCACAGGCCTTGAGCAGCGGCTTGTCTTCGGGTTGACCCACTTCAATCCAGAGCCTTGTGAGTCCGGTGAAATCGCGCAGCCAGACATCGGGCTCGTCCGGGTCGGAGAGACCTGCGCCAAAAGCCAGCGTGCCGTCGCCGCCGCAAACCGACTGCAGTTTGTACGCCTGCAATGCCAGCGCGCACAGACGCAGCATCATGCGCTCATCGGTCTCGCTGGGGTGACGCGCCAGCGTCAGCGCATGGTCGGCGTAGTAGGAATGATCAATGTCGGCAATCTGCAGACTGGCTTTGAAGATGGTTGACTTCGTAGCCATCAGATCCTTTTTGCCAATATGCCTGCCATGCCGGTGTAATTGCCGGGAGTCATCTCCAGCAGGCGCTGCTTTTCTGTATCCGGCAGTTCCAGCCGTGCGATAAAGCCCTGCATCAATTCGCGTGTCATTGGTGCGCCGCGAGTGAAATCCTTGAGTTGCTCATACGGCTTGGGCAAGCCGAAGCGACGCATCACGGTTTGCACTGGCTCGGCCAAAACCTCCCATGAGGCATCGAGGTCGGCGGCAATTGCAGACTCGTTGATTTCCAGTTTTCCCAAACCAGTTGCCATTGACTGGCAGGCCAGCACCGCATAACCGAGCGCGACACCCATGTTGCGCAGCACCGTGCTGTCGGACAGATCGCGCTGCCAGCGGCTGATCGGCAATTTTTCGCTCAGGTGTCTGAGAAGGGCGTTGGCCAGGCCGAGGTTGCCCTCGGCATTTTCAAAATCAATCGGGTTGACCTTGTGCGGCATGGTGGAGGAGCCAACCTCGCCTTCACGCAGCTTCTGTTTGAAATAGCCCAATGACACATAGCCCCAGACATCGCGCGACCAGTCGATCAGTATGGTGTTGCTGCGTGCCACGGCGTCAAACAACTCGGCCATGTAATCATGCGGTTCGATCTGGATGCTGTAGGGCTGGAAGGTCAGACCCAGACCCAGGGGTTCGGGTGTTTCGATCACTTTTCGGCTGAAGGCTTCCCAGTCGAAGTCAGGCCAGGCTGACAGATGCGCGTTGTAATTGCCCACGGCCCCATTCATTTTGGCCAGCAGTTTGATGTCGGCGATCTTGTTGCGTGCTGCCTGCAGACGCACGACAACGTTGGCAATTTCCTTGCCGACCGTCGTCGGCGTGGCGGTCTGGCCATGGGTGCGGCTAAGCATGGCAACGTCTGCAAAGGCATGTGCCATGTCGCGCAGCTTCGTGATGACCCCATCCAGCGCCGGCAGCAGCACCTGATCGCGTGCCGCTTTAAGTTGCAGCGCGTGGCTGGTGTTATTGATGTCCTCGCTGGTGCAGGCAAAGTGCACAAACTCGCCGACCGCCAGCAGTTCAGGCCGACCCTCAAACCTTGACTTGATCCAGTATTCAACTGCCTTCACGTCGTGGTTGGTTACCTTCTCCATGGCCTTGATGGCCTCCGCATCCGCCTCGCTGAATTGCTTGACCAGACTCAGCAGATAGGTGCGTGCACCCGGTGTCAGTGGCTTGAATTCGGCAAATCCACAGTCGCTCAGGGCTATCAGCCAGGCGACCTCAACCTGAACGCGGCGCTGCATATAACCCTGCTCGCTCATGGCAGGACGGAGTTTGGCCAGTTTGGCAGCGTAGCGGC
>JBAXNI010000215.1:0-3158 GCA_037133835.1 Comamonadaceae bacterium | reverse complement strand
AAGAGTCCTTCAACGCGACATAAAGTTTCACCCACAAGCAAATTCCTGGTGAAAGACTTGCCCCGTGATTTTTATGTATCCGCACAGTTTTGCGTTGGATTTGCTTTGTCCGGCTTCCTGGCAGTATGCTTGTACGAAATATTCTTTCACTACTGGAAGTAGGGCTTGCCAGGGGACCAAATGGTGTTGTTGAAACTATTTGCAACGTAACGTTAGCGGAAGGATGCAGAGCGAGCACTCTGGCCTTGCCTGAACAAGGGGCTCGCTCCCGACCGTCGCTTTGGCAACAGTTTCATCACCCTGCAGCAACACTTGCCGTTGCTCTCGGGTGACAGCCGCGTAGACAGGCGTCCGGTCCAGCAAGCGATTACTGGTCAGCGGCACGATGACGCGGGCCGAATATCAACATTTCACTCACATCGAGTTGTTAACGGCATTTTTCCCCATAATCTTTTTAGGTTGGCGCCGTTGCTTCTGTCAGCCAAAGAGTCACCGAGGTGCCGACACCGAGCTGGCTCTGGATCTCCACCTGACCTCCGTGCAGTTCCATGATTTCCTTCACGATGCTCATGCCCAACCCGGTGCCAGGGATGCTGCCTGAGCTGTCAGCACGGTAAAAGCGCTCGCAGACCCGCGCTGCTTGCTCGCTGGTCATACCCTGACCTTGGTCAGTAACGCGAATGCCGATGGGTGTCTGGGAGGTCGGGTCTGCATTGATCACGCTGATCGATACCGCACCGCCCTCAGAGGAATACTTGTAGGCATTGGAGAGAATGTTGCGCACCGCCTGCATCAGCTTGCTCGCGTCGGCACGAACCCAGCAGGGCTGGGCAGGGGCGTTCAGGACAGCCGCCTGCTGACCGGCCGGAACGCCGAAATCGGCGATCACTTCACGCAGCAGCTGGCTGGCGTTGATGCTGGCAAACTTGAAATCCTTGCCGCGACGGTCGTCGATGCGAGCCAGGTCGAGCAACTCATTGATGATGGAGATCATCAAGCCGCACTGGCGGTGGATGATGCCCAGAAACTCGCTCTGTTCGTCTTCGCTGAAGTGTTGTGTCATCAGTATTTCCGCATAGCCATAGATGCTGGCCATGGGCGTGCGAAGTTCGTGCGCAGCGTGCGACAGGAACTCGCTCTTCATCCGATCGACTTCGGTTTCGTGGGTTACTTCACGGAAATAGAGGATTTGCGAGACCGTCTCGGCTTCCGACTGGCGCAGACTGAGCTCGAGCACATGGTTGCCGGGCCCGGCCAGTTCGATCAGCTGACGCTGGCGTTTCGTCGCTGGCTGGGCCAATGCGCCGCCGCCCGGAGGTTTGCTGGCTGCATGTTCAACCCGGAGTTCGGCAAAATCCGGGAAAGCGGCTGGATCCATACAGCCTTTTGCAAGTCGCGCGGAAAAAACGGTTTCATCAAGTCCCATGATCTCCGTCGAGTCCAGTCCTGTCATGCGAAAGAAGGCCGGACTGGCGTACTTGACGCGATGCTCCGCGTCAAAAGAAACAAACCCGTCCGGGCTCAAATCAAAGATCGCGTTGAGTTGCTCCGTTCGATCCTGCAACGACGCGGTCATGCGGGCAGTCTTCTCGTTGGCACGGGTCAACTGTTCAACGCGCTCGGCGATGGCACGCGACATCACATTGAAAGCCGCACCCAGCCGACCGACGTCGTCCAGCCCTTCGGGGACTGGGGCCGGCGTCAACTGACCCTGCGCCACCGTCAGGCTGGCCGTGGTCAGCAGCGAAAGCTGACGCGTGATCATCAGGCCCAGCAGGGTCAGGAGGCCCGCCGACAAAAGCAGCTCACTGATGGCAATCAGGACGCCCTGCGTCAACAGATTCTTGCGCGCGATCACGATGCGCTTCAAATCCAGACCGAATTGCAGGGTGCCCAGGGTTTGACCGGCCAGCTTGATCGGCAGCGCCAGGTCATAGCGCGGCGGGTCGTCATCCAGGGAAAAGCGCGTGCCAACTGGTGGCAGCGGTTTGCCATTGGGCCAGCCGCTGGTGGCGACGGTGGTGCCAGTGGAGTCTGTCACGGCCACGTAATCGATGCCACGGATTGCATGGCTTTCGTTCAGTATCGCCTGCACCGTGGCGTAGTCATACTGCGCCAGCGGCGCCACCAGTGCGGCAGACAGCACCGGCGCAATCTGTTGCGCCTGCTCGCGCGCCTGATCTCCCATGGCCTCATGCAGCAGCCGCAGGCTGTTGCCGACCAGAATTGCCAGCATGACCAGTTCGACCAGCAGGGCGGCCAGCACCAGCCGCCCGCGTACCGTCAGCCAAGGCGTGAAGTGCATCACTTGGCCTGCTTTAACACTAGTCGAACTTCATTGGCATAGGGATCCAGTGCGATCAATTCGCGTGCTTCCAGGGCGCGATAGCCACCGAGTTGATGCTTGGTGAAATACTGCTTGGCCTGTGGAGTATCGGCAAACGCCCACAGGGCCGCCAGGATACTGGCGTGCTGTCTCGCATGGCGCGCATTGAGAACGTAGACGCGGCCCGCCATTGGCAAGCTCTCCGCCAGCACGCGCAATTGCTCGCGCACCGGCGCGGGCAGGTTCTGGAAGTTGGCCAGCGACATGAAGCCGGCACTGCCCTCGCCTTTGAGCAAGAGTTGGCCGACGCTATCGGAGGCGCTGACATACTGCAGCGTGGCGTTGGCTACAGCGTTGCGCAGCAGCCAGTGCTGCCCCCACAAAGTGACCAGCGACGAGGGCGAAAGACCGATCACGGTGCTGCCCGCCAGGTCTTGCGGTTCGCGGTAGCGACTGTTGGCGGCTACCAGCGCCACCGCCTTGAAATCGGCCTGGTAGGTCAGCAGCGTCAGGTAGCGGGCGTCCGTCTGCAGCAGTCGCGCCTGGTGGCCGGTGGTGACGGCGATGTCGTATTCCTGTGCCATGGCGCGTCGCGCGAACTCGGTGAAATCCGGGGCGGTGACGATTTCCACGGGCCGTTGCAGGAACTGCTCCAGATGCAGGCGCAAGGGCTGATACATCTCGATGATCACGCGCGCGCTGGAATGCGGCGCGACACCGATTCGGAAAGGGGGGGGTGCTGCGGTTGCTGACAGACCCCATGCCGGCACGAGCAGTAGCATGGAAAGAATCCAGCGCAAGCAACGCATGGTGATCGCCTCTCAAGTGGGAT
>JBAXNI010000214.1:0-3187 GCA_037133835.1 Comamonadaceae bacterium | reverse complement strand
ACGGCACTCGATGTCACGATCCAGGCGCAAATTCTGGACCTGCTGCATGGCCTGCAGAAAGAACGTGGCATGGCGCTGGTGTTGATCACGCACAACATGGGCGTGGTGTCAGAGATGGCGCAACGCGTCGCTGTCATGTACGCCGGACAGATCATGGAACAACGCAGTGCCGAGGATCTTTTTTCCAGGCCTCAGCACCCATACACGCAAGCCCTGATGGCAGCGCTGCCCGAGCGCAGCGACGGCCTGACGCGCCTCGCCACCATCCCCGGCATGGTGCCAGGCATGTACGACCGCCCACGCGGCTGCCTGTTTGCACCACGTTGCGCTTACGCGCAAGACGCTTGCCGCGCACAGCGTCCACCGCTGCAGACGCGGCAGCAGGGACAGGTGCGTTGCCAGTATCCCTTGGGGGCCGCGTCATGAGCACGCCAGACCAGGCTGTCGTTGTTGCACGCGATCTGCGCCAGGTCTACAAGATCAGTCGTGGGTTTCTGCATCCGAGCGAACGGCTGCAGGCGGTCAGTGGCGTCTCGTTCACACTGCAGGCCGGCAAGACGCTGGCCGTGGTCGGAGAATCCGGCTGCGGCAAGTCCACTCTGGCCCGCATGGTGTCCCTGATCGAGAAGCCGACCGCCGGCGAACTGCAATTGAACGGTGTTGACGTGGTTCACGCACCGCGCGCGCAGCGCCACGCACTGCGTCGCACCGTGCAACTGGTGTTTCAAAATCCCTACGGGTCGCTGAACCCGCGCAAGAAAATTGGCTCCATTCTGCAAGCACCGCTGCAGATCAACTCGGAGTTGTCCAGTGCCGAATGCGCTGAGCAGGCACGCGCCATGCTGGCCCTGGTGGGCCTGCGCCCCGAACATTTTGATCGCTACCCGCACATGTTTTCCGGTGGCCAGCGCCAGCGCATCGCGATTGCGCGGGCGTTGATGCTCAGGCCCTCGCTGATCGTCGCCGACGAGCCGGTGTCGGCGCTCGACGTATCGATTCAGGCGCAGGTGCTGAACCTGCTGGCCGACCTGCAACAGGAACTGGGTCTGGCCTATCTCTTCATCTCACACGACCTCGGTGTCGTGCGTCACATCGCACACGACGTGATGGTGATGTACCTGGGTCACGCGGTTGAGCAGGGTGAAAAGAAAACAATTTTCTCGCAGCCACTGCATCCCTACACGCAGGCCCTGCTGGCATCCACGCCCGGTATCATGGGCAGCGGACCGGCCAGAAAGCGCATTGTGCTCAAGGGGGAATTGCCTTCGCCTCTGAACCCGCCCAGCGGTTGCGTTTTCTCCACGCGCTGCGCCAGCGTCACCCCGCGTTGCCAGACCGAGCGTCCAGCGTTGCGCGAAGTGGCCGGGCGCATGGTCGCCTGCCATGAGGCAGAACAATTTATCTCAACCGCTGCCTCGCAGCATTAACCCTAGAAGGAGTCCGCAAGATGACAAAGAAATCCTCAGGTAGTGGCCTGCTGTGCGCCATCGCCCTGCCGGCCTTGCTGGCATTGGTGCCAGCTTCGGCCAAAACCCTGGTCTATTGTTCCGAAGGCAGCCCGGAAAATTTTTATCCCGGCATCAACACCACGGGAACTTCGTTTGACGCCAACAGCCAGATCTACAGTCGCCTGGTCGACTTCGAGCGCGGCGGAACCTCCGTGGTACCGGGTCTGGCCGAGCGCTGGACCGTGTCACCCGACGGCAAGGAGTACACCTTCTTTCTGCGCAAGGGCGTCAAGTGGCATAGCAACAAGAACTTCAAGCCCACGCGTGACATGAATGCCGACGATCTGATCTTCGCCATCGAACGCCAGTGGAAGGAAAGCAACCCCTACTTCAAGGTCACGAGTTCCAATCACTCCTACTTTGGCGACATGGGCATGGACAAGTTGCTCAAGTCGGTTGAAAAGGTCAATGACTACACACTCAAGATGACGCTCAACAAGCCCGAGGCGCCGTTCCTGTCAGGCTGGGCCATGGAGTTTGCAGGCGTCCAATCCAAGGAGTACGCCGACGCCATGCTGAAGGCCGGTACGCCGGAGAAGATTGATCAGGAACCCATCGGCACCGGCCCCTACATGATGGTGCAGTACCAGAAAGACGCCATCATTCGTTACAAGGCTTTCCCCGACTACTACGCCGGCAAGGCCAAGATTGATGACCTGGTCTTTTCCATCACGCCGGATGCCTCGGTGCGCTGGGCCAAGTTGCAAAAGGGTGAATGCCATGTCATGCCCTACCCCAATCCGGCCGACCTCGACGCGATCCGCAAGGATCCCAAGATCCAGGTGCTGGAACAGGCTGGCCTGAACGTGGGCTACCTTGCCTACAACGTCACCAAGAAGCCGTTTGACGATGTGCGTGTCCGCAAGGCCATCAATATGGCGATCAACAAGCAGGCGATTGTGGATGCGGTCTACCTGAGCACCGGCGTGGCGGCGAAGAACCCGATTCCGCCAACACAATGGTCTTACAACAACGCCATCAAGGACGACGCGTTTGACCCTGAAGGCGCAAAGAAGTTGCTGGCCGCTGCCGGTCTGGCCGGCGGCTTCAGCACCGACCTGTGGGCGATGCCGGTGCAGCGCCCGTACAACCCCAATGCCAAGCGCATTGCGGAACTGATGCAGGCCGATCTGGCCAAGATCGGTGTCAAGGCCGAGATCAAGAGCTTTGAATGGGGCGAGTACCGCAAGCGCATGCAAAACGGCGAACATCAGATGGGCATGCTGGGATGGACCGGCGACAACGGCGACCCCGACAACTTCCTGCATACCCTGCTGGGTTGCGATGCAGCCAAGCCGGGCGGCGGCAATGTGGCCAAGTGGTGCTACAAGCCGTTCGAAGACCTCGTGCAAAAGGCCAAGGTCATCAGCGACCCGGTGGAGCGCGGCAAACTCTACAGCCAGGCTCAGGTAGTCTTCAAGGAGCAGGCTCCCTGGTTCACCATTGCGCACGCTGTGCAGTTAGGCCCGATCCGCAAGGAAGTCATCGACTACAAGCTCAGTCCCTTTGGGCGTCACAGTTTCTATGGTGTCGACATCAAGGAATAGGGACGCTGGATCCATGCAAAAGGCCGGTGCAAACCGGCCTTTTTTTACTGCCTGGTGTTGAACCTTTCCAGAGCAGGCAACAGTTCAAGCATCAATTTCTGCACGCTAGGACGCGCCATCATGCGACCAAAG
>JBAXNI010000213.1:0-3259 GCA_037133835.1 Comamonadaceae bacterium | reverse complement strand
TGCGGCGTGATTCCCAGTGCTGGCAGGCTGGAACTGAAGAAGTCCATGACGCGCCGGCCGGCGCCACGCCGTGTTTCACGATCCGCGCCAGCATAGAGTCCGCGCCCAAACTCGGTCTGCAAAAACAGTTCCTGCTCGTCGCGGTAGCTCCAACGGTAGTGCATGGCCACCTGCAACATGCCTTCCAGACCAAAACCGTCGATCAGTCTTGCCACCACGAGTTGCACCGGCGTGGCCGGCGTCATCGACTTGGCGGGCGCACCTTTGTCGAGCGCATCCAGATAAGTGACGATGTCCGTGGAATCCTGAATGAATTCTCCATCCGGAGTTTCGAGCACCGGAAAAGTCACCAGCCCGACCGCCGGGCGCACACGCACTTTGTAGTCCGGGTGCGAGGGACAGCGCTCCAGGAAGGCAAGCCCTTTCTTGATCAGGCAGGACCGTGCTTTACCGGTGTAGAGCGAGTGCGGCGTGCCCCATAGAATGTGTTGACTGATCGGATCAACTGTAGTGGCCATTGTTTTTACTCCTCATTCAAATATCACTGGATCCTGCCCTAGCAAGCTCTGCACCCACGGTCGGTAATTCGCTTCCACCGCCTTGCGCTTGAGCTTCATCGTTGGTGTCAGCAGGCTGTTAGCCATGTTCCAGTCTTCGCGCGTGACAAAGATCTGCGACAAGCGCTCGTGCGGTGGCAAAGCGGCGTTAAGCGCCTCAAGGTAGACGGCCAACGCATGCATCAACTCCGCTCGCTCAAGCTTCCTACCGCTTTCCGAGAGGCTGGCCAACACAACGGGTTGGTCCAGACCGTGGCCAAAAACGCAGACCTGGGCCAGCAACGCACAGCCACCGAACCGGTCTTCAAGCGCGCCGGGCTTGATGAACTTGCCCTTGGAAGTTTTGAATACCTCGCTCAGGCGTCCGGTGAGCCACAGGTTGCCGTCCTCGTCAAAGCGGCCGGTGTCGCCCGTGCGGTACCAGCCATCGACCAGCACTTCAGACGTCTTCTCAGGCTCCTTGTAGTAGCCCTTCATCAACGCCGGACTGCTGAACTGCACTTCGTTGTCTTCGCCCAGTCGAATCTGAACACTGGGGCTGATGCCCTTGCCCACGCACCCAGCTACCGGCGGTCCATCCTGCACCCAGCCACAACCGTGGATGCAGTTCTCGGTCATGCCGTAGCCATCGCGCACCCAGATCCCCAGGTCGATGAAGGCCTGTTGCACGTCGCGCGGGCAGGGAGCGGAACCGGTGAGGATGAAGCGCGCGTTGGCCAGCCCCAGCATCTGGCGGATGCCGGCCTTGTGCGCTTCAGGCAGACTTTTCTGCGCCGCCGGCGGTACCTTGGCATCGATGCCTTCCTTGAACTTGATCCACAAGCGTGGCACTGAGAAGAAAAAAGTGGGCTGCACCGAGCGCAACTCTTCAGCGAATGTGGCTAATCCTTCTGAAAACGAAATGCTGCCACCCATGTAGAGCGCGATCATCTCTATCATGATCCGTTCAGCGATATGCGCCATGGGCAAAAACGAGAACAGCCGGCAGTCGCCCGGTGTTTGCTTGGCTGAGACCGCCAACTCGGGAACGACCCGCCCCGGCGTGGCGTGCACCAGCATCACGCCCTTGGGGTTGCCAGTGGTGCCGGAGGTATAGACCAGTGTGAACAGTGCTTGCGGGTCAGGAAGTGGGGAGTCCTGCAGCGGAACGTGACTGGCCAACACTGAGTCCAGTGTCGATTCCGCAGGACAGGTGCAACCCAGCAGACCGACACGTTCAATACCGACTGGAATGCACTCGTCAACCCGAGCTGCGTTGTCGAAAGCACCGAGGAAACACAACTTCGTTTCGCTGTGTTCGAGGATGTAGCGTGCTGAAACAACATCCTGCCCCGGGTACAGCGGAACGCTAACGTGCCCAGCCATCATGATGGCCAGGTCAGCTATGACAAAGTCCTTGCTGTTGGAAGACCACAGCGCAATACTGGAGCCCACCGGGTAGTCTTTGGCGCGCAGAAATGTGGCCACACGCCTGACCGCATCACCCACTTGGGCCCAGGTGTACTCGGTCCATTGCAGCGCTTTGGGCTGGCGCAGAAAAATGGATTGGGGTGTTTCGCGCTCCCAGTGGTAGAGCATTTCTAGCGGTGTTTTGATGTCTTCACTCATTTGTCTTCCTTGTGTCGATGTTCCATGGTTCGCCATGTCGGGCCGAAGTCAGGCGGCTGCGCTCCAGCGCAGGAATCACTTGCTGGCTTGTGTCTCAGGTGCTTTGAGCGGGCAAGCGTCCCATCCACGGATGGAATCGCCCCTGTGGATCGTATTTGGCACGTGCCTGATCAAGCCGCGCCATGTTGGCGTCGGTCACAAATCGTGCCGGTCGCTTTCCCAAGTTTTCGTCGGCCAGTTGAATGCCGCGACTCCATGGCTCCAGCGAGCGCATGTGCTCTGTGGCCCAGTTCGCGTGCTTGGCTTCGTCAATGCCTTGTCCCAGGCCACAGTACAGCGCCAGATAGGTGCGGTGCTCCACCGAAAAAGCCATGTCCGGTCGTTTTGGTGGAGCGTTCCAGTTCAGCCACAGCACATGGCTGGGGTGAGGCGGCTGGGTTTCTGCGATGCGTTGCAGTCCCGGCAACACTGGATCGATCGGGCCGTCCATCCACATGTTGTCGGCGCTCCAGCGGGTATTGGACAGGAACAGGGTTTTCTCACCCGCTTTCATCATGAAGTTGACCGACATCGGCAGCAAGGGTAAGGTCACGCTGGCCAGCGAACGCACCGGGCTGTTGGTGATGAAGTCCACGTGCTCACGTGCCTCTTTCCAGCTATCCGCAAACACCGGCGCTATGACCTCAATGCCGTGCGCGTTGATGATGGCCGCCTTCGGATTCATGACCATCTGGAACTCGACGTTGCGCGCAACCGTCGGACCGACACCGTCAGCCCACTTCATCACCTGTTCCAGATGTTTGATACGAAACACCTGCATCTTCATACCCATAAATTTGGGGCGGGCGTGCAGCTTCAGGTGAAAGCGCACCACGACGCCGAAGAAGCCGGGGCCGGCTCCACGGGCTGACCAGAACAGGTCGGCATTCTCAGTCTCGCTGGCGTGCACCAAGGTGCCGTCGGCCAGCACCACGTCGACGCCGAACACGTTTTGGCAGCCGACGCCCAACTGCGGACTGTTCCAGCCAAAACCGCCCTGCAGCAAAAAGCCGCCGATGCCCACGGTGTAGGCGTGCGCCATGGGGAAGAACAGC
>JBAXNI010000212.1:0-3273 GCA_037133835.1 Comamonadaceae bacterium | reverse complement strand
GATGAAGCTCACCTTATTCGACCTCGACCACACGCTGCTGAACGGCGACAGCGATGTCCTGTGGTGTGATTTCCTGATCGAGCAGGGTGTGCTGGATCGCGAGAGTTTTGCTGCGCGCAATGCCGACATGGATGCGCGCTACCGCGCCGGCACCGTCGGTGTGGAGGAGTTCGCCAACTTTTACGTTGGTACGCTGGCCGGCCGCTCGCGCGCGCAGTGGGAGCCGTTGCGGCAGAGGTTTCTTGCAACAGTGATCGTGCCGCGCATTGGCCGGTCCGCCATCGATCTGGTGAATCGCCATCTGGACGCTGGCGATCTGGTGGTGATGACCACAGCGACCAATCGCTTCATCACCGAACTGACCGCCATCTATTTCGAGATCGAACACCTGATCGCCACTGAGCCGCAAATGCAGGAGCACCTGTTCACCGGTCGCACCAGCGGGACGCTGAACATGCGCGAGGGCAAGGTCGTTCGTCTGCACCGCTGGTTGACTGGCATCGGTCACCGCTTGAAAGACTTTGAGAGTTGCGCCTACAGCGACTCCATCAATGACCTGCCGCTGCTCAAGGCTGTCAAGCGCGCAGTGGCCGTGAACCCGGATACCCAATTGCGCGCCGAGGCCGGGAGACGCGGCTGGGATGTCATGCAACTGGTGCGCTGATCAGCTGGATGGGACGTTCGATGGTTTGGGTTTTGCAATTTTCTTCAACCGGGTCCGCACCGCCTCCCGCAACAGATACTCGACCTGCGCATTGACACTGCGCAGTTCCGCCGCAGCCAGCCGCTCGATCTCTGTCCAGAGGACCGGATCGACACGCAGAGCGAATGATTTTTTGTCAGGACTGGCCATGAACCGGGGCGTGCACTGGCGAACAGCAGTACGAACACACTCAGTTGTACAAGGTACCGGTGTTGACGACTGGCTGTGCATCGTGATCTGAACACAGCACAACCAACAGATTGGTCACCATCGCCGCCTTGCGCTCGTCATCGAGCTCAACCAGGCCGCGCTCTTGCAGACCGCTCAAGGCCAATTCCACCATGCCGACCGCACCTTGCACAATCAAGCTGCGCGCCGCAATGATGGCCTGCGCCTGCTGGCGCCGCAGCATGGCGCCAGCAATCTCAGGCGCGTAGGCCAGATGCGTGAGTTTGGCATCCACCACAACGACGCCAGCCAGCGAGAATCTCTCCTGCAACTCCAGCCGCAGTGCAGCACCTACTTGCTCGCCGCCGGAGCGCAGGGTGATTTCTGCCGGGCCGGTGCCACCGCCCTCATCCAGATTGTCGTAGGCATAGCTGGATGCCAGATGCCGTACCGCGGCTTCGGCCTGCGTCAGCACGTAGGACTCGAAGTCCTCGACGTCAAAGCTGCAACGCGCCGTGTCCTTGACCCGCCAGACGATGGCCGCCGCGATTTCGATCGGGTTGCCACGCAAGTCATTGACCTTGAGCTTCTCGCTGTTGAAGTTGTGCGCTCGAGTTGAGACCTTGTTGCGACTGCAAAACGGATTGCACCAGCGCAGGCCCTCGGTGCGGTCGGTGCCGCGGTAGCTGCCAAACAATTTGAGCAGGGCTGCCTGATTCGGGTTGAGTGTGTACAGGCCGGCAAAGCAGCCAAGGGCCGCCAACACGGCAAGCGCACTCAAGCCCAAAGTAAACCCGCCTGGTGCGCGCGTGACCATGAGCGCCACACCCAGCAGCAGACCAATCCCCAGCGTGACCGCTATAAAACCGTTGCCGGTTTTTGCCAGGTATTCGTTCGACGCTTGTTTTTCCATGACAGTCTCCAGTTGTTGCTTCAATCCCCTGATTGAAGACTACTTTTCGACCTCATCCACAGAGGTGAAAGTGATATCACTATAGTACCACTGTTGGGTGCCTGTCAAGCCCGCAGGCGATCCCGCAATTCGGTCTTGAGGACCTTGCCGTAATTGTTCTTCGGCAATTCATCAACGAACCGGTACTGCTTGGGCCGCTTGAATCGGGCAATCGTCTGCAGGCAGTGCTGGTCAAGATCGAGTTCGCTCACGCTGGCGCCACTTTGCGCCACGATAAAGGCGACCACCACTTCGCCCCATTCAGCGTCGCTGGCGCCAACCACCGCTACTTCCGACACACCCGGCGCTGTCAACAAGGCTTCTTCGACTTCACGCGGATAGATGTTGGAGCCACCGCTGATGATCAGGTCCTTGCTGCGATCCTTCAGGGTCAGGAAGCCATCGGCGTCCAGACTGCCGACGTCGCCGGTGAACAGCCAGCCATCCTGTATGGCGGCGGCCGTGGCTTGCGGGTTGTTCCAGTAGCCGGCCATCACGCTGTCGCCCTTGACCAGCACTTCACCGACTTCACCGCAGGCCAGGGCCACGCCGCGCTCGTCGCTCACGCGCAGCTGCACCGGCGTCTGCGCCACACCGACCGAGGCGATGCGCTCGTGGTAACGCGGATGCCCGGTATTGGTCAGATGCTGGCGTGACAGCGCCGTCGCCACCATGGGCGTCTCGCCCTGGCCGTAGATCTGCACAAAGCGCGGCCCCATGACTCGCAGCGCACGCTCGATGTCGGCCACGTACATCGGCGCGCCGCCATAGACGATGGTCTTGAAGGAAGCGGCTGCGTCCTGCTGCGTCAGGCCTGCCTGCTCGGCGTAATCCACGAGGCGCTTGACGATGGTCGGCGCGGCAAAGGTCGAGAGCGGACCAACGGCGCGGCCCAGGGCAAACAATTCGGCCGGATCCACGCCACCAGATGCCGGCACCACGTGGCGCGCGCCGGCCATCAGGTGCGGAATGGCGTACAGCCCGGCGCCGTGCGACATCGGCGCGCCATAGACGATGGCGTCGTCGCTGGACACCGCGTCGACGTCAACAAAATAAGTCAGCCCCATGGTCATCAGGTTGCGCTGCGTGATCATCACGCCTTTGGGTCGCCCAGTCGTGCCGCTGGTGTAGAACAACCAGGCCAGCGAGTCCTTGTCGCGCTCGACCATTGGCTGACTGCTGCAGTCGGCCAAAGGGGTGAGCAGCGCATCGGCTTCATCGCTTTCGATGTCAATCTGGCGCTCCAGCCCGGCCAGCGTCAATGGCGCCACGTCACCGGTGACAAAACCCCAGCGTGCGCCGGAGTTTTCAATAATCCACTGTGCTTCCAGCGTGTGCAGCTTGGCGTTGACCGGTACCACCGACAGACCAGCCCACCAGGCGCCAAACAGGACTTCAAGATAGCGCGGATGGTTGCGCATGAACAGCAGAACGCGGTCCCCCGGCAGCA
>JBAXNI010000211.1:0-3304 GCA_037133835.1 Comamonadaceae bacterium | reverse complement strand
AGGTAGCCAATGTCGAGCAGACCGAAGACTTCAACGTTTGCCTGGGCGTGGGCCAGGCTCGCGAAGGATGACAGGGCAACGACAGCAAGAACAGGATGCATTTTCATAGTAAGGTCTTTCAAGGCATGAGTAAACAAAGTTTCAGAAAATCTGGTAAGTGAGCATATTTTCCAATGTCACATATGTCAAATATGAAATAATCACAATTGCATACGTTTTAAATATGATCTAACCTGATGGACCTGAAGCAACTTCGCTATTTCGTGGCTGTTGCCGAGGCTGGGCATATCACGCGCGCTGCGCAGCATCTCGGTATGCAGCAGCCCCCTTTGAGTCAGCAGATGAAGTCTCTGGAAGGCAAAGTAGGGGCCCAGTTGCTGCATCGCCACGCGCGCGGTGTATCCCTGACCGACGCTGGCAAACTTCTGCTGGAAGACGCGCGCCGGATTCTTGCGGACGTGGCGGCCATGGAAAGCCGCCTGGTTCATGCGGCAAGTGGCTTACACGGTCGTCTCGCCATCTCATTCACCAGTTCAGCCGCAGCCCACCGCTACACACCGGACGTGTTGCGCGCCTGCCGCAAGACCTACCCTGGAATTGACTTGGTGTTGGGAGAAGACAACGCCGCCGGGATCATCGAAGCGGTGGCTTCCTCACGGCTTGATTGCGGGTTCCTGCGCATCCCCACATCGGCGCCAGAAGGCGTTGTTTTTGAGACGCTGCTGCGTGAACCGGTCGTCGTTGCATTGCCGCTCGGGCATCACCTGCTCACGCACAAAGCTTCAGGCAGGCCTGCTGTGTTGACATTGAGAGATCTTGCTGGGGAGGCCTTGATTCTTGTCCGGCGCCCGGGTGCACCCGGGCTCTATGGCAATCTGGTGCAACGCTGCCACGAGCAAGGCTTTGAGCCCAGAATTACCGCGGAAGTGCCGCGCATGCTGACTGCTCTCAATCTGGTGGCCGCTGGCACCGGAATCTCTGTCGTGCCGGCGTCAATGCAGGGTACCCACCCACACACCATCGTGTATTGCTCCCTGGCAGACGACACCCGACTGGATGCACCACTGACCCTGGCTTACCGCGCGGGCGAGTTGAGTGGGGCACTCGGCAAGTTTGCGCTACTGGCGCGCAAGGTGGCCAGACAAGGCAAGTTCTAGTACTTCAGGGGACAATCGCAGTGTGGTAGCAAAGATTTCAAGACGCACTGCACTGCCTGCATTAGGTTTGCCCTTGCTGGGGTTTGGCTTGGCTTGGGCCACAGATCAGTCGAACGCGCAAACTGGGTGGCCTGCTCGTGCCGTACGGATCGTCGTTGTCTATCCTTCGGGCGGCCTGAGTGACGGTACGGCTCGCGCGATTGCGCACAAACTGGCTGCGCGTCTGGGCGTGCCTGTGCTGGTTGAAAATCGGGCCGGCGCCGGGGGCACGATCGGCATGGATTTTGTAGCCAAAGCCGCGCCCGACGGATACACGCTGGCCTTTTCGGCGATCAGTCCGTTGACCTTGAGCCCCTACGTAAACAAAGTCAATTACGACCCACAGCATGACCTGGCACCTGTGGCAAGTGTCATGTATACGCCGGTTCTTGTGGTTGGTACACCGGCGTTTTCCGGTAAGGCTTTTGCTGACTTGCTGGCAGAGGCGCGGACCAGGCCGGGACGCATTCGCTGGGCAACATCGGGCTCCGGGACGCTGGGACACCTGGTGCTGGAGCACGTTCGGCGAGCCAGCAACACTGAAATCACGCACATCCCTTATAAGGGTGGAGGGCAGCAGCTAACGGACGCACTGGCCGGACATTTTGAAATTTTGTCAACCAACCTGGCAGCGCTTCCTCTGCAGTACATCCACAGCGGAAAGTTCAAGCCCCTGGCGGTGGGCTCCCCAACTCGTTTGGCAGTCCTGCCGAATGTTCCAACACTTGCCGAACTGGGCTTCCAGCAGGCCAACCTGACTTCGATTTTTGGCCTGTTCGCGCCGGGACGTACACCGCCAGACATTGTTGAGCGTCTCAATCGGGAAATAAATGCCATCATCGGGCAGGCCCAATTCCAGGACCGATTGAGGTCGGTCAACAATCTCCCGGCGGGGGGCAGCGCTGCGGAATTTGCGCGCCAGATCATCGCGGAAACAAGCAACAACGTCCGCATTCTCCAGGTATCGAATTTCAGGCCGGAGTGAGAACGAATCAGTCGTGCGCCCGCCCAGACAAGGTGTGCCGGGACTACAGTTTGAACTCCAGGCGCAGTTGCAGACTGCGCCAGGAAGGTGCCGTGTTGGTGACACTCTCACGCAGCGCCTGACCGACCGCATTGCTTGAGTCCAGCGTGTTGCTTGTCACGTAATCGCGCGGCGCCAGATTGCCCAGCGAGATGCGAAGCTGGCTCGTTGGACTGAGTGCACAGAGAATAAAAGCGTCGAGCACCAGCTTGGCGCCTTGCACTACGCGCTGGTCGTCGCTCAGGCGCGTGGTGTAGCCGGGCGTCCAGTTGAGGTTGCCACCGAAGCTCAGTGGCCATTCGCGCAGACGGTAGTCGGCGCCCAGGTTCGCCGTGCCATTGGGTTGCTGCGACAGCCGGTTGTCCGGCGCTGGCACGCCTTGCACTCGCGAAGTGAAGAGGCTGACGTTGCTTCTGACATCAATGCGCGGTGCTTGCGGCCAAATGTCACTGACGCGAAACTTGGCCTCCAGTTCCAGTCCCTGGGTGATGGCGTCACCGATGTTCTGCAGCCGTGCCACCCAGCGCGGTGAATCGGCCCACGAGACTGTTTCCAGTGCCGTCTGGCTGCGCATGAGATTGTTGATGTGACGGTAAAACAGGTTGGCGCTGAGCATGCCGCTGCCGGGCAAAAAGCGCTCCAGCGCGATGTCCAGGCCACTGGCCAGCTCAGGTTTGAGGTTGGGATTGCCGGCACGGTCCGGGTGCAATTCGTCATTTGGGCCGCGCCCGGGAAACATGCTGGCAAGGCTGGGGCGCGCGATCAGGTCCTGCAAATTTGGCGAGCGGTAGCTGCGTGTCAGGCTGGCGCGCAACTGGTCGCGACTCTCGGAGTCGAATTTCCAGACCGCATGCAGCAAGGGCGTCCAGACGCTGCTTTGATTGCTGCTGTCCGGTGTCCCGCTGGACGCCGTACCTTGGGTGCTGATGCCTTCCCAGCGCAAGCCCGCGTGTGCCGCGAGTTGACGTGTCACGGACCACTCGTCCTGCGCGTAGAGGGCTGCACGCAAACTCGATGCCGTCAGGTTGCCGTCGAATTCGGTCAGGGGCGACTCACCATCCTGCAAAGTAGTGGCGACTTCGCG
>JBAXNI010000210.1:0-3365 GCA_037133835.1 Comamonadaceae bacterium | reverse complement strand
AGTTCAGGCAGATGCTCTTGGCGTGGCCGATGTGCAGGTAGCCATTGGGCTCGGGGGGAAAGCGTGTGCGGATGTGGGCTGTGTCAATGTCACCCTTGGCGTGGTGCGCCGCGTCGCCCGGGCCACCGCCCCAGCGGCGCTGGGCGTAAGTGCTCTTGGCCAGATCCTGCTCGATGATCTGGCGCAGGAAGTTGCTGGGCTTGGGGGCAGATTCGACGGGTGTAGGTGCGCTCATGACTCGATTTTAGTCGGCGCTTGGTCACCGCCGCTTACGTCTTGCAACGATCTTCACACTGGCGCCGACATCCGGCACCGGCATTCGGCCGTTGCAGATGAAGGAGCAGATCGCTGCTCCATTGAGACAATCCAAGGAGAACTCATATGAAGATCAAGTCTTTCGTCACTTTCACTGGTATCGCTGCCATGCTGGCGCTCGGTCTGAGTGGTGCCGCACAGGCACAGGCAGTTTACTGGTCGGTCGGCTTGTCCTCACCCGGTGTCCAACTGGGTGTGAGCAGCGCGCCACCGGTGCTGATGCTGCAACCCGGCTACCAGCCGGTGTACGTGGCGCCGCGTCCAGTGTATGTTGGGCCACCTCGCGTCGTCTATCTGCGTCCTGCTCCGGTCGTGCTGCAGCCCGTGCCGCAGTACATTCGCGCCGACTGGCGCTACCCCGATCATCGCCATGGTTGGCAACACCAGCGACACGAGATGGAGCGCGCAGAGCATGGCGGTCGTAGTTGAACAGTATTGCCCCCACGCCAGGCACTTCGTGTGCTGCGTTGTCCCCCGGCTCGCCACATGTCATGGTGCAACAAGGCGCGAGATGTAGTCAGAAACGGCATCAAGGTCAGCCTCGCGGTACCCTTTGATGACCTTCACCATGTCCGGGTTGGCATTGCCACGCCTGTCATCCCTGATAAGGCGGCTTTCGCGCAGCAGGTAGCCGTAGTGTTGGCCCGCCAGCAAAGGGATGAACTTTCTGGCGTTGCCCTCGCCAGCGGCGCCGTGGCATACCTGGCAATCCCTTGTGTACAGCGCCTTACCCTGGTCGAGGGCATTTCCTTGGCCCTTGCCATTTTCGATGTGGCGAATTGGCAATGCCTGCAAATAGGCTGCAATATCTGCAATTTCTGCAGTTGTCAGCACATGCTCGTCGGAAAAAGGTGCCATCGTTGGATTGATGCGGCGACCAGCACGTATATCGGCAATCTGCTCGATCAACACGCTGGCATGCTGCCCCGCCAGTCGGGGATAGGCACCACTGGGCGAGCCGGTTGCGCCGCGCCTGTGGCATCCTTGGCAAGCCTTGAAAGCCTCAGCTCCCCGCTCAAAGTCGCCCTGGAGTAGCAGTGCCTCCATCTTTTCACCCTTGATCTCATTCCAGACCTGGTCGGCTTTCTGGCCACTCGCCACGGTTTGGCCTTGCACCGGCAGAGCCAGGGGTAAGCATAGAAGAACAACAAGCATCCTGATAAATTGAGTCACGATATTTCTCCAGACAACAGCCAAACGGCCTACATTGCATTCAGATATTCGGCGACCGCCTTGATTTCATCTTCGGTCATACGCTTGGCAACCGTCCGCATGAAGCGCGACCCAGGATTGGTATGCACATCGTTTTTGAACTTCGTCAGTTGGTCGACCAGATACTCTTTGTGCTGCCCTGCCAGACGCGGGAACTTCTTGGTGCCGGAGCCGTCCACCTCATGACAGCCAGCGCAAGCTGGCAAACCTTTCTCCTCATTGCCATCCAGAAATATCTTCTGACCCATTGCCGCTGCTGCCGGGTCGGTGATTTGTCCGGCTGTGGATTTTTGTCGGCCAAAATAGTTCGCAATCGCCTTCAGGTCATCGGTATTGATGGTGGGTGCAAGGGCGCCCATCACTTCGCTCTTTCTTCGGCCTGAAATAAAGTCTCGCAACTCACGCAGCAGGTATTCGGGATGACTGCCTGCCAACTTTGGAATGGTCGGAATCACACTGTTGCCGTCCATGCCATGGCAGCCCGCACAGACCTGTTCGACAACAGGCGGAGCTTTTTCAGGCCCGTCTGCAAGGGCAGACCCACATAGCAGCAGTCCCGACGCCAGGGTCTGAAAACAAAGTGCACTCACACGCATTGCCATGATGTTGATCCCAAATAAGCTGTTGAAATCGTCAATTTGACAGACTGGATGCTAACCCACGCACGCACTGGAATTCAATCCGATTGCGGCTGATTGCCCAAATATTGGCTGCACACTTCACGCCGTTTCCAGGTCGTTTGGCGCCAGCGACAGGCTGATTTGTCGCAAACCGGATGCATCGGTGCAACGGGCCGAATAGGCTTCAGCCCGTTCCAGCAAATTTCTCACTTAGAGGACTTACCCATGACACTTCCATCCTTATCCCGGCTCTCACGCCAATTGCTCTCACTCGGTGCTGTCGTCTTGATGACCAGTGCCGCCCATGCTGTGCCCGACGCGCAATTCGAGCCCGCTTTCGAGCAGTTCCTGCAAGCCAGCAGGGGCAATGAAAGCGCCGTCGAAAAGTCGGCCGACGCGTTTGGCGCGCTGCTCAGGAGCGAACCGACCAATCCTGTGCTGCTGGCCTACGCTGGTGCATCGACCTCGATGAAGGCGACAACGACCTGGCTGCCCTGGAAGAAGATGAGCCATGCCGAAGATGGCATGGCCCAGCTGGACAAGGCGCTGGCGCTGCTGACGCCGGCGCACAACGCGGTACTGCAGCACGGCACGCCCGCTGTACTGGAAGTGCGTTTTGTGGCTGCCAATACTTTTCTGGCGGTGCCGGGTTTCATGAACCGCGGGGCACGCGGCGCAAAATTGTTGAACGATGTGCTGACCAGTCCCTTGCTCGCTGGCAGCCCATTGTCGTTTCGCGGCGGAGTCTGGCTGGCCGGTGCCGAACTCGCGGTCAAGGAGAAGCGCCTGGATGATGCGCGCAAGTATCTGGGCGAGGTGATCCAGACCAACGCGCCACAAGCCGAAGTGGCACGCGCCAGACTCAAGGCGCTGGCATCATGAGCCGCTCACAAGTCAGCGTGGTGGAATTGCACGCGGTGCACAAGACTTACCGTCTGGGCGAGCACGTGATTCCGGCTCTGCAGGGCATCGATCTGAATGTACAAAGCGGCGAGTTGCTGGCCTTGACCGGGCCCTCGGGCAGCGGCAAGAGCACGATCCTCAATCTTTGCGGATTGATCGACACACCGGACTCGGGCGACATCGTGCTCGGCGGAAAACCTGTGAATGGCTTGAACGAAATGCAGCGAACGCTGCTGCGGCGCGATGCGCTCGGTTTTGTGTTCCAGAACTTCAACCTGGTGCCGGTGATGACCGTGGCAGAGAACGTGGACTACC
>JBAXNI010000209.1:0-3386 GCA_037133835.1 Comamonadaceae bacterium | reverse complement strand
ACATCGTCAGGCTATTAAACCGAAAACGCCCCATCAGTTGATGGGGCGTTTTTTTTTGGCCTGCTATTTCCCGACCCGCAACTCCCTTCGAAGTACCTTTCCAACATTCGATTTTGGCAGTTCGTCGCGAAATTCGATGTACTTGGGGCGCTTGTATCCGGTCAAGTTCTGTTGGCAGAACTTGACAACGTCTTCCTCCGACAGATGCGGGCTGTCCTTGACAACAAAGGCCTTGATCGCCTCTCCCTGTTTCGAATCCGGGATGCCGATTACAGCGCATTCCAGCACACCATCGCAGAGTGAAATCACATTTTCCAGCTCGCTTGGGAACACATTGAAGCCGCTGACCAGAATCATGTCCTTCTTGCGATCCACAATCTTCGTGTAGCCGCGCTCATCCATGATGCCAATGTCACCCGTGCGCATAAAGCCGTCGGCCGTAAACGCATGCTTGTTCTCTTCAGGCTGCTTGTAGTAACCGGTCATCACGTTGGGACCCCGGATGCAGATTTCTCCCGATGCACCCTGTTCCAGCGAATTGCCTTCGTCGTCCTTGATGGCGATATCGATACTTGGCAGCGGCAACCCAATGGAGCCTGAAAACTCCTTCGCCATGACCGGATTGTTGGTTCCGATGGCACAGGTTTCGCTCATCCCCCAACCCTCCACCATCGGGCAGCCAGTCACTTCCATCCAGTGCTTGGCCGTGCCAGCCAGTGCGGCCATGCCACCTGCCTGGGAAACACAGAGATTGGAGAAGTCCACCGACTTGAACTGTGGATGTTGCAGTAGTGCGTTGAAGAGCGTGTTGACCGCCGGCAACAAATGAAACGGTCGCTTTTTCAGGGTCGCAACAAAGCCTGCAAAATCCCGTGGATTTGGAATCAATGTCAACATGGACCCAGCGCGTATTGCAAGCAGCGACAGCGTCAACGCAAAGATGTGATACAAGGGCAATGCCGCAATGCTGTTGCTCTTTTGGATGTCACCGATCCGTTCGAGCGCCGGTGAAAACCAGGCCTCCGCCTGCAAGACTGCGGCGACGACGTTGCGGTGCGTCAACACCGCCCCCTTGCTCAGGCCGGTAGTACCGCCCGTGTATTGAAGGAAAGCGGCAGAATCCAGCGTAGTGGGCGCTGACTTAAAAGGCCTTGTGGCACCCAGCGCAAGGGCCTGCTTGAAGGAAGTTGCGGTTTGCCCGTCCGACAACACGAGTTTATAGGCCGGCACCATCTTGGCCAGATGCCTGACGGCAAAAGTAATCCACCTGCCGTACCAGAACCCGAGCAAGTCGCCCATTGACGCCACCACAACATGTTTGATCGGCGTGTTGCCAATCACTTCTTCCAGCGTCGCCGCGAAATTCTCCAAAACAACAATGACCGTGGCACCGGAGTCCTTGAGTTGGTGTTCCAGTTCGCGTGCCGTGTAAAGCGGGTTGACGTTGACGCAGGTGTAGCCGGCACGCAGCACAGCCGACATCGTGACCGGAAACTGGGGGATATTGGGCAGCATGATGGCCACCCGGGCATCGGGCTCCAGTCCTTTGCTTTGCAGCCAGGATCCCAGTGCCGCGGACAGATGGTCGAGTTCGCCATAACTCATCCAGCTTTCCATGCAGACAGCAAACGGGCTGGCTGCGTTCTTCTGAAATGACTCTTCCAGCAGATGTGTCAGAGATCGATACTCGTCGGGCTTCACCTCATGCGGTACGCCAGGGGGATAACTCTTGAGCCAGATTCTTTCCATAGCAATTCCTTTGTGCCTATTCTCAGGCCAGAGTCGCCATTGCCGCTAGCGGGCTTGCCCCACTAGCAGGGCGATTTTCGTCTCGCAGGCGACAGCGCTAGCATCAAATAGACCATCAATCAAAGCAGCCTCACGTTCCTTCACCGTAGCCAGAAAATGGCTTGCTCCATCACCTCGGCGCGCCATGTTGGCAAAAGTGTCAAAACCAGACTCCAGAAACCGTTGCAAAGACCCCATGCCGGCCAGATTGGCGGGTTTGCGCATCATCTTGAGCATCATGCGCAGACCGCGCGTTCGCGTCAGCCGGTCGAGCTCCTGTCCAACCCTGAGTACCGTACTCAGCTGCGCGCAGCGGTCTTTGCGTTGCCCCACACATCGCCAAGCCTTCACGTAACGCATTACTTCTGTTTGATCAGCAAAGTGCAGCCAATGTTGCGCCATCGCCAGATCAAGATCTTCCGTCATGCGATGCAACTGTGCCAGCGACACCGCAGTTTGCACCACCTGCTCCGGAAAGAGTCGCTCCAATGCGCCGGCAATACGCGCAAACTGGGTATCGCGCTCGGAATAATCCTTCTCACTGTAGAGTTCCTGCAGAAAAAACAGAGCGGCAGACTGGTAGCGCTCAGACTGCAGCAAATCCAGGTAAGTGCCGGCAAAGCGCCGGGCCTGAAACTGCTTTACTGCACTGACGGCACTCGCCAGCCCTGGTGTTTCGGCAACGGTATGTCTGATCTGTGTGACGTGCATCACAGCGTCGCGAATGATGGTTGAAGCTTCCATGACGGTGCTGAGTCTAGCTGCTGCCATTTGGCTGACAATAAGCCGCTCTGCTCATGAATTCCACCAAGTCAAACAAATGAACCCGGACGCACAGAAACTCTGGTCTGCGCCACGCTGGGCGCTGGCCGTCCTGCTAGCCGTGCTGGGCATGCTCGGTCCCTTCTCCATCGATACCTATTTGCCGGCATTTGCCGGCATCGCCAGTTCGCTTGGGGCGACTCCGGTGCAAATGCAGCAGACCCTGTCGGCCTACCTTTTTGGCTTTGCCTTCATGAGCCTGTTTCATGGCGCTATTTCAGACAGTCTGGGGCGCCGGCCAGTGGTGCTGTGGGGCTTGGCGGCTTTCACGCTGGCCTCGGCCGGCTGTGCGCTATCGCAAAACATCGGGCAACTGGTTCTGTTTCGTGCCATGCAGGGTTTGTCCACCGGCGCCGGCATTGTGGTGGCGCGCGCTGTGGTGCGTGACATGTTCGCGCCCGCCCAGGCGCAAAAGGTGATGAGCCAGATCACCATTTACTTTGGCGTTGCACCCGCGGTGGCGCCCATCATCGGTGGGTGGTTGTTCGTGCACCTTGGCTGGCACAGCATTTTCTGGTTTCTGACCGCGATTGGCATCGCGCTCTGGGTGGCCAACTACAAATTGCTGCCTGAAACCCTGCACATCTCGCACCGGCAACCATTCAACGCGAGCAACCTGATGCAGGGATATTGGCAACTGGGTCTGGATCCGCGCTTTTTGCTGCTGGCGCTGGCCAGTGGTGTTCCATTCAATGGCATGTTCCTCTATGTGCTGTCGGCGCCAGTCTTTTTGGGGGAACATCTGGGCTTGGCGCCAACCCAGTTCTTCTGGTTTT
>JBAXNI010000208.1:0-3389 GCA_037133835.1 Comamonadaceae bacterium | reverse complement strand
GACCGGCGTTTGGCTCCAACTTTGTTGCGGCGAAATTGCGGACCGAGACCTTGGCTTCCGTTCCAGTGCCGCGCTGACCATGGCCTTGAGGGTGCCTGCCTCTGTGGCCTGCCGGCTGGATGTATGCCGCGCGCCTCATACTATGGGTACACAGAAATCGGCTCGCGGCACACACCCAGCCGGCGACAACAGCTATTGCGGTCGGCATACATCAGACTTGCCAGAGAGGGTCATACCGGACCCAGAAGTTGTCATCCCGGACTCGATCCGGGATCCAGTGCCACGCGAACACTGGATTGCGGGTCAGGCCCGCAATGACAAATTAGGACCAATGACCATCCCAATAAGAACCCTGCGAGTACATATCGGAGAACATCATGACCACTGACACTGCAACCGACATCAGCACCCTGCGCATCAACGGCCAGCGGCTTTGGGACTCCTTGATGGAACTGGCCAAGATAGGCGCCACACCCAAAGGCGGCGTTTGTCGCCTGACCCTGACCGATCTGGATCGCCAGGGGCGCGACCAGGTGACGCGCTGGGGACGTGAGGCCGGTCTTGAGGTCACCATCGACAAGATCGGCAACGGCTTCATGCGCCGCCCCGGCCGCAACAACGCGCTGCCGCCCATTGTGGCCGGTAGCCACATCGACACGCAACCGACCGGCGGCAAGTTCGACGGCAACTACGGCGTGCTCTCGGCACTCGAAGTGGTGCGCACGCTCAACGACCACAAGATAGAGACCGAGGCGCCGATTGAAGTGGCTTTCTGGACCAACGAAGAAGGTTCGCGCTTTGTGCCGGTGATGATGGGCTCCGGCGTTTTCGCCAAGGTCTTCACGCTGGAGCACGCCTACGCCGCCACCGACACGGAGGGCAAGACGGTGAAGGATGAACTCACGCGCATTGGCTATGTCGGTCCACAGGAACCGGGTGACCATCCGATCGGCACCTATTTTGAAGCGCACATCGAGCAGGGTCCGGTGCTGGAGGATGCCGATGTGACCATCGGCGTGGTGCAGGGCGTGCTGGGCATCCGCTGGTTCGACTGCACCGTGACCGGCATGGAAGCGCACGCCGGCCCCACCCCTATGGCGCTGCGCAAGGACGCAATGCAGGTGGCGGCGCGCATCATGCAGGAGGTGGTGGCCTGCGCGCTGCGGCATCAGCCGCATGGCCGCGGCACGGTCGGCATGGTGCAAGTGCATCCGAACAGCCGCAATGTGATTCCGGGGCGCGTCAAATTCAGTATCGACCTGCGCAACGCTACCGACACGCAGGTGGATACGATGGCCGATGAGGTGAAAGCTTATGCCGCCAAAGTAGCCAGGGAAAGCGGTCTGGAGGTCAAGATAGAGATGGTGTCAAGTTACCCGGCGCAGGCTTTTCACGATGAGTGCAAAGCCGCCGTGGCGCGGGCCGCGCAAAAGCTCGGCTACTCCAACATGCCCGCCGTTTCAGGCGCCGGCCACGACGCGGTCTACATGGCACGCCTGGCCCCCAGCGGCATGATCTTCATCCCGTGCAAAGACGGCATCAGCCACAACGAGATCGAGAGCGCCACGCCCGAGCACATCACCGCTGGCGCCAACGTGCTGCTGCATGCCATGCTGGAACGCGCTGGCACCTGAGTGCGGCATCAAAAGGAAATTGACCATGCCAACAGGTACCGTCCGACTGCATCGCGTGCTGCGCGCACCGCCCGAGCGCATATATCGTGCGTTTCTGACTGCCGATGCCATGGCCAAGTGGCTGCCGCCCTATGGTTTCACGTGCAAGGTCCATCACATGGACGCCCGGGTCGGCGGCACGTTCAGGATGTCGTTCACCAATTTCGGGACCGGGAGCGAACACGCCTTCGGCGGCGAGTATCTCGAACTGACGCCCTCTGAGCGAATCCGCTACACCGACAAATTCGACGACCCGAACCTGCCCGGTGAAATACAGGTGACGGTGGTATTAAAGAAAGTGCTCTGCGGCACGGAAGTCAGCATCGTGCAAGAAGGGCTGCCTGAAGTTATTCCCGTCGAGATGTGCTACCTCGGCTGGCAGGAGTCTCTGGCGCAGCTAGCCACTCTCGTCGAACCCGAGATTCCGGGCTGACGAGAGCGATCATCGATTTCTCAGGGACGCTGCGCTGCGGTCACGGGCCAGTTCCTGCTCGCGACGGGCAGGTTCAGCCGAGTGGATAAAGGCTGTGTACGTGTCGGCAGGATGCGGCACTTCAGCCATATCCAGAGCGTGACTGATGGCGCCCCGGTGATAGCTGCTGTGGTTGATGATGTGAAAGAGAATTTCCAGGCGCGTCATGGTTCCGCGCAGCCCATCCACAAATTGAAAAGAAATGGTTTGAAGCCTGTGGCCAGGCTCGAGCTGTCTTGCGTAGCGCGCGAACCATTGGTTTGAGTCGCTGCCTCTTTCGGCAAGTTCGGGAAGCTCTGGCAGCACCTCCGAATTGGTGGATGAATGAGGATCCGAAAGCCCGAGAAGACGTGCCCTGAACAATTCTTCGACCCTGACCATGTGATTGAGCTGTTGCCGTGCAAACTTCAGGGCAGAAGGAAATCTCGTCCCGTCAAGACTTCTGATTGCATCAAGCGTGCGCCTGTCAGCCCACTGTTTGTATTCGAACGCCTCAATCAGCATCTGCTCTCCAGGAATCAAGTCTGACCGATATGCGCCGGATTGATCACTCATCATTCACCGTGTCATGCACTGCCGGCAGAATGATCTCAAGCAACTCGCAATCATCCGACCAGCCAAGCACGCTGTGACGAATGCCAGGCGGTTGAATCCAGCATGAACCCTCCCGCATCACATGGACGCCTTCTCCTTCAAACTCGTTCTTGAACCAGCCCTTGAGAACATAGACCAGTTGAAACTCAACGTTGTGGTGATGCTTCTGACGCTGCTCTTCAGTGAACGGTGCCGTCATGCGGATCACATGTCCGGTAGCGAAGCCTCCGGTCGCAGCAGCAATGCCAAGATCCCGGTAGGCAGAATAGCTGCGCAAGCCCCCGCTTTTGAAATCCGATTCACTCAGATGGCTGACGAGAAAGCGTTGCACTGGCAGGTCCTCGGGTTCTGACTCCATTGCCGTCTCCTTACCTGGGCATGGCGTACTGGTCTTTCATGGCCTGCACATGCTGCTGCCAGACCGCGCCGTAGCGTTGCTCATCCACCACCGGCTTCCTGATCATTTTCAGACACTGCGCCATCTGTGCGTCGGTGCTGCTGGGCTTGGAGTAAAGCTGCAAGGCGAACTTGGAAAAATCGCGCACCATGAAGTCGAAAATCTGGTCCACCAGCGCATCATCCATCTGGTAGATCCTGGCGTTTTCCAGAATCAGCTGGCCGTACACCACCAGCGTGAACATTTCTCCGGC
>JBAXNI010000207.1:0-3474 GCA_037133835.1 Comamonadaceae bacterium | reverse complement strand
GGCAATTGATCTTTCAGCACCAGGTACTTCGAAATGGAGTTGAGAAAAGGCGTGTCCATGATTTCCAGCGCCAGCATGACCTGGTGCTGCGCCGCCACCTCCAGCGCACGCGCCATACCGTCAAGGTAACGCCGTCTGGAGTCCTGCGTAGTGGGTTCGTAGTAAACGTCATAACCCGCCAGTTGAATCACCCGAATACCGGTGTCACCAGCAAAGCGGATCGCCTTCTCCATGAACCCGGCTGCCAGCTGACGGATGGCCGGGTCAGCACTGCCGAAGGGAATCTTGCGGTGCCCGGACAGGCACATGGAGGGCACAGGAACGCCACTTTCCCGCGAAGTCTGAAAGAAGGCGAGACGCTCCTTGAGCGTCCAGTCCAGGCGTGCCATGCGCTCGGGTGTTTCATCGACCGAGATTTCCAGAAAATCATAGCCGGCGCGGCTTGCCGCCTCGAACTTCCCGGCCCAGCTCAGGTCCTTGGGAAGTGCTTTTTCGTAGATGCCGACGGGGTTGTTCATGAATCGTTTTCCCTCTGGCAAATTGTACGTTAGCACCAGTTCAGCTAAAGTCGGGGCATGGACATCCAACAAGTGGTTGCGGACACAGAGCGGGCTTTCGCCAGGACCATGGCGGAGCGTGATCACGCCGCCTTTGTGCGCTTTGTCTCGGAGGAAGCGGTGTTCTTTTCCGGCACCAAGGTATTGCGTGGCAAGCAGCAGGTAGCCGACGCCTGGAAGCCCTATTACCAGGGGCCGACCGCGCCGTTCTCGTGGCAGCCGGAACGCGTCGAGGTGCTGCAGTCCGGCGCGCTGGCCCTGAGTTCAGGACCGGTGCGCGACGCGCAGGGCAAACTGATTGCCACCTTCAGCTCGGTCTGGCGCCTGGAGGCACCCGGTGTCTGGCGCATTGTGTTTGACAAGGGCAACGAGGTCTGCGACTGCGCCAAACCCTGACCTCTGGAAGAAACATTTGCATGGATTTCAAACCCCTTGTCACGCTGCTGGCCATCGTCAACCCGCTGGCCATCGTGCCCTTTTTCATTCATTACACGCAGGACTTCCCGCGCGAGCAGCGACGCCGCACCATCTGGATTTCGTCCTTCAGCTGCTTTGTCGTGATTGCGGTAAGCGCGCTCATGGGCCTGCACATCCTGGAGTTCTTTGGCATCTCGCTGGCCAGTTTTCAGGTCGGCGGCGGCATGCTGCTATTGACTTCAGCGCTGGCCATGCTGAACGCGCAACCGGCCGAGGCCAAATCGAATGCAGAAGAAATGCACGACGCTGCAGCGCGTGCCAGCATCGCCGTGGTGCCACTGACGATTCCCCTGCTCACCGGACCCGCCACCATGTCTACCGTGGTGATTTACGCCGACAAGGCCAAGACTTTCTGGCAACTGAGCACACTGGTCGGCTACGGCGTTGTCATCGCGCTGGCCACCGCCCTGTGCTTCTCGCTGGCGCAGCCGATTGCGCGCGTGCTGGGCAAGACCGGCATCAACGTCATGACGCGCCTGATGGGGCTGATTCTGGCCGCACTGGCGGTGGAAGTGATGTCCGACGGACTGATCAAGCTGTTCCCGGCGCTGGGCCGGTAAACGCTGGGCTGCAGTCAGGCCTTATCGGTTCTGTGAACCGCGGTGCGCCCAGCCGGTGGTGTGCTTTTCGATCCTGGCGAACAGTTCATACATCAGCATCGCCATGGCGCCCACCACCAGCAAGCCGGCAAAAGCCAGCCCCATCTGCATCGCCGATCCGGCCGAGATCAAGAGATAGCCAATGCCTTCGTTGGCGGCGGTCATCTCCGACACCGTCGTGCCGACAAAGGCGAGTGTGATCGCCACCTTGAGCGAGCCATAAAAGTACGGCATGGAACGCGGCAGTCCGACCTTGATCAGCACGTCCCAGCGCTTGGCACCGAGTACCCGTAGCACGTCTTCCAGTTCGGGCTCCAGCGTAGCCAGACCGGTGGCGATGTTGACCATGATCGGGAAGAAGCTGATCAGGAACGCAGTCAGGATGGCCGGGCCTGCGCCAATGCCAAACCAGACCACGAGAATCGGCACAAAGGCGGCCTTGGGCAGCGCGTTGAAACCGGTCATCAGTGGGTAGACAGCTGCATACGCCAGGCGCGAACTTCCGATCACGAAGCCGAGCAACACGCCCACCACAATCGCGATGCCAAAACCGGCCATGGTGACCCAGTACGTGCGCCAGGCGTGCGCAGCAATGATGGCCTTGAACTCCCAGAACTGACTCCAGATGCGCAGGGGACTCGGAAAGATGAACTCGGAGACCGAAAAAGCCGAACAAATGATCTGCCACACCACCACCACGCTCAGCAGCAGCAGCCACGGCGACCACAACTCAATCTGTTTCTGGTTCATGACAGCCTTGCCGCTTGGGTGTTCGCACTGTTTTGGCGCATGGCGCCTATGTGTCCGCGCAGTTCATGCACGATGTCGGTGAAGACAGGCGTGTAAGTGATCTCCAGGTCGCGCGGGCGCGGCAGGACGATCTCTTTCTTCACCACAAAGCGCCCCGGACTCCGGCTCATCACGTACACCGTGTCCGCCAAAAACACCGACTCGCGCAAATCGTGCGTGACCAGGATGACATTGAACTTCTGCTCGGTCCAGAGGTCGCGCAGAATGCACCAGAGCTCCTCGCGGGTGAAAGCGTCCAGTGCGCCGAAGGGCTCATCAAGTAAAAGCATCTTCGGTTCATGAATCAGGGCGCGGCAGATGCTTGCGCGCTGCTGCATGCCGCCCGAGAGTTCCCATGGGAACTTGTCCTCGTAGCCAGCGAGCCCCACCTTTTGTAGCAACGCACGAGCGCGTTCCTCATATTCCTTGTGCTTCTGCTTGAAGCTGCTGCGGTAAGGCTCAACAATTTCCAGCGGCAACAGGACGTTGTCCACGGTGGTTCGCCACGGCAGCAGCGATGAGGCCTGAAACGCCATGCCCGAGATCTTCAGCGGCCCCGTGACCGGCTGTCCGTCAATCAGGATCCGCCCCATGGAAGGCATCTTCAAGCCGGTTGCCAACTTCATGAAAGTTGACTTGCCGCAACCCGAGGGGCCGACGATGGCGATGAACTCGCCACGGCGCACCGTCAGGTCAATCGCCTCGACCGCGAACTGGTTTTGCTTCAGCAGTTCGTCGTTATAGGCGAGCCAGACGTCCCGAAAATCGACAAACCACTGGGCGGTGGGCTCCTGCATCTTATTTTTTGGGCAAAACGTTGAGCTCTGCTTTGGACGGCAGGTAGACGCCGGTCCAGACGGCGTCAGGATTGACGCGGGTCTTGGTGTTGTAGGCGTCGGACACCTGGGAGGCCATCAGTGACAGGCGCGGCCCGTTGACCTGCCCAAAGCCCTCGGCACGTGCGTTCGCACTGTTGATCACGGTGTCGATGGCCAGTTTGAGGCGCCGCGTTTCGAGCTCGACGTTGATGATGCCGTCGCGTGCCTTGACAT
>JBAXNI010000206.1:0-3491 GCA_037133835.1 Comamonadaceae bacterium | reverse complement strand
CCATGAACGTCATGCTGGAATTGACGCAGGCACTGCAGGCCGTGGCACGAAGCGAAGCACTGGGCGTGATATTGGCAGCCAATGGGCCCGTCTTCAGCGCCGGTCATAACTTTGGTGATATGGCAGGCGCGAGCCTTGAGAAGGCGCGCGAGTTGTTTGCTGTTTGCACCAACATGATGGACGCGATCCAGGGCATGCCACAACCGGTGATTGCCAAGGTACACGCGCTGGCCACGGCAGCGGGTTGCCAGCTGGTGGCGAGCTGCGACCTGGCGGTTGCAGCCGACACCGCTTCCTTTGCCATTCCCGGCGGCAAGGGCGGTCTGTTTTGTCATACGCCGCTCGTGGCCATTGCGCGCAGCATCGGACGCAAGCGCGCGCTGGAGATGGCTCTGACGGGCGACGCGATCGATGCAAAGACAGCGGCCGAGTGGGGGCTGATCAACCGCTGCGTGCCGGAGGCCGATTTGGACGCCGCCACACTGGATCTGATTGGCCGGGCCAGCCGCGGCAGCGCGCTGTCCAAGGCACTGGGCAAGCAGGGCTTTTACCAACAGGTGGGTTTGCCGCAGGACCAGGCTTACCGACTGGCAGTGGAATTGATGGCTTCAGCGGCCATGGAGCCTGACGCGCAGGAGGGCATGCGCGCCTTCCTGGAAAAACGCCACGCACACTACACGCAGCGCCCCGATCTCACTTGAAGATCACGGTCTTGTGGCCGTTCAGAAGCACCCGGTGCTCGCTATGCCATTTGACAGCGCGCGCCAGCACCTGGCTCTCGGTGTCGCGCCCCAGTGTGGTCAGGTCTTCCACCGTCTTGCTGTGGTCCACACGCGCCACGTCCTGTTCGATGATGGGTCCTTCGTCAAGCTCGGCTGTCACATAGTGCGCGGTAGCGCCTATCAGTTTCACACCCCGTTCGTGCGCCTGATAGTAAGGCTTGGCGCCCTTGAAACTGGGCAGAAAAGAGTGATGGATGTTGATGGCGGAGCCTGACAGCTTGCGGCACAGGTCGTCGCTCAGAACCTGCATGTAACGCGCCAGCACCACCAGTTCTGCGCCCTCGCTCTGGATGATCTCAAACTGCTTTGCTTCCACCTGGCTCTTGCTTGCCGCGTTGACAGCAAAATAGTGAAATGGCACGTTGTAGCTGGCGGCCAGCTGGTAGAAATCGCGATGGTTCGAAATGATGGCCCGAATGTCAAGCGCCAGCAAACCGCTCTTCCAGCGAAACAGCAGATCATTCAGGCAATGCCCTTCCTTGCTGACCATGATCACGGTGCGCATCGGTTCAGCCCTGGGGTGCAGTCGCCAGTTCATCTGGTAGGGCGCGGCAAAGATGGCGAGTTGCGCTTTCAGCTCGTCATGGGTGAGTTTCCCGCAGGCAAACTGCACGCGCATGAAGAAGAGTCCGGTACCCAGATCGTTGTACTGCGCCGCCTCTTCAATATTGCCTCCACGTTCCGCCAAGAATCCGGAAACCGCATGGACCAACCCGATGCGGTCCGGACAGGACAGGGTCAAAATGTAAGCAGGGTTCATAAGCTTGATCAAGTAGGAGAGCGCCGACTGGTGCCAAATTTTGCGCAATAGTCAGTCACAGGTGCCGCTTGTGCCGGCCAGATGGCATCAAAACTGGAGCTGTCTTCAGTGGGTTCAGCCGGAACTTCAGACCGGATCAGGACCGCTTTGACTTTGACGCCCGCTGCCAGATGCAAAGGCACTCCGAGCTTGCGATCAACGTGCCCGCCGCCGGCCAGCAGGACGACGGTCTTGCCAGCCTGGGCGGCCTTGGCCAGCGTTGCGGCCATCGCCATATCACGTGCAATCTGAACCCGCGTCATCGGCGTAATTTGGCTTTCGGGCAGCATGTCACAGTGGCCACTGCGTATATTTTGCTGCTGAGCCTTGAGCGCAGGACCGGGCAGCAATGAGTCCAGTTCTACCTTGGCCATCGCAGCACGCATCTGCAACTGCGGCAGATTGGCACCGATAACCGGCACGCCAGCACGCACGGCTGCCATCACCGCCGGGCCGTAAGCGCTCCATGGCCAGCCTTCGTTGTTCCACTGCAAGGCCTGACGCACCGCGTCTTCACTGGCGTCGCTCGCCAGACCAGCCGTTGATTGCCCCTGGCTAGCCATCTCGAGCGCCAGCGCGGCCAGCAACTTCCTCGATGCCAGCGTTTCTACAACAATTCGATGAACCTGCTGATGATCCGGCGCGTCGTGCTGCTCGCCCAGCAGGATGATGTCCGCCGGCAACAGCTGTTGCAGGCGCTCGGTGCGACTTGCGTCAGCGTAATGCGGCCCTGGCGGTGTGAAGGCACAAGCGGCCAGGCCGACAGCCAGGGCGACTGTCCAGAGTCGTCTGACGCTCATAAAAAGACCTGTTGGCTGTGGAAGTGGCGCTGCTTAGTGCACGACAACCGGATTCTGTGCCAGTTCAGCGTATTGCTCCAGCGTGTCTTCAACTTCTTCCTGGGTCGGCGTTCTTTGCTGCCAGGCAGAAATATGCTGCTGAAACAGTTCAGCCCAGGATCCGTCCAGATAGACCTCCTTGCCGGAACGCTTGTCGACAATTTCAAAGCCGTGACGCGCCAGCGTGGGTACCAGCAGCACCTGCGCGACCTGCTCACCTTCAAGCTCGCAGCCTGCATCTGCCGCCACCGCATTGGCCAGCATATGTGTCACCGAATAGGTGTCCGAATCGTAGAGCGTGTGCATGCTTGAATATTATCCTTTAATTGTGCCCATTCTGCAGTTGGCCACAGAGCAGCAGATTTCAAGAGGGACGCGTCAAGGCGGAAACCGGCTCAAACCGGAGTTTCGCTGGAGAGCCATTTTTGGTCGATGTAGTCACCATTGGCCTCGGTGATACGGATTCGGGCAGGCAAATAGCCCAACGCCGGCGCCAGCCACAACTCGACCCGCTGGTCAAATTCCCTGCGCGGATTGCGTACCAGTTTGCGCGTCGCCAGCTGACCTCCGGGCAGATTCAGCGTTTCATCCTCTTCCAAAGTAAATAGCCAGATGTCTGCGTCGCGCGGGCCAATGATTTGCAGGGTGATCGTGCTGGCGACTGGAAAGCGCTCCGGATCCCCTGCCATCATGGCAGCCAATTGGAGTACAACGCTGAGTCGGTCCTGCGCGCCGGCCAGCAAGGGCGCATCTGGCGTATTGGCGCTGAACGTGACTTTGCCCTTTTCGCGCACAAAATGCGCGGCGACCTCACTGCGATACTTGTCCGAGAAACGCAGCGGCGTCAGCCCTTCGGCTGTGATTTGGCCGCGGCTGGTCTGCACGCGACGCAGGCCAAAGGCGCCAAATGCAAGTCGGGCGTCGTAGCTTTCGCCGTCTTGCCGCCATCCCATTTCAGCATTCAGGCTGAAGGGAAACTTGTTCGACGAAACCTCGTACTTGAGATTCAGCGAAGCCGGCACGCTGTAGCGACTGGCCCAGGCCACGTCCTCGCGCAGATGACGCGGCGCC
>JBAXNI010000205.1:0-3493 GCA_037133835.1 Comamonadaceae bacterium | reverse complement strand
CTGGTCGACGGCCTGCGCGCCCAGGGGAATAAATAATGGCGCTTGAAAATATCCTGGCCCAGTTTCAGTCCAGCGGTGCGCAAACCTGTTTCCACGGGCGTCACATTGATCCGCAGATTCTGGCTGGCCTGACTGGCGGTAACTGGCGTCTGCAGGACTATCAGGCGCGCGGCGGCTACGAGGCATTGCGCAAGGTTCTTGGCAAGGACGGTGGCGCGGGCATGACCCCTGACCAGGTGATCGCGACGGTCAAGGAATCCGGCCTGCGCGGCCGTGGCGGCGCAGGTTTCCCGACCGGGCTGAAGTGGAGCTTCATGCCGCGCCAGTTTGCCGGACCGAAGTTCCTGATGTGCAATTCGGACGAAGGCGAGCCAGGTACCTGCAAGGACCGCGAAATCCTGCAGTTCAACCCGCATATAGTGATTGAAGGCATGCTGATCGCCGCTTACGCGATGGGAATTGGCACCGGCTACAACTACATTCACGGCGAAATCTTCCAGATTTACGAACGTTTTGAAGAGGCGTTGGCGGAAGCGCGCGCCGCGGGCTTGCTGGGTGACAATATTCTCGGCAGTGGTTTCAGTTTTCAGTTGCATGCCTTTCATGGCTTTGGCGCCTATGTATGTGGCGAAGAAACCGCCTTGCTCGAGTCGGTCGAGGGTAAGAAGGGGCAACCGCGCTTCAAGCCGCCGTTCCCGCCAAGCTATGGTTTGTACGGCAAACCGACCAACATCAACAACACCGAAACGTTTTCTGCCGTGCCCTGGATCATTAACCACGGCGGCAAGGCCTATCTGGAATGTGGCAAGCCCAACAACGGTGGCACCAAGATCTATTCGATCAGCGGTGACGTTGAACTGCCGGGCAATTACGAAATCCCGATGGGCACACCGTTTTCAAAGTTGCTGGAACTCGCTGGCGGTGTGCGCCAAGGTCGCCAACTGAAGGCAGTCATTCCGGGGGGGTCGTCTACGCCCATCCTGCCGGCTGCGATCATGATGGACTGCACGATGGACTATGACTCCATCGCCAAGGCCGGCTCCATGCTGGGCTCGGGTGCGCTCATTGTGCTCGATGACAGTCGTTGCATGGTCAAGAGCCTGCAGCGTCTCAGTTACTTCTACATGCATGAATCCTGCGGCCAGTGCACACCGTGCCGCGAGGGGACCGGATGGATGTACCGGGTGGTGGAACGGATTGAAAACGGGCAGGGTCGGCCAAGCGACATGGATCTGCTGGACAACGTGGCCGAGGACATCATGGGGCGAACCATTTGCGCCCTCGGTGATGCAGCGGCGATGCCGGTGCGTGCCATGTTGAAGCATTTCCGCCCTGAATTTGAGTATCACGTTGAGCACAAGACCTGCATGGTCCCGGCTTACGTCTGAACGAGTCCCAATATGATTGAAATTGAACTCGACGGCAAGAAGTTAGAGGTAGCTGAAGGCAGCACGGTCATTCATGCGGCTGAGAAGGCTGGCACCTACATCCCGCATTTCTGCTATCACAAGAAACTCAGCATCGCTGCCAGTTGCCGCATGTGTCTGGTCGACGTGGAGAAGATGCCCAAACCGATGCCGGCTTGCGCCACCACGGTGGCGCCAGGCATGGTGATTCGCACGCGCAGCGAGAAGGCTGTCAAGGCGCAGAAGTCCGTGATGGAATTCCTGCTCATCAATCACCCGCTCGATTGCCCGATTTGCGACCAGGGTGGTGAGTGCCAGTTGCAGGATCTGGCGGTTGGCTACGGCGGCTCTTCTTCGCGCTACGAGGAAGAAAAGCGGGTTGTCGCGGTGAAGCAGGTCGGTCCGCTGATTTCCATGCAGGAAATGAGTCGCTGCATCCAGTGCACCCGGTGCGTCCGTTTTGGTCAGGAAGTGGCCGGCGTGATGGAACTTGGCATGACGCACCGTGGTGAGCATGCCGAAATCGAGTCTTTTGTCGGCCAGTCAGTGGACTCTGAACTGTCGGGCAACATGATTGACATCTGCCCGGTCGGCGCACTCACAAGCAAGCCTTTCCGTTACAGCGCACGTACCTGGGAACTGGCGCGGCGCAAGTCGGTCAGTCCGCATGACTCAACCGGCGCCAATCTGATTGTGCAGGTAAAGAGCAACAAGGTCATGCGCGTCGTGCCGCTGGAAAACGAAGCCGTCAACGAATGCTGGATTGCGGACCGCGATCGCTTCTCCTACGAATCATTAAGCAGCGATGAGCGCTTGACCAGCCCCATGCTCAAGCAGGGCGGTGCCTGGGTTGCGGTCGATTGGCAGACGGCTCTGGCCTATGTTGCCAAGGGCTTGAAAGGGATCAAGAACGAGCACGGTGCCGCCAGCATAGGCGCGCTGGTCAGTCCGCACAGTACGCTGGAGGAATTGTTTCTTGCCAGTTCCCTGATGAGCGCGCTGGGCAGCCCGAACGTCGACTACCGTCTGCGCAACGCCGAGTTTCCGGCAGTCGAAGGGATTCGCCATCTGGGGCGCACCATCGCCTCCCTGTCCACCCTGCAAAGCGCGCTGGTTGTGGGTTCCAATCTGCGCAAGGATCATCCCCTGTTCGCGCAAAGAATTCGCCAGGCGGTGCGCGCTGGCTGCGTGCTGAGTGTCATTGGTTCAGCCACACAGGACTGGGCGATGCCGGTTGCGAACACCTTGTTGGCGAGCGACACCAGTTGGGTGCAGGCGCTCGCTGATGTGGCTGCTGCCGTGGCCGCCGAGAAGGGCGTCGCGGCACCGGCGGATGGCGTTGCAAGTGACTCCGCCAAAGCCATCGCCAAGTCCCTGCTGGCGGGCGAACGCAAAGCTGTGTTGCTGGGCAACGGCGCGGCCCATCACGCCAGGGCATCGAGTCTGCTGGCGCTGGCCAACTGGATTGGCGAACAAACGGGTGCTAGCGTGGGTTATTTGACCGAAGCGGCCAACACGGTGGGTGCTCAGCTGGCTGCAGCGCTGCCAGGAGCCGACGGCAAGAACGCAGGGCAGATGCTGTCTGGTGCCCTGAAGGCAGTTCTCCTGCTCAACAACGAGCCTGAATTTGATTCTGCGGCCGGTGTCGCTGCGGTGGAGGGGCTGAAGCAGGCCGCGATGGTAGTGACGCTCAGCCCGTTCAAGGCGAACATGGAGTTCAGCGACGTCTTGCTGCCGATTGCTCCGTTCACTGAAACGTCCGGTACCTTTGTCAACGCCGAAGGGCGAGTCCAGAGTTTCCATGCCGTGGTCAAGCCGCTGGGCGAAACCAGGCCTGCCTGGAAGGTGCTGCGGGTTCTGGCCAATCTGCTGGAGATCCCGGGTTTTGACTTTGAGTCTTCCCAGGAAGTGCTGGGCAAGGTCTGTGGGCTGCCGCCTCAGGGGCAGACAACTTTGTCCGACAAGATTCTGAGCAATGCAACGCAAGCCGCAATTGATCTCAAGCCCGCTCTGCGGTCTCCTGTGGTTGCCCGCATTTATGAACTCGACGGGCTGCTGCGCCGCTCGACCAGTCTGCAACTCACGGC
>JBAXNI010000204.1:0-3538 GCA_037133835.1 Comamonadaceae bacterium | reverse complement strand
GTCCTGACTCGATCTTTCCGTGGGGAACCGCCGTCACCGATTCCGGTGTCACCGCCTTCAATACAGCCTCGGGTAGGAGAATCTTCAGAATCGCCAGTTTTTCATTCATGTTCTGATGAACCCATCAGGGTCAAGTAAATGTTGACACAAAGTTGGCCTTCCACCGCAGCAAGAAATTCTAGACCTGATTGGCGTCTATCCGGCAGGCATTTGCGGGAACGCCAGTTCCGCTTTTTGTCTTTTGGAGTCCTTGGCGGTTCATCCCCGTGCAACGCCCACCCAACCATGTAGGGCTACGATAATCACGATTTCCCACGTCAAGTGCGTTGATGAAAAGACTCCCCTTTCAATCCCGCGCATTGTTGCCGACAACCGCAGTCTTGCTGGACGCGACTCGGCACTGCGGAAGTTCATTTCGTTGGTTAACGCCCAGGATCAGATCAAAAAATACAAACTGCAGAGCCCACAAAAATGACATCGATTAAGTACTACTGGGAAGATTTCACTCCCGATTGGCAATTTGAGTCAGACCCGAGAATTCTTACATCGGACGAGATCATGGCGTTTGCGCGCGAGTACGATCCGCAGTCTTACCACGTTGACGAGGAGGCGGCGAAATCGTCACCCTTTGGCGGCCTGATAGCCAGCGGCTGGCAAACCTGCGGAGTTGCTATGCGCCTCATGTGCGATGGCTACCTGCTCCAAACCTCTTGCATCGGATCGCCAGGGCTCGACGAGCTGCGCTGGTTCAAGCCAGTGCGACCAGGCGACGCGCTGCGGCTGCATTCCACAGTGATTGAACAAACCCCATCGCAAAAGGATCCGACACGCGGCACAGTGAAATTCCGCTGGGACGTGCTAAACCAGAAGAACGAGGTCATATGCACCATGACGGGTCGACAACATTACCGTCGCCGCACACCGGCGAAGGCTCAGAACCCTACAACTTGAATCTCTTGCGCCAAGACAATGCCCTGCGATTTCCCCTGATTCACTATCAGCGCAGGGGGTTCGGCGGCAGTAGCAGCCACAGTTACGATTCCCCGATGACCAGCACAGCACAGGACCTACCTCGGTAGGCGCCGCGGGCAACTTTCTTGAATGCCGCCAGATGAAACCCGAAGACCTGCAAAAGCTCGTCACCATGGCCATGCCTTTCGGAAAACACAAGGGCAAGGTGTTGGCTAACCTGCCCGGCAACTACTTGACGTGGTTTGCGCGAGAAGGCTTTCCCAAGGGTGAAATTGGTCGCTTGCTGGCCTTGATGCATGAAATTGACCACAACGGCCTGTCGGACCTTCTTGAGCCATTAAAGCCGCATGGCTAGTACCCTTCCTATTCGGCAATTCGATTCCCAGCCAAACAGATTTTGCGAGGACAACATGACACTTCACACGCCCATCGAGTACGACCAAGCATCGCCAACTGTCAAAGCCGTTTATGACGACATCATGGCCACGCGCAAGACAGACTGGGTGAACAATTTCTGGAAGGTGCTGGCCAATCATCCAGAGAGCTTGCAGCGCATCTGGAGCAACATCAGGCAAGTGATGGGAAACGGCGCACTTGATCCGTTAACCAAGGAATTGATCTATGTGGCCGTGAGCATTACCAACAATTGCGGCTACTGCATTGCCTCCCATTCAGCAGGTGCGAGAGCCAAAGGCATGACTGATGAGCAATTTGGTGAGCTGCTTGCAGTGATCGGTCTGGCTAATGAGACCAATCGACTGGCCATCGGCTACGGCGTACCGATTGACGATGCCTTCCTGCCGAAGTAAATCGCTGCAGATCAAGCCTTGGTGGCAATCTCTTTTTTCAGAACTATGTAAGCACTGTCCTTGATCAGAAGTTTCTGTTTTTTCAGGATTTCAATCTGCTCATGGGTGCCGGGTTCAATGCGCGCCTCCATGTTCCTGATCTTCTGAGCAAGTGCGGCGTGCTGGTCGCACAGGCGCAAGAACTCGGGATCGGCAGCTTTCAATCGAGCGATCTGGTCACTGTATTCAGGAAACATCGGCACTCCTCAATCTCATGGTTAGTCGGATTACTGGAGCTTTGAATTTGACGTGGTGCGCTATCAGGTTGTCAATACCCTCAACAAACAAGACCCCACACCCTGCGTGCGCCGCGATCTTGAGCATCACACAAGGGCGCCGGACCGCAATCTGTGCGACCACTTTGGCATCCAGGACCAGGACTGCGGACGGCTGGTCCTGACTTTGCTCGGGCTCACCAATTCCTGCTGAATGACGGCAGTCCAGGTGACGCCGACTTACAGATTGGCGCTGGCGTTGGCAAAGGCAGGGCCTGAGCCTTGGGTCAACCGACGCCTCTTCGTCGAACTTCCTGTTCAACGCCAAGCAAACTGACAGCGGACTGAAATAGCGGGTGACACGGGTCTCCAAAGGCATCCACTACAGAAAAGTGGTTCCGCCCCGGCATCGGAATGCTCTGTCGAAAGCAGGAGGGCCATGCGCTGCGAATCAGCGCGCTCTGTCGATGAAACTCGGAACTTTCGTCTGCACCAACGGCAGTCACCATGGGCACATTGAACCTCGGTTGATAACTCATCGGGCTCAGTTTGCGTGCACCAGCGCTATCCAACCGAATGTCGTCTTTGAGAAAGGGTGCCTGCGCCAGTGGTTGAAGGTCATAGAGTCCACTGATACAAACGATGCCACGCACCACATTGGCTGGAAGTGCTGGATCCCACTTTTCCCATTCGGCTGCGGCCATCATTGCAGCCAGGTGGGCGCCAGCAGAGTGGCCGGCAATGACGATTCTTTGGGCATCAAAGCCCATTGCAGCGGCGTTCTTGTAAAGCCAGCTGACTGCACGCAGCAGTTGCCGGACCATTTCCTCCATGGACGTACCCGGAGCAAGGCCATAGTTGACAACTGCAACATTTGCATTGCTGGCGACAAACGGCTGTGCAAGGAAGCTGAAGTCACCCTTGTCAAGACTGCGCCAATAGCCTCCATGAATAAATATCAGAAGAGGTGCCCCTGGATGGCCAGTGCGAAAGAAATCCAGCCTCTCGCTCCTGGTCTCCCCAAAAGAGACGTCAATTTCGGCAGCCAGCGATTTGCGCGTGCGCTCAGAGTCGGCTCGCCAACGGGCAATAAAAGCAGGGTGGTCAGGTACGGCGGCTCTGGCGTTGTATTGACGATCAAGTTCGATTGGATCGAGCATCGCTATTACCTCGGTTCACGTATGGTTGAATGTCCTGGACGGTCGAACTTCATGGAAAACGCTTCTCCGCTGCGGCCGTTGCACAGCACCGTCACTCGCGGCGCAACATCCCGGTCACATCTACCTTGCGCAGCGCCGCCAATTCTGTCTCACTCGGTTCCGGGACGGTGGCAGCATGCGCGGCAATGCGCAAGTCCCAGCCGGTATGCTGGCGAATCTGCTCGGGGCTGGAAAAGGCAAACCAGCCATCAAGCAGAAATTCCTTGCTCTGCGGATCGGGCCGCAGGATGCCCAGCGTCGTGACGATGGCGCAGGGTCCGCCACCGACAAAACCGTAGCGTTC
>JBAXNI010000203.1:0-3554 GCA_037133835.1 Comamonadaceae bacterium | reverse complement strand
GCGCGCCGACACCGACCGCGTGAATCACGCGCCCCGCCAGCAGCAGCAACCCGAGCGGCCAGACTGCCGCCTAAGGAGCGCGGTTGAATAGCAGCGAAGGTGCGATGAGCAGCATGTCACGACCTACTGGGCTCAGGCTGCCAGCGCCGGATAGTCGGTGTAACCCTTGGCACCTGGCGTGTAGAACGTTGACATGTCCGGCGCGTTCAGTGCTGCGTTGGAACGCATGCGCTCAAGCAGATCCGGGTTGGCCAAGAAGGGGCGACCAAAGGCAATCAGATCCGCCTGGCTTGCAGCGAGGGCACTTTCGGCGCTGGCCCGGTCAAAGCCGCCAGCCAGAATGAACGGACCTTGGAAAGTCTGGCGCAGCAGCGCCTTCAGTGCGGCCGGCACCGGCGGTGCGCCCATCGCCGAATGATCCAGCAGGTGGACATAGAGCAGTTCAAGCTTGGAGAGCTCGCCGACCAGCGCCAGGTATTGTGCGTCCACCTCCGGAAAAGCCCCGGTGCCGTTGAAAACGCCGTAGGGTGACAACCTGATACCGACACGCTCGGCTCCAATGGCTGAGGACACTGCACGCGCGATTTCCAGCGCAAAGCGGTTGCGCCCATGAATGCCATCACCGTAGGCATCACTGCGCTGATTCACGTTGGGGTTGAGGAACTGCTCTATCAGGTAGCCGTTGGCGGCGTGCAATTCCACGCCGTCAAATCCGGCCTCGATCGCCAATCTTGCAGACCGGGCATATTCTTCGACGGCGGCGGCGATGTCCTTTTCGGTCATGGCGCGCGGTCTGCTGTGTGGCTGCATGCCCTGCGCATCGGTGTACATCTCGCCGGGGCATGCTACTGGCATGGGACCGACGACCTCGGCGCCTGCGGGCAGGTTGGCAGCATGCGCCACTCGCCCAGCGTGCATTAGCTGCAGCACGATCTTGCCGCCCTTGGCGTGCACCGCATCGGTCACCAGCTTCCAGCCGCTCACCTGATCGGCGTTGAACAAGCCGGGGATGCGCGCATAGCCCAGACCGTTGGGCGAGGGAGACGCGCCCTCGGTGATGATCAGACCGGCGGAGGCACGCTGGCCGTAGTACTCGGCCATCAAAGCGTTGGGTGTATTGGACTGGACCGCGCGGCTGCGGGTCATGGGCGCCATGACAGTCCGGTTGCTCAGTTGCAGCTTGCGCGCGGTGAAAGATTCAAAAAGCATGGTGATTCCTTGGGTGGGTCGAAACAGACAAGCCAACAGCCAGATCGTTCTTTAAAACGACGAGCCCGGTGTTTGAAGAAAGTCTAACTCCTGCTGCGTTGACGTGCGTCCGAGAAGGGCATTGCGGTGCGGGTAGCGTCCAAAGCGGTCGATCACCTGCTTGTGCCGCAACTCGAAGTTCAGGTTGCCCTCCATACCCGCAGCGCTGAACAGGGAGACTGCCAGCGTGTGAATCAGCGGCGATTCGCTGTGCATATACGGCATGTACAAGAAGGCACGTCGCTCGACTGCGAGTTCGCAGTCGGCCCCGGCCGCCACCGCTGTTTGTGCCAGCCCCAGCGCCAGTGGATCACAGGCAAAGGCTTGCGGCCTATCCCGATAAATGTTGCGCGAAAACTGGTCCAGCACAAGGATTTCAGCCAGGCGACCGCTTGCCGTACCGCGCCATTGGTCGAGCTCACAGCACGCGGCCGCCCGGTGCAGGGCGCCGAAGCGCGATTCGATCATCCGGTCAAAGTCGTCCGAGCGCAGCCACCACTGCTTCGGCGTTATTTCCTCAAACCAGAAACTGAGGACGGATTCGGGTGTTTGATCCATTGCTATTTGCTCCTGAGCGAAGGCATGACAGAAGGCGTGATGGTAGATTGAATTGAGTGCGTCATGATCCGTCCGGTGCAGGTTGATGGAACTTGTGTCGAACCTCACGACAAGACATTGCGCACGCATGCTGCGGACTTTTCCAATACAGTACGGCCATCGTGCACAACAATTGGAGAGTCCTTTGACAGCATATCCACTTACTTCGCTCATCACGCTGCTGATTTGCATACTGATGCTCGTCACCGGGATCAATGTCGGTCGCGCCAGGGGCCGCTATGGCATCAAAGCGCCAGCTGTAACCGGGCATGAAATGTTTGAGCGTGCCTATCGTATCCAGATGAACACCTTGGAAAACGCGGCGCTCTTGCTGCCAGCCCTCTGGGTTTGCGCCGGATTCGTCAGTGACCGGAGTGCCGCCACGCTAGGGGCGCTTTGGCTGATTGCAAGGGTCTGGTATGCCATCGCCTATCAGAACGACCCCGCCAAGCGCGGCCTGTCCTACGGCCTGTCGATGACCGCATTTGCCGTGACCTGGTGTGCGGCTGTATGGGGCATTGCACGCGTGCTCGTGAACTGAGAATTTGAACCGCGAACTGCCGTTGAAGGACAAGGAATGAGCACCGTTTTTCTGACTGGAGCCAGTGGATTTCTTGGCGCTCACCTGCTGCGCGAATTGCGTGAGGCCGGTTGCCAGGTTAAGGCACTGTCCCGAAGCGCGGCATCCGATGCTGCCATTGCGGCTCAGGGCGGCGTTCCGGTTCGTGCGGACCTTGCCGACAGTGCGTCTCTACTGTCTTCACTCGATGGTTGCGAAGCGGTCTTTCACGCCGCTGCTGACACAAGCATGTGGAAGCCACATGCGCCGGTCCAGACTGCCACCAACGTGCAGGGCACAGAAAACCTGCTGCAAGCAGCCAAGGCCGCCGGAACCAGGGCTTTTGTGCACACATCCTCCGTGTCAGCCTATTCCCATCTTGTGCATGGCACGCTTGACGAATCGGTGCCGCAGCGCGGAGCCGAGAGCTGGATCAATTACGAACGCACGAAACACCTCGGCGAGCAGGCAGTCAGGCGCAGCACGATCCCTTGGATTGTGTTGCAGCCCTCTCACATTCTCGGCCCTGGTGATCGTCACAACTGGGCTCGCCTCATCATGTTGATTGACCGCGAGAAGCTGCCGGGAATTCCGCCCGGAGTGGGTTCCTTTGCCGATGTGCGGGAAGTAGCCAAGGCCCATGTCCGTGCCTGGCAAAGTCAACGGTTCGGGCAAACCTACCTTGTCGGCGGCGAGCAGTCGAGCTTTGTCGACTTCGTACACCGGGTTGCGGCGGAGTTGGGAAAGAATGCGCCTCGTGGCGCCACCCCGGCGTGGGCGCTCATGGTGTTTGCCCGGTTCACCGATGCATGGTCCCGCGTCACAAAAAAAGAGCCCGAGGTCACGCCCGAAGGGGCCATGCTCACGTCCCACGCCCTGCTGGTGGATTCTTCCAAGGCAAAGCGGGAATTGGCTTACATCGAGACCCCTTTGGACATTCTGGTGACCGATACCCTGGCCTGGATGCGCCAGGAAAAGCTGATTTCTGGCCCGTCTTGACGATCTCGGTGCACTCTGACTCGATCTTTCAAGTTGTTCACGCCTTCGATCAGACCCAGTCAGTAATCCGCGCACACTGCACGCCACGCGCACTGGATTGCTCCAGCATGGTCTTGGTCATCGATTCAAATCCCGCAACCGGACTCATGCA
>JBAXNI010000202.1:0-3588 GCA_037133835.1 Comamonadaceae bacterium | reverse complement strand
AAATGGACTGGTGAGCACTTCTTGTCCATTAACTCCAAGCGCATGGATATCCAGCGGGATGATCTGATGCTTGTCGCTGAGCGATTCCAAGTTCCTGCGGCAAAGGCTTCAATTGAAAGGGTTCGAGATGCTGTTCAGAACTGGGCTGAATACGCGACGCGTGCTGGATGTGGCCGCCGGCCCGAATCTGTCGTGATTCAGCCGGAGTGAACGTGCGTATTCTTCGGCCCCCGTCTTCTTCCAAACATCGTCTTTGACGCGTCTTCTTCGGGTTTTTTGGTTTTCTTCAGACTTCGCCTGAGGGCGTGAGCGCGGCCGGCGGGGCTGCCCTTCTCGACCCGATCGAGGGGCGGCCATGGCGCAGTCGGGACAGCGTAAGTGCTTGTGTTGCGGGGAGTTTTTTGATCTGGACCATCGCAACCGGGATCGTCAGAAGTACTGCTCGGTTCCCGCTTGCCGCGCCGCGAGCAAGGCCGCCAGCCAAGCCGCTTGGCTGCGAAAGCCGAACAACACCGCGTATTTTTCAGACCCTGTCCACGTGGCCCGAGTGCAGGCTTGGCGTGCCGCGCATCCGGGGTATGGCCGAAAGAGGCCTTCCCCAGCGGCGGCGTTACAAGATTCCTTGTTTGCGCAAGTCACTGATCTCATTGAGGAATCTCCCAATCGTGGTGAGACAGCTGCGCCTGTAGCCGTCTCGGCGTTACAAGATCTCTTGAATGCCCCGTCCCCAGTGCTGGCGGGGCTTATCGCGCATTTGTTCGAGGTCACGTTACAAGATGACATTGCCGCCACCACCAGGCGCTTGGTACAACTTGGGCTCGATGTGATCAACCGGAGCCACGATGAAGACCCTCAAACAAGTGCTGTGCCCCGAGCGGCTGCGCCAGGTACCCGAGCAGTTCAGCTGGGTTGACCAAGCGCTGGTGCAACGCCACTTCATTGACCGTTGCGACGCACGCGCGTTGGCGCTGTACCTTTTTCTGGTCACGGTGGCCGACGCGCAGGGGCTGAGCTACTACGGGGCGGGCACGCTGGCGCAGCGCCTTCACCTGAGCGCCCAGGAGTTTGAAGCTGCGCGCTTACAGCTCATTGCCCTCGAACTCATCGCCTACCAGGCGCCGCTGTACCAGGTGCTGGCGCTTCCCGGCACCAAGGCTGCAGCGCGCCCCGCGGGGGCGGAACTGGCTGGCGTAGCGCCGGTGCGCAGCACCGTCAATACCGGTCCAGTCAGTCTGGCGCATTTGCTCAATCAACTGGAGAGCCGCCGTGCTGGACTATGAGACTTTTTGCCAGATCCGTGACCACCTGGGCCGCCAGCAACTCAGCGTAGCCCAGACCGCCCGCGCCCTGGCGCTGGACGTGCGCACCGTTTCCAAGTGGGCCAATGTGCAGCAGTTCCAACCCCGCACCGGCAAGGCGCGCTTGGGCAAACTCGATGCCTACAAGGGTCAGATCGTGCGCTGGCTCGATGCCCACCCCTACAGCGCGCAGCAGATCTTTCAGCGCCTGCGCGAGGCCGGCTTTGACGGCGGCGTCACCATCGTCAAGGAGTACGTGCACCGCATCCGCCCACGCCATCAGGAGGCGTTTCTCAAGCTGGACTTCGCCCCCGGCGAAGCCGCCCAGGTTGACTGGGGTGAATACGGCACCATCGGCGTTGGCGACACGCGCCGACGCCTGAGCTTCTTTCTGATGGTGTTGTGCCACAGCCGACGCATGTACCTGGAGTTCACCGTCTCGCAGAAGATGGAGTTCTTCCTGTCCTGCCACGAGAACGCGTTCCTCGCGTTTGGTGGCGTGCCTACTCGGATCATGGTCGATAACCTGAAGTCGGCGGTGCTGCAACGCCTTGTGGGAACTGCTCCCGTGTTCAACCCCAAGTACCTGGACTTCTCACGGCACTGGGGCTTCAAGATCAGCCCGTGCAATGTGCGCAGCGGCAACGAGAAGGGCCGCGTGGAGAACGGCGTGGGCTACGTCAAGAAGAATTTCCTGGCCGGCCTGGAGTTGCCTGACTTTTGCGCGCTGCAGCCGGCGGCCACAATGTGGACCGATACCATCGCCAACGTGCGCGTGCATGGCGCCACCCACCAGCGGCCGCTGGATTTGTTTGAAGCTGAACGCGCCCATCTGGGCCGGCTCAATCCGGCCGGCTTTGACTTAGGCACCGTGACGACGGTGCGTGCCAACAAGCAGTTTCGCGTCCCACTGGACTCCAACCACTATTCGGTTCCGGCACGCTACGCGGGCCATCTGCTCACGCTCAAGGCCTATGCAGATCGGGTCTGCGTCTATGAAGGCCAGCAACTCGTGGCGCGCCATGTTCGCAGCATGGATCGCCACAAGGACCTCGAAGACGCACAACACCCGCGCGAGCTCCTGGCGCAACGCAAGAGCGCACGCGAGCAGCGGTTACTGGTGCAGTTCCTGGCGATCTCGCCGCGCGCTCAGGCCTACCGAGAGGGGCTTGAGGCCAAACGCGTGGACGCGCGGGCGCACCTGCGCAAGATCCTCGCAATGGTCGAAGTACACGGCAAAGAAGACGTGGCCCGAGCGCTGGATGACGGTCTCGAATTGCAGGCCTTCAGCGCCGAGTACATCGCCAACATCCTGGGCGCTCGCCGACGCCTGGGCCAAGAACCCGCCGCGCTGCAGCTCACACGCCGCGTCGACTTGCTCGAACTCGAACTGCCCGAGCCCGATCTGTCCATTTATGACCGTGACGAAGGAGCCGACTGATGGCAACACGCCGCGAGAAGACCCATCCCGATACCGATGCCTTGCTGCAGCACCTGCGTGCGCTCAAGCTACCCTTCATGCTGGAGCAGCATCAGGCCTTGGCCCAGACCGCCGCCGACAAGCTCTGGTCTCATCTGGAGTACCTGGGCGAACTGCTCGCCGGTGAGGCCGCCGCGCGCGACGACCGGCGCGTGCAGCGCTGCATCAATCTGGCCCGATTCCCGGTGGTCAAGACGCTCGACCAGTTCGACTGGAACTGGCCCACCAAGATCAACCGGTTGCTCATCCAAAACCTGTTTCACCTGGACTTTGTCAAGCAGCACGCCAACGTCGTGTTCATCTCGGGAACCGGTCTGGGCAAGAGCCATCTGATGACGGCGCTGGGCCACGCTGCCTGCATGCGCGGCCACTCGGTGCTATTCACCGGCGCCATCGACATCATCAACACCCTTGCCGCCGCGCAGGCCTGCGGCAGCATCAAGCGTGCGCTGCACCACTACATCAAACCCGAAGTACTGTGCATCGACGAATTGGGCTACCTGCCCATCGACAAGTTCGGCGCCGACTGCCTGTTCCAAATCATCAGCCACCGCTACGAGCGCGGCGCCACGCTGCTCACCACGAACCGCGTCTACAAGCAGTGGGCCAGTATCTTCAACAACGACTCCGTCCTCACCTCGGCCCTGCTGGACCGCTTGCTGCACCACGCAGAGACCGTGCGCATCGAGGGCAAGAGTTATCGCTCCAAAGATCAGATCGAACTCTGACGCGCCGGCTCTGTCGCATTCCAGTCATCGCCATGAACCTGCAATTCGTTTCCAAATCCATCAGCAATTTCAAACCGGCCAA
>JBAXNI010000201.1:0-3604 GCA_037133835.1 Comamonadaceae bacterium | reverse complement strand
CCGTCGCCGTTGTCCTTCAGCCACTGAATGTCCGGGTGCCTGGCAAGGTGCTTCTGCGCTGCGCTGGCTGAAAAAAAGACCATCTTCACCCCCGGCACATTCTGAATGTGCCAGTTGCCGTCGGCGCTTGGATTGACCTGTTTGTTGGGACCCAGCACGTCCATCATGCGCAGGTACTCGATCAGCACCTGCCGGTTTTCCTCGGGTGCGTCCAGTATCACCTTGGCCGCCGTCAGCCCCGGAAAATTACCGCCACCGAAGGCTCGGTAGTTGTTGGTCGCGACGATGAATTTGGCATCCAGTGCGATCGGTTGACCCTGGTAGCGCAGGTTCGTCACGCGATGCGCGTCGGGCGCGGCCAGCGTGCCGTTCACCGCGTAGCGGGCCGGCTGCGTCACGTCGATTTCGTAAGTCACGCCATCGAGGGTGTCAAAGTTGAACGACGGGAATCCGCTGTTCACCAGCGTTTGTTGTGGCGGACCCTGGGGATCGATCCGGTTGAACTGCCCGGCTGACATCTCGATCCACTCCTTCACTTCGGCGCCGGTGAGCAGCATAGCCTTGAGCGTGTTCGGGTACACGTACAGATCAGCCACATGCTTGATCGCCAGCGGCCCGGCCGGAATGTCGGTGTAGTTGGTCGAACCCTGGCGCCCACCCGCCTTGAAGGGCGAGGCCGCAGACAGCACCGGGTACTTTTCATAGTCCGTGCCTTGCACCGCACGTTTCACGTAAGCGATTTGCGCGTTGGAAACAATCTGCACCGAAGGATCATCGCTGACCTGGGCAAAGAAACTGTAGATCGGGGCGCTGCTGAAGGCTATTCTGTCGCGCAGATAAGCCAGGGTCTGCGCATGCTCTTCGCCGATGGCCTGTTCGACCGACGGGTCGGCATCAGCCAGTGACTTGCGGGTGACGCGGTCAAACACGGGCCGGATGGAAGAGTGGCTGTCTGACACCTTCCAGTCGCCACTGCTGTTGTCAAGCTGGAAGTCCACGATGCCAAGATGATCGCCCCAGCGCCCCGGCATCACGGCCGCCACGCCGTTGATGGTGCCGCGCTCAATATCCACCCTCGGATGGTTGGCAAATCCCTTGCCCGGAAACTCGGAATGGGCGTGGCCGAACAGAATCGCATCCACACCCGGCACCTGTGCCAGACGTGCGACGGCGTTCTCTGCAAACAGACCGACCTCACCCTTCTCGAAGCCCGAGTGGGCAATGGCAATAACCAGATTCGCTCCGTTGGCACGCATCTCTGGAACATACTGCTTTGCCACTTCAACCATGTCGTGCGCCACCACGCGGCCCTCCAGATTGGCCTTGTCCCACTGCATGATCTGTGGTGGCACAAAGCCGATCACGCCGACCCTGATGGCGTGCTTCTGACCCTGCGCGTCCTTGAACTGGCGATCGAGCAGGACGTAGGGTGTGAAGGCATGATGGGCTTGCGCTGAATCCTTGTCCTTGTCATCCAGAAAGACGTTCGCGCTGATGTAGGGAAAATTCGCGCCGGCCAGGGAGCGTCGCAGAAAATCCAGTCCGTAATTGAAGTCGTGGTTGCCGACGTTGGCGGCGTCGTAGGCCATGGTGTTCATTACCTTGTAGGCCGGATGCACCTGACCGTCCTGCAGCGGCTTGACTCGTGCAGCCCAGTCGCCCAGCGGGTTGCCCTGCAGCAGGTCACCGTTGTCAAACAGCAGGCTGTTCGGCGCCTCGGCGCGGGCCGCCTTGATCAGGCTGAGGGTGCGCGCCAGGCCATACTGGTCCGTCGGCTGGTCCTGATAGTAATCGTAGCTGAGCAGGTTCATGTGGAGGTCGGTCGTCTCCAGAAGGCGCAACTTCACTTCGGCCGCGGATGCTGCCGCAGCTACCACAGCGGCGAGCAGGCCCGCTCCCTTCCAGGGCTTCATCATGGTCACGTCCGACTCATTGCCGGTAGTACGCTGGCAGCGCGCGCAGGTACTTGGGCAGGTTCGGGTTCTTCATCAGACGCGATAAGAAATCCGGATCATCGCTCGTGGTCAAGCTGTTCAGACGTGTCTTCTCGAACGGCAGGCCGAAGCGGCAGGACAGCAGGCGCTTGGCGTCGGCCGCCGTCACGTCCCTCGCAGGTGGCGACAGGCGGCACTCGGCAAAATCCTTGGCCAGCTGTTCGGGGCTCAACTTTGCTGCCAACTGAGCCGGTTCCAGATTCAGGCCCTGCTGGATGCGCTTCATGGTCTCGGCGATGCTCATGGGAGGCAGGCTGGTGGTGGGGCAGTTGGGTGTCATCGCCTTGCTGCGCTTGCCCTTGAAGGTGGAACTGACCTCAATATCGTCGCTCCGGCCGCGCGCTTTCTTGAGCAGCGCGAGGTCGCCATACAGGGGCTCGCCGCGCACCGCCACCAACTGGATATTTTCTTCAATCGCCAGGATCAGGTTGCGATAAGGATCGCCATGGCGGTCATCGACGACCAGCACATCGGCCAGATAGCCTTCCGTGATCTGACCCAGACGCTTGCTCCAGCCCATGGCGTCGGCCGGTTTGCGTGTCACCATTTCAACCAGATCCCGGTCCGAGAGGGCGCCATGCAGGGCGTGCTTGTTGTACAGGTCGGCCACCTTGAGCTCGCCCAGGCTGGACTTGCTGCCAGACGGACCCCAGTCCGGCGCGAGGCTGATGGCCAGACCGGCACGCCTCGCTGCCTCGATATTGGCGGTCTGACCGTAGAGCATGAAGTTCGACAGCGGCGACCAGACCAGCTTGGCGGCTACTGCCGCCATTTCCTTGAGTTGAGGCTCGGTCAAGCCGACGCCGTGTATGGCGATCAGTTCCGGCCCCAGCAGATTGCTGTCCTTGATGGCGTAAAACTCGGTGGCCATGCGCGGCGAAGGTCCTTCAGCGAGGTGCACCACCAGCGGTCCTTTGCTGCGTTCGGCCTGCATGGCAGTCCACTCCTTGGCGCTGCGGCCAATGTCCACGCGGCTCGCTGCCACGCGCGACTCGACCTGCGAATTCTCGATATTGCGGACCAGACATTCCTCCCTGGAATAGGCCAGGTTGGTCCGGCCACCCTGCAAGGAGGTGGTGCCACCGGCCAGCGCCTTGTACTCACCGTAGCGGCCAACCTCGATACCGAGGTCCAGGTAGTAGGGCCGTGTCAGCACTTCCTGGGGAAAGGTGATGCGCTTGTTGTAGACGTCGTCGTACCAGCGCCATTCGTAACGGTCCCTGTACTTGCGCGTGATCGGCAGCAGCGGGTAGATGGCGTATTCCGGATGGTTGTGCAGGTCGATGATGCCGGGGTAGATCACGCCCTTGCTGTCAATCACCGGCGCATCCTTTGCGGCGTCTGGCAATGCCTCGCCGGCGCGTGCCACCGCCATGATCTTGCCGCCAGACAGCCAGACCCGGGCGTTGGGCAGCACGTCGCCCGCATCGTTCATGGTGACTACTTTGCCCACGAGAACCAGACCGGAGTCGGTGTTCCAGGTCGTTTGCGCACCAGCCGGTGAAGTCAGGACAAAGGCAGACAGGAAGCATGCAATGGCAAGGCTGGCAGCGCGCATGAGGTTCACCACTTTCAGGAAAACGATGTTGGTGCGGACATCATAGCGGTGC
>JBAXNI010000200.1:0-3636 GCA_037133835.1 Comamonadaceae bacterium | reverse complement strand
CCCAGCGCTTCACTGTGATCAGCGAAGCCTTGTATTATGACACGGTTTTACGTTTCCAGTCAACAGTTCCCGTGAAATATTTCTCTGACAGACTAAATATTTCGTAATCCAGTAGATGGAAAAACAGCGCGTCCTACCGTCAGGGAAGCCTTTCAGTGTAGCACTGTTTAGTCTGTCCAGGGAGCTCCCGCTATGCAACAGGTCGGCGCGCCCCTTGACTAGCAATACGCTGACTCCGTGTCCCGGGTTGCAATCGTTGCTGGATTTCTTCCTTTCTCAATGTCGCCAGTTCGCCGGCGTTATGGAGACAGGAACTTGGCCAGTGTGGGGTTACCCAGCGTGCAGCGTGACCGGTAGGCGCCTTGGCGCCAAGCGGACCACCTCTTGATACCATGACCAAGAAGAGCACAGAGAAGATGCAAGCCGAATTTTCGAAATTGGTCACTCTACCAAAGATCGACGACTTCAACGGCATAAGAGCGGCAGTGAATGTAATTGGTATCACATGCAAGACAGCCACGACGCCCGCCGCACCGATTGAACTTGTTCCATTCAGCCGGGGCCGTAAGTCAGCAATTCTGTCCACGCTAATCGAGTACCAACAACTCGAAAATACGTCATTTTCTAAGTCCCTGATCGCTGCCCAACTGCGATGCAATGATCACTCCTACAGCCCTCGCTTCTATGCCTCCTTATGACCCTGATCCGCGGCATTTCCTTCAGTTCGTCTTCAACGCCCAGCCACGACGTGCTTTCACAGCCAGCGACCTGAGATTCCCGGCATAACGCGCCTTTGTCAACCCGTCCGTCATCCGCTACTGTCAGCTTATTGACGCGATCGGCGTGGTCCGAAAAGTGCGCCTCCTCTCCGACGGGTGAAAGGTCGCGGTTTCACACACGAATCCTGATGCATTCGAGTTCCATTGCGTCTCAGACGCTTCCGACAGCCGACCTTGCCGCAGACATGGCAGGGCGGGCTGTTTCGATCTTCAGCGCAATCACTTTTACAGGTATATTTGTGTCGCTGCTGGAAATCGGCTTGGCCATAGACGGTTTTCAGGCTCCAGTTTTGCCGAAAATATTGGCTTGTGGTTCCGCTACAAATTTATTTTTGCTGGGAAGTGTTGCTACCTAGGCTCATTTCCTGACTGCAAAAAGTCATAATCAGAGCATCTAAAGCATTGGAGACAGGGCTGACTGGTCACCTTCGGAATCTGCACACCAACCCCTAACATGAACGGCATTCTCATCATCGCCCACGCACCACTGGCTAGCGCTTTGCGTCAGTGCGTCCTGCATGTCTTTCCAGACGGAGCCAAAGGAATCGCTGCGTTTGATGTACAAGCTAACGTTCCACCCGAGGAAACACTGGTCGGCGCGACCCAAGCGCTCAGCCTTCTCGATTCGCCCCAGGTTCTGGTGTTGACGGATATATTTGGCGCCACCCCATGCAACGTAGCACAAAAGTTGGTCGACGGTGTGAATTCAAAGTTGATTACAGGAGTTAACCTGCCGATGCTGCTACGCACCGTGACCTATCGAAACGAAACGCTTGATGCATTGGTTACACGCGCCATGGCTGGCGGCATACAGGGCATCATGCAAGTCGCAACGACAGCGCCACAGAATCAGGTGAAGAAGAAAAATGATCAAAACAACGACCACCATCAGCAATAAGTTGGGGTTGCACGCGCGCGCCTCCGCAAAGTTAACCAAGTTAGCTGGCAGCTTCCCGTGTGATATCTGGCTTGCCAAGGGTGGGCGACGCGTCAACGGCAAGAGCATCATGGGAGTGATGATGCTCGCTGCCGGCATCGGTAGCACGGTGGAGCTTGAAACCAGCGGTGAACGCGAACAGGAAGCGCAAGACGCACTACTGGCTTTGATCGAGGATAAATTCGGAGAAGGTGAATGACGTTTTCGATTCACGGTCTGGCTGTTGCCAGGGGGGTCGCCATTGGGCGTGCCGTCCTGGTGGCGTCAAGTCGTGTAGACGTTGCACACTATTTCATTGAAGCCTCACAGATCAGCGCAGAAATTGACCGCGTTCGTATAGGACGCAACGCAGTAGTGGACGAAATTCATCGTCTACAAGCGAGCATTGTGCATATGGGACCGAAAGAGGCCCCCCATGAATTGACCGCGCTGCTGGACGTGCACCTGATGCTGTTGCAAGATGATGAACTCATCGGTGGCGTTAAACACTGGATTACTGATCGCCTCTACAACGCAGAGTGGGCCCTGACAACACAATTGGAGGTGATTGCTCGACAATTTGACGAAATGGAGGATGAGTACCTGCGCGAGCGCAAGGCCGATCTGGAGCAGATCGCTGAAAAGGTACTGCGTGCCATGAAGGGCGTGGCCTCTCCCATCGCGCAGCCACCCAGCCGCGCAGCGCGCAAGAAGTCACAACAGGACCTCCTGCTCGACGACACGGTCGATGTCCCACTGATCCTGATTGCACACGACCTGTCACCGGCTGATATGCTGCAGTTCAAACAGAGTGTGTTTGCCGGCTTCGTCACGGATGTCGGCGGCAAGACTTCGCACACCGCCATCGTGGCGCGCAGTCTGGATATCCCGGCCGTCGTCGGCGCTCGGCTGTCGAGTCAACTGGTACGCCAGGATGACTGGGTGATCATCGATGGCGATGCCGGCGTGGTAGTGGTAGATCCTTCCTCCATCATCCTGGCCGAGTACGGCTTCAAGCAGCGCCAGAACGAACTCGACCGTGGGCGGCTTTCGCGGCTATTGCACACTCCGGCAGTGACACTGGACGGAAAGAACATTGAGTTACTGGCAAATATCGAAATGCCCGAAGACGCACCTGGCGCCATCCAAGCGGGCGCGGTGGGTGTGGGACTATTTCGCAGCGAATTTCTTTTTATGGGTCGCCAAAGCAGACTGCCCAACGAAGAAGAGCAGTACCAAGCGTACCGGCGCGCCGTTGAAGGCATGCGCGGCTTGCCAGTGACCATCCGGACAGTTGACGTGGGTGCAGACAAACCGCTGGACGAATCTTTGCAGGACTCTGCTCATTTAAACCCGGCCTTGGGCTTGCGGGCCATTCGCTGGAGTCTGGCCGACCCGGCCATGTTCCTTACGCAGCTGCGGGCAATTCTGCGTGCAGCTGCGCACGGTCCAACCAAATTGCTTATACCGATGCTGGTTCACGCCAGCGAAATTCGGCACACTTTTGCTCTTGTCGATCGGGCGAGAGTGGAACTCGACAATCGGGGAGTTGCCTACGGACCGGTCAAGATTGGCGCAATGATCGAGATTCCGGCAGCAGCGCTGACACTCAAAGTGTTCTTGAAGTATTTCGATTTCCTGTCGATCGGAACCAATGATCTGATTCAATACACGTTGGCGATTGATCGCGCCGATGAGTCGGTGGCGCACTTGTACGACCCCTTGCATCCGGCCGTGCTGCAACTCGTTGCGCTCACGATCGCCGAATGCCAGGCGCAGGGAAAAGATGTGAGTGTCTGCGGTGAAATGGCGGGCGACATCAGCCTCACCCGCCTTCTGCTGGGTATGGGACTGCGCAGCTTTTCCATGCACCCGGCTCAAATTCTGGCGGTCAAGCAAGAGGTGCTACGGGCAGACGCCGGCAAACTGGCAGCCTGGGCG
>JBAXNI010000199.1:0-3669 GCA_037133835.1 Comamonadaceae bacterium | reverse complement strand
TGCAGGAAATCTTCCAGAAGCGCTGCGCCGAGCTGGGCGTCAAGATGGTCTGGGAAACCGAAATCACCGATCCCGACGAGTACGCCCGCAATTACGACCTGGTGGTCGCTGCCGACGGCGTGGCTTCAACCACACGCAGCAAGCATGAGGCGCACTTCAATCCGCGCATCGACGTGCGGACCAACCGCTTTATCTGGCTGGGCACCAAGAAGAAGATCGACACAGCTTTCACCTTCGCCTTCAAGGAGACCGAGTGGGGCTGGTTCAACCTGCATGCCTACCGCTTCAACGACGAAATGTCGACTTTCATCATCGAGACGCCGGAGCCGACCTGGTACCGCGCTGGCCTGGACAAGAAAGAACCGGCCGAAGCGATTGCCTTCTGCGAAAACCTCTTTGCCGATCAGCTCGATGGCAACAGCCTGATTTCCAACGCGCGCCACCTGCGCGGCTCCGCTGTCTGGATGAAGTTCAACCGTGTGCTGTGTGAGCGCTGGTTCAAGGACAATATCGTTCTCATCGGTGACGCCGCGCATACGGCCCACTTCTCGATCGGCTCAGGCACCAAGCTGGCGATGGAAGATGGCATCGCGCTCACCAAAGTACTTAACAGCAGCGAGGGCACGGTGCCCGAACGTCTGGCACGCTACCAGGCCGAACGCGAGACTGAAGCGCTCAAGCTGCAAAGCGCCGCACGCAACCGCATGAGCTGGTTCGAAGACATTGAGCGCTACGTCTACATGGAGCCGGAGCAACTGGCTTTCGCCGTGCTCACCGGCAGTCAGCGCGTCGGTCATGCGAATCAGAAACTGCGTGACGCCAGCTATGTCGAGAGCGTCGACCGCTGGTTCCAGCAGCAGGCCGGTGTGCCCTCCGACCCGGCCAAGCCGCCCGTGCCGCCCATGTTCACGCCCTTCAAGCTGCGCAACATGACGCTCAGCAACCGCGTTGTGGTCTCACCGATGTGCACCTACTCGGCCACCGATGGCGTGCCGGGTGACTTCCATTTCCAGCATTACACCGCGCGCGGTCTGGGCGGCGCAGCGCTGGTCATGACCGAGATGACGGTAATCTCTGAAGACGGCCGCATCACGCCCGGTTGCACCGGCATCTGGAACGATGTCCAGCAAGCTGGCTGGAAGCGCATAGTCGACTTCGTGCATGCCAACAGCAGCGCCAAGTTGGGTTTGCAGATTGGTCATGCCGGCCGCAAGGGTTCCACCAGGCTGGCATGGGACGGCATTGACCAGCCGCTCGACAGTGGCAACTGGCCCTTGATCGCCCCCTCTCCCCTGCCCTATATCCAGGGTGTATCGCAAACGCCGCGCCAGATGACACGCACCGACATGGACAAGGTCAAGGCCGACTTCATCGCCGCCACCCGGCGCGCCGATGCCGCTGGTTTTGACCTCGTCGAGTTCCACGCCGCACACGGTTACCTGATCTCGTCCTTTATTTCGCCACTGACCAATCAACGCGACGACGAGTACGGTGGCACTCTGGAAAACCGTTGCAGGTTCCCGCTGGAGGTGTTCAATGCCATGCGTGCTGTCTGGCCGGCACAGAAGCCAATGTCGGTGCGCATCTCGGCGCACGACTGGGCTGCTGGCGGCATCACGCCGGCTGATGCAACCCAGGTTGCCAAATTGTTCCAGGACGCAGGCGCTGACATCATCCACGTCTCCTCGGGCCAGGTCGTCAAGGAAGAGCAACCGGTCTATGGCCGCATGTTCCAGGTGCCGTTCTCTGAACGCATCCGCAATGAACTGCATGTGCCGACGATTGCCGTGGGCAACATCTTCGAGGCAGATCACGTCAACACCATCGTGGCGGCTGGCCGCGCCGACCTGTGCGCGCTGGCGCGTCCGCACCTGGCCGATCCGGCCTGGACGCTGCACGCGGCTGCCGAACAGGGTTTTACAGGTGTCACGTGGCCGAAGCAGTACATTGGCGGCAAGGTGCAACTTGAACGCAATCTGGAACGCGCGGCTCAGCTGGCGCTGAATGCCTGATGGGGCTGGCGCGTCACGCACTGGTCACTGGTGGCGGCCGCGGCATCGGCGCGGCGATCGCCTCGGCGCTGGTCGCTGCCGGGCACCGCGTGACGATCACCGGGCGCGATGCAGCACGGCTGGCGAGTCTGGCCGGGACGCTTGGCGAAAACTGTCACGCGCTGAGCATGGACGTCACTGAACGCGCATCGGTTGATACCGCAATGGCACTGGCGCGCCAGCGTTTTGGCCCTGTTGAAATTCTGGTCAACAACGCCGGCCAGGCCACCAGCGCACCTTTCATGAAAACCGACGCTGCTCTCTTGCAGAACATGTTGGCGGTCAACCTCGGTGGTGTTTTCAACTGCACGCAGTCCGTATTGCCTGACATGCTGGCCGCCAATTGGGGCCGCATCATCAACGTGGCTTCCACCGCCGCGCTGCGCGGTTATGCCTACGTCTGCGCCTACAGCGCCGCCAAGCATGGCGTGATCGGCCTGACGCGCTCGCTGGCCCTGGAGCTGGCCGGCAAAGGCATCACTGTCAATGCCGTATGCCCCGGTTACACCGAAACAGATATCGTCCGGGACGCTATCGCCAACATCATGGCCAAAACTGCTCGATCCGAAGCACAGGCGCGTGCCGAGCTCGCCAAGTCCAATCCCCAAGGGCGCTTGGTGCAAGCCGAAGAAGTGGCCAACGCCGTGCTTTGGCTTGCCAGCGAAGGCGCAACCGCCATCACCGGCCAGGCCATTGCCGTGGCCGGTGGCGAAGTAATGTAGTCAAAAACACAGAAGGAGACACCGTGTCAGAACTTTCCATGCAAGAGAACAAGCGCCCCTTCAGGGACTACCCGGCACGCCACTTCAAGTGGTCGTGTCCCGGCGACGGCCGAGTCGCCACCATCACACTGAATCGACCTGACAAAAAAAATCCGTTGACCTTTGAGTCCTACGCGGAACTGCGCGACCTGTTCCGCAATCTGCAGTACGCCAGTGATGTGCGTGCCGTGGTGTTCACTGGTGAGGGCGGCGATTTTTGTTCGGGCGGTGACGTCTTCGAGATCATCGAGCCTTTGACACGCATGAGCATGCCGCAGTTGCTTGACTTCACGCGCATGACGGGGGATCTGGTGAAGGCCATGCGCCGCGCACCGCAGCCTGTCATCGCCGCCATTGACGGCTTTTGTGCCGGTGCCGGCGCGATGGTAGCGCTGGCCTCCGACTTTCGCCTGGGCACGCCCAACGCCAAGACCGCTTTCCTGTTCACGCGCGTCGGACTGGCCGGCGCCGATATGGGCGCCTGTGGCTTGCTGCCGCGCATGATCGGGCAGGGGCGCGCCAACGAACTGCTCATGACCGGTCGTGTCATGAGCGCTGACGAAGGTGCCAGCTGGGGCTTTTTCAACAGCCTGCACAGCGCCGATGAATTGCTGGTCAAGGCAGACAAGTTGGCGCGAAGCCTGGCCGACGGCCCGTGGTTTGCGCACACTGTCACCAAAACCATGATCAACCAGGAATGGGCGATGGGTATCGAGGAGATGATCGAGTCCGAAGCCCAGGCGCAGGCCATCTGCATGATGACGGGCGACTTCCGGCGTGCCTTTGAGGCTTTCGCCGCCAGGCAAAAACCGGCTTTCATGGGCAACTGAAGAGGCACATCATGGACCGCTCTTTTC
>JBAXNI010000198.1:0-3688 GCA_037133835.1 Comamonadaceae bacterium | reverse complement strand
GAGCCTGCTTTACACCTACGTCCTCACAAACGGGGGCGCCGTGATGGGTCGGCAGATGGCGATCACGAGCGCGGTCATTGCGGGGCTGCTGGTTTTCTTCAGTTGGTACGCTCGCGCCATGGCCCAGCGGGGCGTCCTTCGGTAACCATCATGCTCAACAAGACACGCTCTGTTCTGGCCGTCCGCAGCCTCAAAGTATCCGTTCCATACTACCGCGATGTGCTCGGAATGGACGTAGAACTTGAGCCGCCTGGATGGAGCTTTCTGTCCCGCGATGGCTTCGCGGTAATGTTGGGTGAATGTCCTGACGCCATCGCAGCCAGCGATCTTGGCGATCACTCGTACTTCGTCTACGTCACCGTTTCGGATGCAAGTGCTTTGTTTCAAGAGTTCAATTCCCGGGCAGTGGAGTTCATCAAACCCTTGTCCACTGAACCGTGGGGAATGCAAGAGTTTGGCATCCGTACTCCTGATGGGCATCGCATCATGTTTGGGCAAGAAATCGCGACCAGCAAAATTGACACCTGACAACTCAAGCTGAGCGCCAAATCAGGTCAGTTGAACGACCGCTGTCGAGAAATTTGAAAGTCGGAAATGTGTCTGAACCCGAACTTCCCTCTAGAGGCGAGAGATCGCCGCCTGTGAACTTGCTATCCTCGGCAATTGGCGGGTGTGTATTTGCCAGCCAAGGTGCCGAACGTGCCGTGGTTGATGACCGGGTTTTGATCGGCAGAATTGCAGTTCCAGACCAGTTGTCCGTCGGGAGGCGTGGAACTCGTCGGAGTGCCGTAAATCCTTGCTCCGTCTGAACTTCCAATGCGGGGAGCCAGAATCAGCGTGTTGGCTCCCACAGGTGCGATCAAGGTCGTGTACGTGATGGTGATTTGTCCACGTACATCGTCAATGTCGATACTGGCCACACTGGCTGTCGGATTCGGGGACGTCCATCCGGAGCTAAACGCAACGCCCATCATTGCGTTTTCGGTCACCCTGGTTCTTGCTGGCGACGCGAGAACCAAGCCTTCACTGACTCTCGTCCGAGTGACATAGTCCTGATAAGCGGGTAATGCGATAGAAGCGAGCATGCCGATGATCGCGACCACAATCATCAGTTCGATCAGCGTAAATCCGGAGTGATCCTTGATGGACTTCATGCATGTCTTTGTACTGCAGGAGAAGGCTGCAAATGATCGTGCATTTGGTCTGATCAGTCAAGGGAGCAGGGGTCGCACGGAGAACGCATCGCCAGCAAAAAATGTTGCACGTGCGGCTGCTTGTGGTTGGCAACTCAACTCAGAAAACTCACTCCAGTCAATTCCTCAGAAACTCTCCACAGCCGCGCCGCCGCTGCCTGGTCCTTCGACACACGGTTTGAACTTACCTTGACGGGGGCTCCGCGCATTTGACGCATCGAGCGTGGGCCGCAGTAATCGCCGCCATTGACGTCATCACCCAGGGCAGCATACAGCGTGGGCAAGGCGCCATCGGCGGCCGATTGACCAAGCAGGGGAAAGAAGACTGTCAGAAGCCGCGGAAAGTGCTGCGCCAGGTTGGTCGCTGCCACGCCTGGATGCGCTGCGACAGAGAGTGTCTTCAGACCCGCCTTGCGCAGCCGGCGATCCAGTTCATAGGCAAACATCAGGCAAGCCAGCTTGCTTTGGCCATACCCGGCACGCTTGTTGTAACCCTTCTTGAAGTTCAGATCATCAAAACGGATCGCGCCCCAAGTGTGGGCCAGGCTACTCAGACTGATGACCCGAGAGCCGGGTGTCTTGCCAAGCAAAGGCAGCAGCAAGCCGGTCAAGGCGAAGTGCCCCAGATAGTTGGCTGCCAGTTGGCTCTCAAAACCGTCCTCGCTGAGCGAGTAGGGCGGCATCATGATGCCAGCGTTGTTGATCAGCAGGTCCAGCTTCTTGTGGCTCTTTGCGAAGACCGTGGCAAATGAGTGCACGGACTTCAGACTGCTGAGGTCCAGGGTTTGGCACTCGACATGAGCCGTGGCATAGCGCGCGAGAATTTGCTCCCGCGCTGCTTTCGCCTTGTCCGTATTGCGGCAGGCCAGTACCACCCTGCAGCCCTTGCCTGCGAGGGCCAGCGCCGTGTCGTAGCCCAGGCCGATGTTGGCCCCGGTAACGATGGCAATGCGTCCTTTCTGGTTGGAGGCAGCATCGATGTTCCATGTCATGGCGGTATCACTTTCTTGTTGTTGGTGAGCGCATGGTAGCGCTACAGCGTGGTGGTCACTGGCAACACGAACCGGTCCGCAGCCACTGCGTCCGCGACAATCAGGGATATGAATGAACTCAAGCAGCTTGAATCGCTCGGTCTGGTTCTGCCTGGCCCTGCCTACATCTTCGGTGCGATCATGTTTGGCATCATTGGATGGCTGGCGTTCAGGAGGGGCAAGAAGGTGTCCAGCGCCGCCCTGACATGGACAGGGGTCGCTTTGATGGTTTACCCCTATGCCGTATCAGAAACATGGATGCTCTGGGTGATCGGCCTTGCGCTCTGTGGCTGGCTTTATGCGAAGTGGTGACGTACCGGATTGCCTTGTCCTGACGCTCTTGACGATCCTGATTTTTTCGTGCAGGTCATCGTTGTAGCAGCGCGGCTGCATAATGCTCAGCCTATCAGTAATACCAAGGAAGGAGACTTATATGGCGCGCTGGTTGCGGATGGTCGGCACAGGGCTGGGCGTTGTTGTCCTTGGGCTGGTTGTTGTAGTGCTGGTGATCACTTGGCTCCTGCCTGGTTTGCCACCAGCTGGCGCGAAGCAGTCTCCCCCCATCACCGGTCTGGACGCTGCATTGGGCCGCCTTTCGGCAGCCGTCCAGATCAGGACGGTCTCGTACGGTCCTGCGAGCTCCGTGAAGGAGGACAACTCCCCGGCCTTTCACAAGTTGCTGCAGGACAGCTTCCCGCTGATACACGCTGCCCTGAAGCGCGAAATTGTCAACGGCTCCAGCCTGCTCTATACGTGGCAAGGTTCTGACCCCTCCTTGGCACCGGTCCTGCTGACGGCACATTTCGATGTCGTGCCTGTCGAACCAGGGACCGAAGCGAACTGGACCCACCCACCGTTTTCAGGCGCGGTAGCCGATGGATACGTCTGGGGGCGCGGAACGCTGGATATGAAGCAGACCGTGATGGCGACGATGGAGAGCATTGAACGCTTGCTGGCCGAGGGTGTGAAACCAAAGCGTACCGTGCTGCTGGCTTTTGGCCATGATGAAGAAGTCGGCGGCGAGGCTGGTGCCAAGGCGATTGTTGACTTGCTGGAACAACGCAAGACGCGGGCCTTGTTCTCGCTGGACGAAGGCTCGGCCATACTCGACGGGGTCATTCCGGGAGCCACGCGCCCGATTGCTCAGATCGGTTTGTCCGAGAAGGGTAGTGTGACGCTGCTGCTCAAAGCCAGGACCAAGGGCGGGCACTCCTCAATGCCGCCGTTGCAAACAGCTGTTGGCAAGATCGGACGAGCCGTCTCGCGTCTGGAAGCACATCAAATGCCTGCAACCCTGGACGGGCCGGGAGGTCTGGGATTGCGTGGTGTAGCACCAGCATTGCCTTTTGGCATGCGAGCAGCATTGGCAAATCAGTGGCTGTTCAGCCCCATTCTGCTTCGACAACTGGCTGCCTCGCCGGTCACCAATGCCCTGATTCGTACAACAACTGCGCCGACCATCAT
>JBAXNI010000197.1:0-3712 GCA_037133835.1 Comamonadaceae bacterium | reverse complement strand
ACGGCCTGTCAGCCGCCGACAAAGCCAAAGCCGAGCTATCGACCGCCAACAAGCGTGTTGAAGCCGAGTTGGCCAAGTCGCGTGCCGAGACCACAGCCCGCCTGGCAGACGCCGAGCGACGCGGTCAGGCCATCGTGGAAGAAGCCAAAGCAAAAGCCACCGAGGAAGGCAACAAGATTGTTGCCGCCGCCAAGGTGGAAGCCGAGCAGCAGGCGCTGCGCGCCCGCGAAAGCCTGCGTGAGCAGGTCGCCGTGCTTGCCGTCAAGGGTGCCGAGCAGATTCTGCGCAAAGAAGTCAACGCCGGTGTCCATGCTGAATTGCTTGGTCGCTTGAAGGCTGAGCTCTAAAAGGACGACCATGGCCGAACTTGCCACCATTGCCCGTCCCTACGCTGAAGCACTGTTCAAGGCGACTTCCGCCGATTTGACCGGTGCTGCCGTGTGGGTCGAGGCCTTGCAGGAAATTGCGAAAAACCCGCAATTGCAGCAATTCGCTGACAACCCCAACGTCACCAATTCGCAAGTGTTCGATCTGATTACCGGCGTTGCCAGGACAGAGCTGCCAGACATGGCGAAGAACTTTCTTCGTACGGTGATCGACAACGGACGTTTGAGTGTCTTGCCTGAAATTGCCGAGCAGTTTCAAGTCCTGAAGAATGCGCAAAGCGGGTCTTCGGATGCCGTTGTGTACAGCGCTTTTGATATCGACAGCGTCGCGCTGGTCGATCTGAAGGCAACACTTGAAAAGCGCTTTGCGCGAAAACTCAACGTCAGCGTGCAATTGCAGCCCGATCTGATCGGTGGCATTCGGGTGGTGGTGGGTGATGAGGTCCTTGACTCTTCCGTCAAGGCTTCTCTGGAACAAATGAAAATGGTCTTAACTGCCTGAGGCGAAAGCCCCAGGTCGGCGCAGGCCCCCTTAACGAAAGAAGGAAAGAGTCATGCAACTCAATCCCGCAGAAATTTCTGAACTGATCAAGAGTCGTATCGAAGGCCTGTCTGACAGCGCCAACATCCGCAATCAGGGCACGGTCGTGTCAGTGACTGACGGTATTTGCCGCATTCATGGCCTGTCGGACGTGATGCAGGGCGAAATGCTCGAATTCCCGAGCGACGCCGAAGGTCTGCCAAGCTACGGCCTGGCGCTGAATCTGGAGCGTGACTCGGTCGGCGCCGTGATTCTGGGCGCCTACGAGCATATTTCGGAAGGCGACACCGTCAAGTGCACGGGCCGCATTCTGGAAGTGCCGGTTGGCCCCGAACTCAAGGGTCGCGTGGTCAACGCGCTGGGTCAACCCATTGATGGCAAAGGTCCGATCAATGCCAAGATGACCGACGTGATTGAAAAGGTTGCACCCGGCGTGATTGCACGCCAGTCGGTGAGCCAGCCAATGCAAACCGGTTTGAAGTCCATCGACTCCATGGTGCCGGTGGGCCGCGGCCAGCGCGAGCTGATCATCGGCGACCGTCAGACCGGCAAGACCGCCGTCGCGATTGACGCCATCATCAACCAGAAGGGTCAGAACATGACCTGCGTTTATGTCGCCATCGGCCAGAAGGCCTCCAGCGTCAAGAACGTGGTGCGCGCGCTGGAACAGGCCGGCGCCATGGCCTACACCATTGTTGTAGCGGCTACCGCATCAGAGTCGGCCGCCATGCAGTATGTAAGCGCCTACTCGGGCTGCACCATGGGTGAGTACTTCCGCGATCGCGGCGAAGACGCCATGATCGTCTATGACGACTTGAGCAAGCAGGCTGTTGCGTATCGCCAGGTCTCCCTGCTGCTGCGCCGTCCACCAGGCCGCGAAGCCTATCCTGGTGACGTGTTCTATCTGCACAGCCGTCTGCTGGAGCGTGCCGCTCGTGTCAACGAGAAATATGTTGAAGACTTTACCAAGGGCGCCGTCAAGGGCAAGACCGGTTCTCTCACCGCTCTGCCTATCATCGAGACCCAAGCGGGTGACGTCTCGGCCTTCGTGCCAACCAACGTGATCTCAATAACCGACGGCCAGATCTTCCTGGAAACCTCGCTCTTCAATGCGGGTGTTCGCCCCGCCATCAATGCCGGTATTTCGGTCTCGCGCGTCGGTGGAGCGGCCCAGACCAAGCTGATCAAGAGCCAATCCGGCGGTATTCGTACCGACCTGGCACAGTACCGTGAACTTGCAGCGTTTGCCCAGTTCGCCTCTGATCTGGACGAGGCAACCCGCAAACAGCTCGACCGTGGTGCGCGCGTGACTGAGCTGCTCAAGCAGGCCCAGTACAGCCCGCTTCCCATCAGCCTGATGGCGGCCACTCTGTTTGCCGTAAACAAAGGCTTCATGGACGACCTTGACGTCAAGAAGGTTCTTGCGGCCGAGCACGGCTTGCATGCTTATCTCAAGGACAAACACGCTGCTCTGCTCGCCAAACTCGAAGCCGACAAGGCGATGGACAAGGATGCCGAGGCTGAGATGACAGCCGCTGTAACCGCGTTCAAGAAGTCCTTTGCTTGAGTTTGCCTACCTAAACAGGAGCCAACATGGCAGCAGGTAAGGAAATACGCGGCAAGATCAGCTCGGTGGAGAACACCAAGAAGATCACCAAGGCGATGGAAATGGTGGCGGCGAGCAAGATGCGCAAGGCGCAGGACCGCATGCGTGCTGCCCGCCCCTACGCTGAAAAAGTCCGCAATATAGCAAGCAACCTCGGTCGCGCCAACCCTGAATATGTGCACGCCTTCATGAAGCCCAACGACGCCAAATCAGCGGGCATGATTGTCGTGTCCACTGACAAAGGCTTGTGCGGCGGCATGAACACCAACGTGTTGCGGGGTGTTACCCAGAAATTGCGCGAATTGCAGGCTGCCGGCATGTCGACGCAGGCGGTTGCAATCGGCAACAAGGGACTGGGGTTCTTGAACCGCATCGGTGCCAAGGTGGTGTCGCATGTGACGCATCTTGGAGATACGCCGCACCTGGACAAACTGATTGGTCCGGTCAAGGTGCTGCTTGATGCCTACGCCAAGGGTGAGGTGAAAGCGGTCTACCTCTGTTACACCCGGTTCATCAACACCATGAAGCAGGAACCCGTGGTGCAGCAATTGTTGCCCCTGTCGGCCAGCGCCATGCAAGTCGAGACCGAAGCCAGCGAGGCCAAACTAGGTCCCAAACACGCTTGGGACTACATCTATGAGCCTGATGCGCAGGCCGTGATTGATGAGCTGCTGGTGCGCTATGTCGAGGCACTCGTCTACCAGGCGGTGGCAGAGAACATGGCTTCCGAACAGTCATCGCGCATGGTGGCAATGAAGTCGGCCACCGACAACGCAGTGAACGTGATTGCAGAACTCAAACTGGTCTATAACAAGACACGCCAGGCAGCGATCACAAAAGAACTTTCAGAAATTGTTGCCGGTGCGGCAGCGGTTTAAACGTATTTATTTTTGGAGCAAAAAATGGCTCAGGTCCAAGGCAAGATTGTTCAGTGTATTGGTGCGGTGGTGGACGTGGAATTTCCGCGCGACCAGATGCCAAAAATCTATGACGCCCTCAAACTTGAGGGCTCGGCATTGACACTCGAAGTGCAGCAGCAACTCGGTGATGGCATCGTGCGTACCATTGCGCTCGGTTCGTCCGACGGTTTGCGCCGCGGTCTGGTCGTGTCCAATACCGGCAACCCGATCATGATCCCGGTGGGCAAGGCCACTTTGGGGCGCATCATGGACGTGCTGG
>JBAXNI010000196.1:0-3717 GCA_037133835.1 Comamonadaceae bacterium | reverse complement strand
CAGTTGCCGAAATCGCGCTTGTCGAGTTCGGTATCGAGTTCATCGGATTCCTGCAGTTTGAGTTGACGCAGCGCAAAGAAGCGGTAAGGGCAGCGCCGCAGGTCTTCATAAGCGGTACTGGAGAGCCGTGTCAGCGCCAGCGCATCGCCGCGCACCGCCGGCATGACGCAGGCTCGACGCTCGACGGAGCGCAACAGACAGGGGTCGAGCGAAAGTTCCGGCGCCGCCAGCAGCCGCAATGCCTGCACAAAGCCACTGGCCATGACGCGCTCGCCGCCATCGCTCAAACGCCACAGCAGATCGACGTGGGGAAATTCCAGAGCGTACTGCCAGCTTGCTTTGGCCGCTGCAGCCAACTCTTCGCCTGCCGGCAAGCCCAACAGTGAGCGCAAAACCGGCGTCCACATGCCCGGCGCCTCAGGCGCCGTGGGCAGGTTCAGTTCGTCGCAGCCGGGCAGCACGACGGCCGCCAGTGGACGCCCCAACAACTGACTCAGGGGCAGAATCAGGACCTGGGTCAGCCCTGACGACGGCGGCGAAAAAACCATCCCCTCGAGCGTCTGGCTGACCCATGCGGCGAACTGACTTTGGTTCATGCGCGGGGCCACGTCACTGAACTCAAGCTCGGCTCCCTCGTGCAGACGCAGCGCATTGAGCACGGCCTGCCCCGCAGGGTCCAACAGCAGGCCGTTCCATTGACCGGCACTCTGCAGGGCAGCGCGCAGGTCCACCAACCAGCGCAGCAGTGAACGACCGGCCTGCAGTGCATCAAGCACAGCCTTCGCCAGCACGGTCACAGAGCCATCGTCCGGCACCGAACGCCACTCACGCGCGCCGAGACGTCGCCAGCCTGTCTCCGCTTCGGTCACCATCTTCGGATCAAATGCAGGCGCATTCTTCAGCCAGTCCAGCACCGCATCGGTACTCGCATCCCAACTCGCTGCGCGCAGCAAGCTCATCAGTGCCGCAGCGGCTCGGGTGGTCGATAGCTTCCAGCCGGTCTCGTCGCGCACCGCTACGCCGAGTTCGCTGAGCATGGCGTGCACGCGCCGCGTCAGCAGCCGGTCCTGCGCCACCAATGCCACGGGCGTGCGCCCGGCAGCCAGATGCAGCAGCACGCAGGCTGCAGCGCGTTGCGCTTCGTCTTCTGCGTCCTGAGCGGCGTGCAGCGCGACTTGACCTGCTGGCCTTAGAGCTACCTCCGCGTCGGGTGCCGGGGCCAGGTTCAGCAGCAAGACCCGATCCGGCAAATTCTGTTGCAGGGCACGAGTCATGGGGTCGACCTGAAATCCCTCAAGAACGACCAGCAAGTCGGGAGTAGCGCCATAGACCGGGTCCGACGCATAGGTCGAGTGGGCAACCCATGCCAGCGCAATACGGGCCAGCGCCGCTTCGAGAGCCAGCACGGGTGAATCGAGCGCATCGGCCAGTCTCGATCCCAAATCAGCAGCCCACTGAGCGCGCTCTGTCGGCGCAACGGCAGCGGCGATGCGCGCCAGGCTCCAGGCGGTCTCCATCAAACGCGGCGCCAACACGTCTTGCTGCCCTGCCAAACCGGTTCGCGCCAGCAGCGACGCGGCAGTCAGGACATCATGTGCGGCGTCAAGACGCAGATCATCCGGTGCTGGCGCAAAGCCGGCCAGACTGCGCGTCCAGTTCTGTGTGGTCTCAAAGCGTGGCACGAAGTGGGCTCTGCCGGGGGCCGCAGCGCCGAGTCTGAGCCAGGCACTGCGGGCCTGCGGCATCAGTTGGGCAAACGCAAGCAAGACCACGACCCGCGCCGGATGAACTTGACGAAGCGATATTTCGGCACGGATCTGCACCATCACGCGATCCCAGGCGACGTCGACATGATGCATTTTTGCTATCTCAGTCATAGGCGCCTGAAATTCGGTGGTCGGGCTTGGTTTCTGTCACAATTTCCCCACTTTAACTGTATCTACACCCCCTCTATTAGGAATCAAGATGGCGAGCGAACTTATCAAACATGTGTCTGACGACTCTTTTGAATCGGACGTCCTGAAATCTGCCGTACCCGTGCTGGTGGATTACTGGGCGGAGTGGTGTGGGCCGTGCAAGATGATTGCTCCGATTCTGGATGACGTCTCCACCACCTATGACGGCAAGTTGCAGGTCGCCAAGATGAACGTCGACGAAAACCGCGACATTCCCGCCAAGTATGGCATTCGCGGCATTCCGACGTTGATGCTGTTCAAGGGTGGTCAACTGGCCGCGACCAAGGTGGGTGCCATGAGCAAAGCCCAGATGATCGCCTTTATCGACCAGCAATTGGCCTGACAGCAGCCCGGACTTTTCCTGTCATAATTGCGCCAGTTCACCGACTTCCAACCCAGGTCGGTTCGAGTTCCCCGTTTAGCAGTTTGAGGTGGAAGATGACCATCCACCTCACTGAAACCTCCCCCGTATTTCGTTCCAACCCTTGTTAGCCACTCCATGCACTTAAACGAACTCAAGGCACTGCACGTGTCCGAAGTCCTCAAGCAGGCTGAAGAGCTTGAGATTGAAAACACCGGCCGCATGCGCAAGCAGGAACTGATGTTTGCCATCATCAAGAAGCGCGCACGCACCGGCGAACAGATCATCGCCGACGGTGTACTGGAGATCCTGCCTGACGGGTTCGGCTTCCTGCGCAGCCCCGACACCAGCTATACCGCCTCGACCGACGACATCTACATCAGCCCGAGCCAGGTGCGCCGCTTTAATCTGCACACCGGCGACATGATCGAAGGCGAAGTGCGCACACCGAAAGACGGCGAACGCTACTTTGCGCTGAACAAGCTTGATCGCGTCAATGGCGGCGGCCCGGAAGACAACAAGCACAAGGTGATGTTTGAAAACCTGACGCCACTGTTCCCGAAGGTCCAGATGAGACTGGAACAGGACATCAAGACCGACGAAAACATCACCGGACGCATCATTGACATCATCGCCCCGATCGGCAAGGGCCAGCGCGCGTTGCTGGTGGCACCGCCGAAAAGCGGCAAGACGGTGATGATGCAGCACATTGCGCACGCCATCAGTGCCAACTATCCTGAAATTCACATGATGGTGCTGCTGGTAGATGAACGGCCCGAAGAAGTGACAGAAATGCAACGCACCGTCAAGGGCGAAGTCATCGCCTCCACCTTTGACGAACCCGCGGCACGCCACGTTCACGTGGCCGAGATGGTGATCGAGCGCGCCAAGCGCCTGGTCGAGTTGAAGAAGGACGTTGTCATTCTGCTGGACTCCATCACCAGGCTGGCGCGCGCCTACAACAATGTGGTTCCCTCCAGCGGCAAGGTGTTGACCGGCGGGGTTGACTCCAACGCTCTGCAACGTCCCAAGCGCTTTCTGGGCGCCGCGCGCAACGTGGAAGAAGGCGGATCGCTCACCATCATCGCTACGGCACTGGTCGATACCGGCAGCCGCATGGACGAAGTGATCTTTGAAGAATTCAAGGGAACCGGCAACTCGGAAATCCATCTGGACCGTCGTCTTTACGAAAAGCGGGTCTTTCCGTCGATCCAGCTCAACCGCAGTGGCACACGCCGGGAGGAGTTGCTGCTGCAACCCGAGATCCTGCAAAAGACGCGCATCCTTCGCCAATTTCTCTACAACATGGATGAAATCGAATCCATGGAGATGGTGCTCAAACAGATGCGTGCCACGAAGAACAACAGCGAGTTCTTCGACATGATGCGTCGGGGCGGATAA
>JBAXNI010000195.1:0-3807 GCA_037133835.1 Comamonadaceae bacterium | reverse complement strand
TTCGCACAGCTTCGTGAGCACCTCGATCCGAGAAAACATCTTGTCATCGGAAGCCACTACGTGCCACGGCGCCAGTTCAGTCGAAGTGCGGTCTATCATGTCGCCGATGGCTCGCTCGTACTGCGGCCACTTGTCGCGGTTACGCCAATCGTCCTCGGTAATTTTGAAGTTCTTGTGCGGTGTCGCCTTGCGCTCGTTGAAGCGACGCAACTGCTCATCCAGCGTGATCGCCAACCAAAACTTGATGACTACCGCGCCTGAATCCACCAGTTGTTCCTCGAAGGCGTTGATTTCGTCGAATGCACGCATCCAGTCGCTCTCGCTGCAGAAACCCTCCACCCGCTCCACCAGCACGCGGCCGTACCAGGAACGATCGAACAGTGCTGCATGACCATGGTGCGGCAAATGGCGCCAGAAGCGCCACAGGTAGGGCTGGGCGCGCTCCTCTTCGCTGGGGGCGGCAATCGGTGTGACGTGGTACTGGCGCGCGTCCAGGGCTTGGGTCACGCGCCGGATCGTGCTTCCCTTGCCGGCTGCGTCCATGCCCTCGAACACCAGCACCAGCGAGCGCTTTCGCATAGCCGCGTCACGCATCAGCAAGTTCAATCGACCCTGCAATTCCACCAGACGACGCTGGTAGGTCTTGAGTGGCAGAGACCGCCGGTAGTCAAAGGAGCCAAGCAAAGTACGCTGATCCATGGCCACGGGCGCCACCGGCGCCGACACTGCCGCCACCGCCGCCTGCCCAGCCAGCCGCTGGCCAAGTGCGTCAAGCAGATACTGACCAGCGGTCAACGCCCGGTAAGCCGGATCGCTTCCATCAATCACCAGCCATGGCGCCTCACCGGTGCTGGTCTTGCGCAGGGCCTGCTCGCTGACTTTGACAAAAGCATCGTAGTGCTTGAGACGCTGCCAGTCCTGGGGTGTCACGCGCCACGCATTGCGGGGGTCCGCTTCCAGTGCCTTGAACCTCTTGCGGGCGGCCGCCTTGGACAGATGAAACCAGAACTTCACCAGCAGCGCACCCTCGGCCACCAGCATGCGTTCAAACTCGCGAATGCTCTCCAGCCGTTGCGTAAAACGCGCGGTCTTCTCGTGCCCCATGACCCGCGCAACGATGGGTTCGCTGTACCAGGAACCGAAAAGAATACCGATATGCCCTTTGGCCGGCAGCACCTGCCAGAAGCGCCACATCGCAGGCAGCCCGTAATGGTCCTCGGCCGTCTCGCCGAGCGCCTCCGTCCGGATGTGACGCGGATCCATCCACTCGTTGAACAGATTGACAGTTTCACCCTTGCCGGCGCCGTCCACGCCGTTGACCAGAATGATGACCGGGAACCTGGCTGATTTCAACAACTGGTATTGCAATCCCAGCAATGCCTCGCGCAATACCGACTCGCGCTGCTTGTATACCTTCTTGCCGATCTCGTGACCAATCTCAGCAGATTCGAACATGGTACTTTCTCAGCTGCCCAGACCATCCACCGCCTGGAACATGGACTGGCGCGCCTGGCTGATGATCTGATCCTTCCAGACATCGGTGTCGGTGTAGAACGCATCGAGCATCTGCTGCTTGATCTGTTTCGCCAAATCATCCGGCGCCTCTGGATGCTTGTTCAGCCAATGCTCGGCGCGCAGCGCCTGCGTCACTTGCGGGAAAGGCAGCGTGCCGTACTCCATCGCCAGCCCGGTGTACTCGGCCTGCGGACACTCCTCGTAGGCGGACATCCACATCAGGCCGGTGAGGAACGCCGAAGTTGAGGACCCGTCGTAAATCGAAGTCACCGGCGTCGTACCGCCGCCACCCCACCACTGGCTGGCCCGGGCATAAGCTGCCTTGTCATCCTTGCAGGCAAAAATGCGCTCACCCACGCCACTGGGACCCAGGCCGGTGTGAATGTCAATCCAGGCCAGCTTGCGCGCTGTGCGGCCGTGATCACGCAACACCTGACGAATCGTCAGGTTGCTCCAGGTCGGCTCGGTGCCACCAAAAAACAGGCCATCGGGAAACTCATGCTGACCGCCCGAGACGGCGGACTGGAACGCCCCCGCGCCATTCTTCTCGATGAAGCCGGCAATGGCAGCGGCGTTATCGGCGTCCGGCGGCCAGAGCTCCGGCAGCAGCAGGGAATGAACACTGCGGTAGCCAAGGTTGACCGGCAGCGCCTGGCTGAAGTCATGAAAATTGCGGTTGATGTCGACGTTTTCGTGGGTCGCCCGGCGCACATGGGAAAAACCGAAAGGGTTGAGTGCGTGAACGTACAGTACTGCCACACCCAGTTCATGAGCCTTGTCGCGCCACTCCTGGTCATGCAGGGCGAACACCTGCACGCCACTGCCGCAATAGCCTTCAACGCCATGACAGGCACTGCTGACAATCAGCAGCCGCTCAGCGTCCGGCGTTCCGTCCAGCACCACGTCCATCGCCAGCGCTTCACCGTCACGCCCGGCGCGCGGGTGCGCGTGCGAAGTCACCGGCAAGTTGGCGGCCACGGCAGCAGCAAAAAACTTGCCCCGGGCCTGCGCGTAACTGGCAGAAAAAGCGTCTGACACATTCATCATGACAACACCTGCCTCAAGCAGCCGTCTTCAGCCATTCCTCGGCCAGGCGCACCCAGTAAGTGGCGCCCAGTGGAATCATGTCGTCGTTGAAGTCATAACTCGGGTTGTGCAGCATGCACGGACCCTGCCCATGCCCCGCTTCGCGGTGCGTGCCGTCTCCGTTGGCAATAAAGCAATAGCAGCCCGGCTTGGCCATCAGCATGTAAGAGAAATCTTCCGCACCCATGACCGGCTCCTGCGGCAGCACGTTGTCGGCGCCGACGATACTCTGCATCACCTTGCGCGCAAACTCGGCCTCGGCGACGCTGTTGATGGTGGGCGGGTAGTTGCGCACAAACTCAAACTCGCAGCGCATATCAAAAGCGGCGCAGGTGTGCTCGGCAATGCTCTTCATGCGCTGCTCGATCAGGTCCAGCACTTCCACCGAGAAGGTGCGCACCGTGCCCTGCAACTCGCAGTGATCCGGTATCACGTTGGTGGCTTCCCCTGCGTGAATCATGGTGACCGAAATCACGCCGGCATCAATCGGCTTCTTGCTGCGACTGATGATGGTCTGAAAAGCCTGCACCATCTGACAGGCCACCGGCACCGGGTCCAGGCTGTTGTGCGGCGCCGCAGCGTGGCCACCCTTGCCGTAAATGGTGATCTTGAACTCGTTGCTCGATGCCATCACCGGTCCGCCTGCGACGGCAAACTTGCCCACCGCCGAACCCGGCCAGTTGTGCATGCCAAAAACCGCGTCCATCGGGAACTTCTCGAACAAGCCGTCCTTGATCATCTCGCGCGCGCCGCCGCCGCCCTCTTCGGCCGGCTGGAATATCAGGTACACCGTGCCATCAAAATGGCGTTCCTTGGCGAAATGTTGCGCCGCCGCGAGCAACATGGCGGTGTGCCCATCATGACCGCAGGCGTGCATCTTGCCGGCCTGCTTGCTGGCGTGGCCGAAGGTATTGAACTCCTGCATCGGCAAGGCATCCATGTCGGCGCGCAGGCCAATGGCGCGCGAGGATGTACCGTTCTTGATGATGCCAACGACACCCGTGGTGCCCATGCCGCGATGAATCGGAATGCCCCACTCCGTCAGCTTCTGAGCTACCAGGTCAGCGGTGCGGGATTCTTCAAAACAGAGTTCAGGATGGGCGTGGATGTCGCGGCGAATGGCAGCGATGCCGGCCGCCTGAGTAACGATGGAATCGATGATTTTCATGGGTTCTCCTAATATTCCAAGTCTATCGCCAACAGCAA
>JBAXNI010000194.1:0-3828 GCA_037133835.1 Comamonadaceae bacterium | reverse complement strand
ACCGGATTGTCATTGCTGGGCTTGATGCCATTGTGGTGGCTATCCTGAGAGTTTGTTGCGCTGCGGTAATATCCCCCGTTCGATGAACGTACCCACTCAGCTTGACCACTCGCCTGGTGCCGCAACGCACGTGCCGCACGAACACGCCCGGATTCGGGAAATACCTTACAACTACACCTCGTTTTCTGACCGGGAAATCGTCATTCGACTGCTGGGTGAGCGTTCCTGGGAAGCGCTGAACCGCCTGCGTGAGGAACGCCGTACGGGCCGCTCTGCGCGCATGCTCTACGAGGTGCTGGGTGATATCTGGGTGGTGCAGCGCAACCCGTACTTGCAGGATGATTTGCTGGACAACCCGAAGCGGCGCCAGATGCTCGTGGAAGCGCTGCAGCACCGGCTGGGCGAAGTGCAGAAGCGCCGCACGCCGGATGGGGATCCGGAGCGTGACGCCATGGTGGGTGAACTGCTTACCGCGGCGGACGCGGCGGTGCAGGCTTTCAATGCCGCCTTTGTTGAAACAACCGCCCTGCGCCGCAAGGCGCAACGCGTACTTTACCGACTTACCGCCAAGGATAACGTCAAGTTTGACGGACTGTCGCGCGTCAGTCATGTGACCGATGCCACCGACTGGCGCGTCGAGTACCCGTTTGTCGTGCTCACGCCCGATACCGAAGCCGAGATGGCTGCGTTAGTGAAGGGCTGCATCGAACTCGGGCTGACCATCATTCCACGAGGCGGTGGTACCGGCTACACCGGTGGCGCCATTCCCCTGACATGGAAGAGCGTGGTTATCAATACCGAAAAGCTCGAAGCCATGACCGAGGTCGAGATGGTGACGTTGCCGGGGCTGGTGCAGCCGGTGGCCACGGTCTGGACCGAAGCCGGCGTGGTCACGCAGCGCGTGGCGGACGCGGCCGAGCGAGCCGGTTTTGTTTTTGCCGTCGACCCGACATCGGCCGAGGCTTCGTGCATTGGCGGCAACATCGCCATGAATGCCGGCGGCAAGAAAGCGGTTTTGTGGGGTACAGCGCTGGACAATCTGGCGAGCTGGCGCATGGTCACACCGCAGGCCGAGTGGCTGGAGGTGACGCGTCTGGGGCACAACCTGGGCAAGATTCACGATGCCGAACTGGCGCGTTTCGAACTGCGCTATTTCGCTGCCGACGGCAAGACCCTGCTGCGCACCGAGCAACTCGACATTCCTGGCCAGACCTTTCGCAAGGAGGGGCTTGGCAAGGATGTGACCGACAAGTTTCTCAGCGGCCTGCCGGGCATCCAGAAGGAAGGCTGCGACGGATTGATCACCAGCGCGCGCTGGATCGTGCACCGCAAGCCGGCGCACACACGCACGGTGTGCCTGGAGTTTTTTGGCCATGCCAGGGATGCGGTGCCCAGCATTGTCGAGATCAAGGACTTCATGTTCAGCGAACAGAAGCGCTCCGGCGTATTGCTGGCGGGCCTGGAACATCTGGACGAGCGCTACCTGCGGGCGGTCGGTTATGCCACCAAATCGCGCCGTGGCGGCCTGCCCAAGATGGTGCTGTTTGGCGACATCGCGGGTGACGATGCCGATGCGGTGGCGCGCACGACTTCGGAAGTCGTACGCATCGCCAACTCACGCAGCGGCGAAGGTTTCATTGCCATCAGTGCTGACGCGCGCAAGAAATTCTGGCTCGACCGCAAGCGCACTGCAGCGATCAGCAAGCACACCAACGCTTTCAAGATCAACGAAGACGTGGTGATACCTTTGCCGCGCATGGCTGAGTACACCGACGGCATCGAGCGCATCAACATCGAGCTGAGTCTGCTCAACAAGATTGCGCTGTGCGACGAACTGGACGAGTTTTTTGCTGCTGGCCAACTGCCGCTGGGTAAACATGATGATGCCAGCCTGCTTGTGTCCAAGGAGTTGCTGGAGGACCGCGTTGCACAGGCGCAGGTGCTGATCGCAGAAGTTCGCACGCTGTGGCAGGGCTGGCTGAGCGATGTGAATGGCCTGTTTGTGCAGTTGCAGGATCACAGCTTGCGTGCCAGCTGGAAGACGCAGCTGCGCGCACCCCTGCAGAACATCTTCAGCGGCGGTGCTTTTGAAGCCATCCTGCGCGAATGCGACGCGCTGCACCAGCGCGTGCTCAAGGGTCGCGTCTGGGCCGCGCTGCACATGCACGCCGGAGACGGGAATGTGCATACCAACATTCCGGTCAACAGCGATGACTACGACATGTTGCAGGTAGCGCACGGTGCGGTGAAACGCATCATGGCGCTCGCTCGTTCGCTGGACGGTGTGATCTCGGGCGAGCATGGCATTGGCATCACCAAGCTGGAGTTCCTGACGGACGAAGAACTTCGACCATTTTCGGAGTACAAGGCGAGGATCGACCCCGAGGGGCGCTTTAACAAGGGAAAACTGTTGCGCGGTATTGCTCGGGGTCAGGATCGTCAGTCTGACCTGACCAACGCCTACACGCCGAGCTTTGGCTTGATGGGACACGAGTCGCTCATCATGCGGCAAAGCGACATCGGCGCCATTGCCGACAGTGTGAAGGACTGCCTGCGCTGCGGCAAGTGCAAGCCGGTCTGCGCCACCCACGTGCCGCGCGCCAATCTGCTGTACAGCCCGCGCAACAAGATTCTGGCGACGTCCCTGCTGGTGGAAGCGTTCCTGTACGAAGAACAGACCCGGCGCGGCATCTCGATACGGCATTGGCAGGAATTTGAAGACGTGGCTGACCACTGCACGGTTTGCCACAAGTGCCTGTCGCCATGCCCGGTGGATATCGATTTTGGCGATGTCACGATGAACATGCGCAACCTGCTGCGCAAGATGGGCCAGAAGACTTTCCGGCCAGCCGGTGCCGCGGCCATGTTCATGCTCAACGCCACCAATCCGGAAACGATCCGGCTGGCGCGATCGGTCATGGTCAACGTGGCGATCAGGGCGCAGCGTTTTGCCTCGGATATGTTCAAGGTGATTTCGCGCCGGCAGACCAAGGCGCCGCCAGCCACTGTGGGCACAGCGCCGCTGAAAGAGCAGATCATTCACTTTGTCAACAAGAAGATGCCTGGTGGCTTGCCGAAGAAGACGGCGCGTGCCCTGCTTGATATTGAAGACAAGGACTACGTTCCCATCATTCGCGACCCGCGAGTCACCAGTGCCGAAACGGAAGCGGTGTTCTACTTTCCTGGTTGTGGGTCGGAGCGCCTTTTCAGCCAGGTCGGGCTGGCCACGCAAGCCATGCTCTGGCATGCGGGCGTTCAAACGGTGCTGCCGCCGGGCTATCTGTGTTGCGGCTACCCGCAGCGCGGCGCCGGCGAGTTTGACAAGGCAGAGAAGATCATCACCGACAACCGGGTGCTGTTTCACCGCGTGGCCAATACCCTGAACTATCTGGACATCAAGACGGTGGTGGTGAGTTGCGGCACCTGTTTCGATCAGTTGCAGGGCTACGAGTTCGACCAGATCTTTCCGGGCAGCCGCATCATCGACATTCATGAGTACCTGCTGGAGAAGGGCGTCACGCTGAAAGACGCTGGGTCATTTCTGTTCCACGACCCCTGCCACAGCCCGATGAAGTTGCAGGAGCCCATCAAGACCGTCAGAGCGCTGCTGGGTGACAAGGTCATCCAGTCCGAGCGTTGTTGCGGTGAGTCCGGCACGCTGGCGCTGAACCGGCCGGACGTCTCGACCCAGGTGCGCTTTCGCAAGGAAGAAGAAATCCGTAAAGGCGAAGCTCAACTGCGTGAAATGGGTGGCCTGGCCGCGAAGGACAACATCAAGATCCTGACCTCCTGCCCGGCCTGCCTGCAGGGCCTGAGCCGCTTTGGTGA
>JBAXNI010000193.1:0-3871 GCA_037133835.1 Comamonadaceae bacterium | reverse complement strand
GGTCGTTACTTGTTCAGGAGTGTTCCATGAGTATTTTTCTATCCATTCTTCTTGCCGTCCAGATGATTGCTGCGGTCGCCATGATCGGCCTGATTCTGGTGCAACATGGCAAGGGTGCTGACATGGGGGCTGCTTTCGGAAGTGGTGGTTCAGGCAGTCTGTTCGGCGCCAGTGGCAGTGCCAACTTTCTCTCGCGTACCACGGCTGTGCTGGCGACGGTGTTTTTTATCTGCACTTTGGCCTTGGCCTATTTTGGCTCCGTGCGACCGGCAGCAAGTTCTGGCAGCGTGCTGGAAAATGCGGCCGTCACAGCGCCTGCGCCAGCAGTCGCTGCGCCGGTTGTGGCCGCTTCCGGCGCAGCACAAATTCCGTCCAAATAATCGGTATCTGATTGCAGCGTCAAGTTCCGGCAACGAGCAAATTTCGGGGTAAACTCTGCCCTGTCTTGAAAGCCAAAACCGCAAGGTGCCTCACGCAATCCAGACAGCAAAAACCGCCTTCGTGGTGAAATTGGTAGACACGCTATCTTGAGGGGGTAGTGGCGAAAGCTGTGCGAGTTCGAGTCTCGCCGAAGGCACCAGACAGACATGCTTGATGTGGATCAAAGCACCAAGCAAAAACTTGGATCAAAATCGTCCGATGAATCTTGATCAGTATCTGCCAATTCTCCTGTTCATTCTGGTCGGCTTGGGAGTTGGCATCGCCCCTCAGGTGATTGGTTACATCCTCGGCCCGAATCGACCTTATCCCGCAAAGAATTCTCCGTACGAATGCGGCTTCGAAGCTTTCGAAGATGCCCGCATGAAGTTCGATGTGCGCTACTACCTGGTAGCCATTCTGTTTATCCTCTTTGACCTCGAAATTGCCTTCCTGTTTCCTTGGGCGGTGTCGCTGAAGGAGATAGGCGCGGTTGGATTCTGGTCCATCATGGAGTTTGTCGGCATTCTTGTCGTCGGCTTTGTGTACATGTGGAAAAAAGGGGCCCTTGACTGGGAATGACGCGATGATTGAAGGCGTATTGAAAGAGGGCTTTGTCACCACCAGTTTCGACTCGGTGGTGAACTGGGCCAAGACCGGTTCGATCTGGCCCATGACTTTCGGGTTGGCATGTTGCGCGGTAGAAATGATGCATTCCGCTGCGGCGCGCTATGACATCAGTCGCTTTGGTGCCGAAGTGTTCCGCGCCAGTCCACGCCAGGCCGACCTGATCATCGTGGCCGGCACGCTGTGCAACAAGATGGCGCCCGCGTTTCGCAAGGTTTATGACCAGATGAGCGAGCCGCGCTGGGTGCTGTCGATGGGGTCTTGCGCCAATGGCGGCGGCTACTATCACTACAGCTACTCTGTGGTGCGGGGTTGCGATCGCATCGTCCCGGTTGATATTTATGTGCCCGGTTGTCCGCCGACGGCAGAAGCCTTGCTGTACGGCATCATTCAGTTGCAGTACAAGATTCGCCGCACGCAAACCATTGCACGCACCTGAAGGGATGGCGATGACAACCTACGCTGTAAATCCGCAGACCACCAAAACCAGTATTGAAGCAGCCTTGGGCAACTTGCTCAAGAGCAGTGTGATTCGACTTGGTGAACTCACAATCGTTGTTGATGCTGCTGACTATTTGCAAGCCGCAAAGATTCTGCGTGATGACCCGAATTGCAGGTTTGAGCAGTTGATGGATCTGTGCGGAGTCGATTACTCCACCTACAAGGACGAACCCCAGAGTGGTCTGCGTTTTTGCATCGTGTCTCATCTGCTGTCGATCAGCCTGAATCAGCGAGTGCGGCTCAAGGTGTTCGCGCCTGACGACGATTTTCCGGTTGTCCAGTCGCTGTGCGATGTCTGGAATTCTGCCAACTGGTTTGAGCGTGAAGCCTTTGACCTGTTTGGCATTGTCTTTGAAGGGCATTCCGATTTGCGTCGAATCCTGACGGACTATGGCTTTATTGGCCACCCGTTCCGTAAGGATTTCCCGATTTCGGGTCACGTCGAGATGCGTTACGACGCAGAGCAGAAGCGCGTTGTGTACCAACCGGTCACGATCGAGCCGCGCGAGATTACGCCGCGTGTCATCCGTGAAGAGAATTACGGAGGCCGGCATTAGGCAGTTTGGTCATGGCTGAAATCAAAAACTACACCCTCAACTTCGGACCGCAACATCCGGCGGCGCACGGCGTTTTGCGTCTTGTGCTGGAACTCGATGGCGAAGTGATTCAACGCGCCGACCCACACATCGGGCTGCTGCACCGTGCTACCGAAAAACTGGCTGAAGGCAAGACCTACATCCAGGCTTTGCCCTACATGGACCGGCTCGACTACATGTCGATGATGTGCAACGAGAGCGCTTACTGCCTGGCGATCGAGAAGATGCTGGGTATTGAAGTGCCGGAACGCGCCAAATACATCCGCGTCATGTTCTGCGAAATCACCCGCCTGCTGAACCATTTGCTGTGCGTTGGCGCCGGTGCCCTTGACTGCGGCGCGATGACCGTGATGTTGTACGCATTTCGGGAACGGGAAGACCTGCTTGACATGTATGAAGCCGTGAGTGGTGCACGTCTGCATGCGGCCTACTTCCGCCCGGGAGGCGTTTATCGCGATCTGCCTGACACCATGGCGCGCCATCAGCCCAACAAGATTCGCAGTGCCAAGTCGACTGCGCAACTCAATCGTGCGCGCGACGGAAGTTTGCTTGACTTCATTGACGATTTCACGCAGCGTTTCCCGGGCTGTCTGGACGAGTACCACACGCTGTTGACTGACAACCGGATCTGGAAGCAACGCACGGTGGGAATCGGCGTTGTGTCACCTGAGCGCGCTTTGAATCTGGGTTTTTCCGGTCCGATGTTGCGCGGCTCTGGTGTGGCGTGGGATCTGCGCAAGAAGCAGCCCTACGAGGTCTATGACAAACTGGACTTTGATATTCCGGTTGGTAAGACGGGTGATAACTACGACCGTTATCTGGTGCGCATGGAGGAGATGAAGCAGTCCAACCGCATCATCAAGCAGTGTGTCGACTGGCTGCGCGTCAATCCGGGCCCCGTCATCACTGACAACCACAAGGTTGCGCCGCCGAGCCGCGAATCCATGAAGTCCAGCATGGAAGAGTTGATTCATCACTTCAAACTCTTCACGGAAGGTTTTTGCGTGCCAGAGGGAGAGGCCTATGCCACGATTGAGCATCCGAAGGGTGAATTTGGCATCTACATGATCAGTGACGGCGCCAACAAGCCTTACCGCATGAAGATTCGTCCGCCCGCCTTTGTTCATCTGGCGGCGCTGGGCGAAATGGGGCGAGGGCACATGATTGGTGATGCCGTGGCCATTATTGGTTCGTTGGATATTGTGTTTGGGGAAGTTGATCGATGATTTCCGAAGAGTCCAAAGCGCGCTTCGCCAAAGAAGTTGCCAAATACCCGGCTGACCAGAAGCAGTCAGCCGTCATGGCTTGTCTGGCCATCGTTCAGCAGGAACTCGGCTACGTCAGTGCCGAAAGTGAAAAGCTGGTTGCCGACTATCTTGGCATGGCGCCGATCGCCGTGCACGAGGTGACATCCTTCTACAACATGTACAACCAGCAGCCGGTTGGCAAGTACAAGCTCAATGTATGCACCAATCTGCCGTGCCAGTTGCGCGACGGTGGGCGAGCGCTCAAGCACCTCGAAGAAAAACTCGACATCGGGATGGGAGAAACCACCGCCGATGGCCTGTTTACCCTGCAGCAGTGTGAGTGTCTGGGCGCCTGCGCCGACTCGCCGGTGCTGCTGGTGAACGACCGGCACATGTGCAGTTTCATGAGTGACGACAAGCTCGATCAACTGGTCGACGGCCTGCGCGCCCAGGGGAATAAATAATGGCGCTTGAAAATATCCT
>JBAXNI010000192.1:0-3876 GCA_037133835.1 Comamonadaceae bacterium | reverse complement strand
TGACCCGGGTGACCGACAAGCGCCATGTGCGCCACGATCTGGCCGACCTGTTCTGTACCAACGTTGAGGGTGTGCGTGGTGAAAAGGCTGTGGCCTGGCGTCTCGTGGATGCCATTGCCAAGCCAGCCGTGTTTGCGCAAAAGGTGCGCCAGCGCGCGCTCGAGCTGGCAGAGGGCAGCGACCGCCCGGCGCAGGCTCAGGGTGTCACATTGAATCCGCTGCAGCGCGTGCTGGAAGCCGATGCCTTGCGCTACATCCACGTGAAGGTGGAGATTGACCGCGCCATGCGGGCCGCCACTTTCACCGTCAATGCGCCGATGGGCCCTCAGCCCGCTGACATTGCTGCGATTGAAGCGGCAGGTGACAGCTGGTACCCTCTGGCCATGGCGCGCGAACTCGAAGATGCCATTTTGTCGATGCGCACCAACGAACTCGACACCGGTATCTGGCTGATCAAGACCGAAGGAGCGGTGGCCGATGTGCTGGCCATGGATGCGACGTTGCTGGCGCATCAGGGCCACTGGCTGGTGCGCGAGACCATAGGCCTGCTGCGCCGCACCCTGAGTCGTCTTGATGTCTCATCGCGCAGCCTGTTTGCCCTGATCGAGCCCGGCTCGTGTTTTGCCGGTACCTTGCTGGAACTCGCGCTGGCCTGCGACCGCAGTTACCAGTTTGTACTGCCCGACGAAGCGGCCATGGCGCCGCGCATCGCGCTGACCGAGACGAATTTTGGCCTGTACCCGATGGTTACCGGCCAAAGCCGCTTGCAGCGCCGTTTCTACGACGAACTGGCGCCGCTTGACGCCGTTCGCGCCGAGATCGGCAAAGCACTGGACGGTGAGGCAGCATTGAAACTCGGCCTGGTGACATCCAGCCCGGACGACATCGACTGGGCGGACGAAGTGCGTATCGCAATCGAGGAGCGCATCAGCATGTCGCCCGATGCCCTGACGGGCATGGAAGCGAATCTGCGCTTCAACAGTCAGGAAAACATGTTCACGCGCATTTTCGGCCGACTCACAGCCTGGCAAAACTGGATCTTTCAGCGGCCCAACGCGGTCGGTGAAAAAGGTGCACTCAAAGTCTACGGCAAGGGCGAAAAAGTCGCCTTTGACTGGAACCGCGTCTGACCCCCTCTCGAACACCACAGGAGCAATGCATGGCCATCAACTACAGCGAAAAAATCCCCAACAACGTCAACCTCAGCGAAGACCGCACACTGCAGCGCGCGCTCGAGCAGTGGCAGCCCAACTACCTGCGCTGGTGGGGCGACATGGGACCGGACGACTCGCAGAATTTTGACGTTTATCTGCGCACTGCAGTGAGCGTCGATCCGCAGGGCTGGGCGCAGTTCGGCCATGTCAAGATGCCTGACTATCGCTGGGGCATCTTCCTGAACCCGGCCGAGGCCGACCGCAAGATTCACTTTGGCGACCACCTGGGCGAGGCTGCGTGGCAGGACGTGCCCGGTGAGTACCGCGCGAACCTGCGCCGCATCATCGTGACCCAGGGTGACACGGAGCCAGCCTCGGTCGAGCAGCAGCGCCATCTGGGCTTGACCGCGCCCAGCCAGTACGACCTGCGCAACCTGTTTCAGGTCAACGTCGAGGAGGGCCGGCACCTGTGGGCCATGGTTTACCTGCTGCACAAGTTCTTTGGCCGCGATGGCCGCGAGGAGGGCGAGGCCCTGCTGGAGCGGCGCAGCGGTCAGCAGGACAACCCGCGCATCCTGCAGGCCTTCAACGAAGAAACGCCGGACTGGCTGAGCTTCTTCATGTTCACCTATTTCACCGACCGGGATGGCAAGTTCCAGCTCTGCGCGCTGGCCGAGAGCAGCTTTGATCCGCTGGCGCGCACGACCAAGTTCATGCTGACAGAAGAGGCGCACCACATGTTCGTCGGCGAGTCCGGTGTCAGCCGCGTCATCGCACGCACCTGCCAGGCCATGAACGACCTCAAGACCGACGATGTGACCAAGCTGCGTGCCGCTGGCGTGATTGATCTGCCGACCATCCAGCGTTACCTCAATTTTCACTTCAGCGTGACCATCGACCTGTTCGGCTCTGACGAGTCGAGCAACGCCGCCACCTTTTACAGCACGGGTCTGAAAGGTCGCTATGAAGAGGGCAAGCGTATCGACGACCACGTACTCAAGGGCAGCACTTACAAGGTGCTGGCGGTGCAGGGCGGCCAGTTGGTCGAGCGTGAAGTGCCGATGCTGAACGCGCTCAACGAAGTGCTGCGCGATGACTACATCAAGGACTCGATCGGTGGCGTGCAACGCTGGAATCGCGTCATCGAGAAGGCGGGCATTGGGCTGCGCCTGAGCGTGCCGCACAAGGCCTTTCACCGTAACATCGGTGCACTGGCCAATGCCAAGGTGTCGCCAGATGGTCGTGTGCTGTCAGAGGCTGAGTGGCAGGCCAATGTGGACCAGTGGCTGCCGAGTGCGACCGACAAGGCTTTTGTCGCCAGTCTGATGGGGCGCGTTGTGGCACCCGGTCAGTTCGCCAACTGGATTGCGCCGCCGATTGTTGGTATCAACCGCCAGCCGGCAGACTTCGAGTACGTGCGCTTTAACTGATGACGGCAGCCATGTCGGACAACCAGGCCCTGCGCCAGCATCTGATAGACCCCGAGGTTTGCATTCGCTGCAATACCTGCGAGGCCACCTGTCCGGTGGCGGCGATCTCGCACGATTCGCGCAACTATGTTGTCGATGCAGCCAAGTGCAATCTGTGCATGGCCTGCATTCCACCTTGTCCGACCGGCTCTATCGACAACTGGCGCGTGGTGGCGCGATTGCAAGCCTATAGCGTGGATGCGCAACTGGGCTGGGACGAACTGCCGGCTCAACTGAGCGCAGAGGAACTGGCGCAGCAGGGGATCAGCGCCGCTGCCGTTCCGGCTGCGGATGAGTCAGCTGCACCCGCTGTTGCATACGATGCAATTGGCCCAGGTGAGGTAGTCAATTCCGCCAGCTTCGCGTCCACGGTCCCACCGTGGTCGGCCGCGCATGCCTACACCAACCTGTACGGACCGAAGTCTGCAGAAAAGTTCGTCACTGCCACGGTGGCCGGCAATGTTCGGGTGACCAAGGTCGGGCAGGACTACGACACGCACCACGTCGTGCTGGATTTCGGTGCCATGCCGTTTCCGTTTCTCGAGGGGCAGTCGATCGGCATCATCCCGCCGGGTCTGGACGATCAGGGGCGTGCGCACCATGCGCGCCAGTACTCGATCGCGAGTCCACGCAACGGCGAGCGACCCGGTTACAACAACCTGGCGCTGACGGTCAAGCGCGTGCTTGCTGATCATCAGGGCAAGCCGGTGCGCGGCATCGGTTCCAACTATGTCTGTGACCTGAAGCCAGGCGACAAGGTACAAGTCATCGGTCCCTTTGGCGCGAGCTTCCTGATCCCGAATCACCCGCGCTCGCACATCGTCATGATCTGCACCGGCACCGGCAGTGCGCCCATGCGCGGCATCACGGAATGGCGGCGGCGCTTGCGTCAGTCGGGCAAGTTCGAGAGTGGCAAATTGATGCTGTTCTTTGGCGCACGCAGCCAGGAAGAATTGCCCTACTTCGGGCCGCTGCAAAAGCTGCCCAAAGATTTCATCGACATCAACTTTGCCTTCTCGCGCACGCCGGGGCAACCCAAGCGCTACGTGCAGGACCTGATGCGCGAACGTGCCGCCGACCTGGCGCTGCTGCTGTCGGATTCAAACGCGTACTTCTACGTCTGCGGTCTCAAGAGCATGGAAGAAGGTGTGTTGCTGGCGCTACGTGATGTGGCGCAGCAGGCCGGTCTGGCCTGGGACGCGCTTGGTGCGGCGCTCAAGCGTGAAGGGCGACTGCACCTGGAGACGTATTGA
>JBAXNI010000191.1:0-3921 GCA_037133835.1 Comamonadaceae bacterium | reverse complement strand
CCCGATGCTGTCATCCCGGGCTTGACCCGGGATCCAGTGCCGCGCCACCACTGGATTGCGGGTCAAGCCCGCAATGACAAAGTGTCCGCAATGACATCTACTACGTCAGTAATTCCAATAGCCGCATCAAGGCGTGCTGCACTGTGGCTGCCCGCACCGCTGCACGATCCCCATCGAAACGGCATTTCTCGGTGAGGATTTGACCCGGCACCGCAAAGCCGAACCAGACCGTGCCGACGGGTTTGGCCGGGCTGCCACCCGTCGGGCCGGCCACACCGGTGACGGCGACGGCCACCTGAGCGTGCGAGTGAGCCAGTGCGCCGGTCACCATGGCGCGTGCCACGCCTTCACAGACGGCGCCGGCGCGGCGCAGCAGGCGTTCCTCGACGCCCAGCAACTCGATCTTGGCGTCGTTCGAGTAGGTGACAAAGCCGCGCTCGAACCATGCACTCGATCCAGCCAGATCGGTGCAGGCTGCAGCGATCAGACCACCGGTACAACTCTCCGCGCTGACCAGCGCCAGCTTCTTCTCAATCAGTCTTTGCGCCAGCAGGGTGACGAGATCCACAGTCATGGGAAGAACCTCCATGTTGCCATGACCAACAGCGTGCATCCGGCAGCTATCAGGTCGTCGAACATGATGCCAAAGCCGGCTTTGTACCAGGCGGCGGGGTCGCTCTCCAGATCAACATCGTGAAACAATTGGTCGGCCCAACCCACCGGTCCGACCTTGACCGCATCGAACAGGCGAAACAGCAGGAACGCTACCAGCTGGCCCCGGAAACCGGTGGGTGTGACCAGCCACAGCACCAGCCAGAAGGCGGCAATCTCATCCCAGACCACGCTGCTCGGGTCGAGCACGCGCAGGTTCCTGGCGGCAATACTGCAGGCCCACCAACCCAGTGGCAGCGAAGCGGCAATAAGCCAGGCCCAGCGCAACTCCGTCATCCACGGTTGCAGGACGGTGAAGGCTGCCCAGGCCCACAGCGTACCTGCCGTGCCGGGTGCGACCGGGCTCAGGCCCGAGCCAAAACCCAGTGCGATCAAGTGCGCTGGTTGCTGCATCATGAAGCGTCGGTTTGGGATCACTGGCGGCGTTGGCATGGCAAGCTTCTCCAGCGGGCGTCAGGCAAAGTGGTCAAACGAGCTGTAGCCATTGGGCAGCCACTGCCCCTTGGCATCAGTCAGGCGCAGGCCTCTTTCCTGCTCGATCCTGCCGATCCGGGTCACGACGGTCTGGCTGGACTCAGCGGCTTGCGCCACTTGCGAGCGGGCAGAGGCCGGAGCACTGAACAGCAACTCGTAATCGTCGCCGCCGGCCAGGGCCCAGCTGCGCCACTGCTCGGTGCTGATTTCATCGCAGTGTACGCCGCCAGCCATGGCATAAGCAGCGCGGGACGCGACCAGGGCGGCGGCGACATCGGCCTGTACGGTGGCGCCCATGCCCGACTGTGTCAGGATGTGGCCCAGGTCGCCCAGCAGACCATCGCTGATATCGATGGCTGAGGTGGCAATGCCGCGCAGCGCCACACCGAGTGCCACCCGGGGCGTGGGTTGTTCCATGCGTGAACGGGCTAACTCGAACACCGGTGCCGGGACGGACAGCGTGCCGCGAAAGACTTCCAGCGCGAGTCGGGCGTCGCCCAGCGTGCCACTGACATAAAGATCGTCACCTGCTTGCGCGCCGCTGCGCAGCAGCGCCTGCGAGAGCCCATTGACTAGCGGCACTTCGCCAAACACCGTAATGCAAATATTGAGCGGTCCCTGCGTTGTGTCGCCGCCGATCAGTTCGCAATCATGCGCATCGGCCAAAGCCAGCAGGCCTTCGGAAAAACCAGCCAGCCAGCTCTCGTCAACGCGTGGCAGCGCCAGCGCCAGGGTAAAGGCCAAAGGCCTGGCGCCGCAGGCGGCCAGGTCGCTCAGGTTCACGGCAAGCGCCTTGTGGCCAAGCTTTCGCGGATCGATGGTACCCAAGAAGTGTCGGCCTTCGACCAGCATGTCGCTGGAAATGGCCAACTGCGTAGCTGGTGCCGGCAGCAGCAGGGCGCAGTCATCGCCCACGCCTAGCGCCGCGCCGCGCGGCGGACGCTTGAAGTAGCGTGCTATCAGGTCAAACTCGCCCATTGCTCAGTGCAGGGTGCGCCGGCCATCATCGGCGCTGAGCGCATCCAGAACAAACATCGGCACATCGGTTTCAAACTTCTCACCGTCTTCAGCGACGCAAAAAAAGCTGCCGTGCATGGTTCCAGTTGGCGTGCGCAAGCGTGTGCCGCTGCTGTACTGAAAACTCTGACCCGGCTGCAGCAGTGGTTGATGACCAACCACGCCGAGTCCCCTGACGCGGTCGGTGTGACCCAGGGCATCGTTGATGTTCCAGCTGCGCGAAATCAGCTGGGCCGCGATCTCACCGACATTGGTGATCGTGACGGTGTAGGAAAATGCATACACATCCTGCTCCGGATCCGACTGCTCGGCCAGATAGCGGGGCATGACTTCGACACGAAACTGGTACTTGGACATGACCTAATGCTATCTGATTAAACTCATGCCATGAACTATCGCATAGCCCCTTCGATTTTGTCGGCCGACTTTGCCCGCCTGGGAGAAGAAGTCAAAGATGTCATTGCCGCCGGCTGCGACTGGATCCATTTTGACGTGATGGATAACCATTACGTGCCGAATCTGACCTTCGGGCCGATGATCTGCAGTGCGCTCAAGCCGCACGCCAAAACGGCCACCGGCTTGGCCTTGCCGATTGATGTGCACCTGATGGTGCAGCCGGTCGATGCGCTGGCCAGCGCCTTTGCCGAGGCCGGCGCCGACCTGGTCAGTTTTCACCCGGACGCATCGGGCCATGTGCACCGCAGCATCCAGGTAATCAAGGACAAGGGTTGCAAGGCAGGTCTGGCGTTCAACCCGGCCGAGCCGCTGGACGTGCTTGACTGGGTCATTGAAGACATCGACCTGGTTGTCATCATGAGCGTCAATCCCGGTTTTGGTGGTCAGAGCTTCATTGATTCGGCGCTGCGCAAGATTGAGGAGGTGCGCCGGCGCATCAGCGCTAGCGGCAAGGACATCCGGCTCGAAGTCGATGGCGGCATCAAGGTCGACAACATTCGTCGCGTGGCTGATGCCGGCGCTGACACCTTTGTTGCTGGTAGCGCCATTTTTGGCAAGCCCGACTACTTGGCCGTGGTCAATGCGATGCGCGCAGCACTCAAAACTGCGCAGGTCTGAGGCAATCGCTATTCGGTATTCGACCTGGTGGCTCTGGAGCGGGGTTGCCTGGGTGTCGCCGGCGCAGGTGGAGCGGTGGCCTCCGGGGCTGGCGCAACTGCAGCCGTAGCTGCACCCGTGACCGGTAGTGGAGCTGTTGGCGCGGTGCTGGGGTTGCTGGTCAGTACAGGCAATTCCAGTGTGAGCGAGATCGGGCTGTCCGTGCTGGCGGCAAGCGCGGCACTGCGGGCGGCCACGGATTTCAACACCAGTGACTCGTTGAGCGCGGCACCCACCTCGTAGGGTCGGGCCGGTTTGCCGTCGACCGATATCAGGGCGTAGCCGCCATGTGTGCGATTGGCAATCACACCTATCAGCTTGAAGCGGCTGGAGGCACTCTCGACCAGGCCCGCAACCGCTTTTTGACCGCCGCCGAGCAGTCGCGCCACCACCTGCGGGTCAGTCTGGGTGGTACGGGAGAACGTCCGCACGGCCGCTGGCGCGCGGTTGGCGGGCGCGGACGAACTCCATTTCAGTACCCAGTAGGCGGCGCTGGCTGCTGCCAGGGCCGCCAGCAAAAAGGTGGCAGTGCGCAGCCACCAGAGGCGCAGGGATTGAGTCTTCATAGAACGATTATCATTGAAGCGCCGAAGATTTTAAAGTGATGCAAGCCCATGAAATTTAATCCTGCAACATTGCGCCGCC
>JBAXNI010000190.1:0-3979 GCA_037133835.1 Comamonadaceae bacterium | reverse complement strand
CTAGTTCCAGCTCGAACTCTTCGTCGTAGCTGTCAGCCAGATCGCGCCGGATGCGCTCAACCAGATCATCGTCATTTGGGTTCAAACCGGACTCCTGAAGATTGCTTGTCTTGGGGACAAGAGCATAAGAATGTTTTGTGACGATAAGGTGACAGGCGTCTACTTGCCAGGCATCGAAATGTGTCACACCACTGTCACACAAACTTCTTATATTCCTGTCATCGCTCCAAAGTCCTCTTTTCATTCAACTCAAAAGGTATTTCAATGAAAACCAGTTTCAAATTCTCCTTGATCAGTGCAGCTGGCGTTCTTGCCATGTCCTGCTTCCATTTCGCCGTCGCACAGGAAATCACCGGTGCCGGCGCCAGCTTTCCGGCGCCGGTCTATTCCAAGTGGGCTGCCGACTACAACAAGGCCACTGGCGTCAAGATCAACTACCAATCGGTCGGTTCCGGTGCCGGCATCAAGCAGATTGACTCCAAGACCGTTGACTTCGGTGCTTCCGACATGCCGCTGACCGACGAGGTCTTGAAGACCAAGGGACAGTTTCAGTTTCCCACCGTGATCGGCGGTACCGTGCCGGTGATCAACGTGAAGGGCATCGCACCGGGACAAATGAAGCTCGACGGACAGGTGCTGGGTGACATTTACCTCGGCAAGATCACCAAATGGAACGATGCCGCCATCAAGGCGCTGAATCCGACGCTGGCGCTGCCGGATGTAGCCATTGCACCGGTGCGCCGCGCCGATGGTTCCGGCACGTCTTTCAACTTCACCAACTACCTGAGCCGCGTCCACCCCGAGTGGAAGGCCAAGGTCGGTGAAGGCACAGCGGTCAATTGGCCGGTGGGTGCGGGCGGCAAGGGCAACGAAGGTGTGGCTGCATTCGTGGCGCGCTTGCCCAATTCGATTGGCTACGTCGAGTACTCCTACGCCAAGCAAAACAAGATGACTTACACCCTGATGAAGAACCACGACGGTGTGTTTGTGGCGCCAAACGAAGACTCCTTCAAGGCAGCTGCCGCAGGTGCCAACTGGAACCAGTCGTTCTATCAACTGATCACCGACCAACCCGGCAAAAATGCCTGGCCCATTTCGACAGCGACTTTCATCCTGATGTACCTCAAGCAGGACAAGCCAGCCAATGCAACCGAGACCTTCAAGTTCTTTACCTGGGCCTTCAAGAACGGCGACAAGATCGCAACCGATCTGGACTATGTACCGATGCCTGACAGCGTGGTTGGTGCCATCGAAAAGGTCTGGGCTCAGGTGAAAGACGCTTCCGGCAAGCCGGTCGCGCTGAAGTAATTGGCCTTCGATTCGCCAGCCCATTTTTCTGGAGTGAGTGTCTTGTCAACTACACTGCTGGCGGATCAGTTGTCGATCAAAGCAGCTCCATCGTCGGAACGCGTCATGTCCAATCCTCCTCCTGTCAAGTCGGCCCGTTCCGGGCCGGTGGCGGACCGCATCTTTGGCTGGCTTGCCAAAGCTGCGGCCCTGTTTACCCTGGGTATGTTGCTGGCTATTCTGGTTTCGCTGACGATCAGCGCCTGGCCTGCCATCGACAAGTACGGTCTTGGCTTTCTTGCCAGCACCACCTGGGACCCGGTGAAGGAGGAGTTTGGCGGGCTCGTGATGATTTACGGCACCTTGATGACTTCGCTCATCGCGCTGTTGATCGCGGTGCCGGTGAGTTTTGGCATTGCACTGTTCCTGACTGAACTCTCACCGTCGTGGCTGAAACGCCCGCTCGGGACCGCGATTGAACTGCTCGCGGCCATCCCGTCGATTGTCTACGGCATGTGGGGCCTGCTGGTGTTCAGCCCTCTGCTTTCAACCTATGTGCAGCAGCCGCTGCAAGCCGTGTTTTCGGGTGTGCCTATCCTCGGCGCTTTTGTCTCTGGCCCACCGGTGGGTATCGGCATTTTGTCGGCTGGCATCATCCTGGCGATCATGATCATCCCCTTCATTGCGGCAGTGATGCGCGACGTGTTTGAGGTCACGCCGACGCTGCTCAAGGAATCTGCCTACGGGCTGGGCGCCACCACCTGGGAAGTGGTTTCCACGGTGGTGCTGCCGTACACCAAAGCGGGCGTTGTTGGCGGCATCATGCTGGGCTTGGGCCGTGCTATTGGTGAAACCATGGCGGTTACTTTCGTCATAGGCAACTTCAACCAGCTCGACTCTTTAAGTCTGTTTCAGGCAGCCAACAGCATCACGTCGGCGCTGGCCAACGAGTTTGCCGAGGCCGGTGCTGGCCTGCATCAGGCCGCACTGATGTACCTTGGCCTGGTGCTGTTTTTTATTACCTTTGTTGTGCTGTCGTTGTCCAAAGTGTTGCTGTCGCAGCTCAAGAAGGGCGAAGGGACCAAGACATGAGTACGGCTGAACTCTTATTGCAGGCACATGCGCTGGAGCAATCCCGCCTGGCGCGCTACGCCCAGCGCAAGCGCATCAACCAGATTGCGCTGACCCTGTCGCTGCTGGCCATGGCCTTTGGCCTGTTCTGGCTGTTCTGGATTCTGATTGAAACGGTGACACTGGGCCTGGGGGGCATGACACTCGATACCCTGACCCAGATGACACCACCACCTAACGATGCAGGCGGTTTGGCCAATGCCATTTACGGCTCGCTTCTGATGGTCTTGCTGGCAACATTTGTTGGCACGCCCATCGGCGTCATGGCCGGCATTTATCTGGCGGAGTTTGACACGCACGGCTGGCTGGCCTCACTCACGCGTTTCGTCAACGACATCCTCTTGTCGGCACCGTCGATCGTGATCGGACTGTTTGTCTATGCCATGGTGGTGGCTCGTTTCAAGTCATTCTCTGGCTATGCCGGCATCGTGGCGCTGGCCTTGATTGTGATTCCCGTCGTCATTCGCACCACAGAAAACATGCTGCAACTGGTGCCCTCCGGCTTGCGCGAAGCGGCTTACGCACTGGGTGCGCCGAAATGGAAAGTGATTGTCAGCATCACGCTGAAGGCGGCCCGTTCGGGTGTGGTCACAGGCGTCTTGCTGGCGGTTGCGCGCATTGCTGGTGAAACCGCGCCCTTGCTGTTCACTGCATTGAGCAACCAGTTCTGGACCTCCAGCCTGAGTGAGCCGATGGCGAGTCTGCCGGTGACGATTTTCAAGTTCGCCATGAGTCCTTACGAGAACTGGCAAAAACTCGCATGGGCGGGGGTCTTCATCATCACCATTGCGGTCCTGGGTCTGAATATTCTGGCTCGGATCATGACCCGCAGCAAGAACTGAGCTGAGCTCGTCAAATTTACCAAATGGGGTCCACATGAACACTGCTATAGCGGCGCAGGAAATGCCCAAGATTTCTGTCAAGAATCTTGATTTCTACTACGGCAAGTTCCATGCGCTGAAGAACATCAACCTCGAAATTCCGGAAAACAAGGTGACCGCCTTTATTGGTCCGTCCGGTTGTGGCAAGTCCACGCTGTTGCGCGTTTTCAATCGCATGTTCGAGCTCTACCCGGAGCAGCGCGCTGAAGGTGAAATCATGCTGGACGGTGAAAACCTGTTGACCAGCAAAAAGGATGTGGCCTTGTTGCGCGCCAAGGTTGGCATGGTGTTCCAGAAGCCCACACCGTTTCCGATGTCGATCTTTGACAACGTGGCTTTCGGGGTCAAGTTGTTCGAAACGCTGAACACTACCGACATGGAAGAGCGGGTCCAGTGGGCGCTGGGCAAGGCGGCTCTGTGGGGCGAGGTCAAGGACAAGCTGCATCAGAGCGGCTCCAGTCTGTCGGGCGGGCAGCAGCAGCGCCTGTGCATTGCACGCGGCATCGCCATCAGGCCCGAAGTGCTGTTGCTCGACGAACCCTGCTCGGCACTGGACCCGATTTCGACTGCGAAAATCGAGGAACTGATCACGGAACTCAAGACCGACTACACGGTGGTCATCGTGACCCACAATATGCAGCAGGCGGCGCGCTGCAGCGATTACACCGCCTACATGTACC
>JBAXNI010000189.1:0-4015 GCA_037133835.1 Comamonadaceae bacterium | reverse complement strand
CGGCACTGGTGATAGAAGCGATGGTCGTCCCAGCGCAGTGTGTGAACTTGACTGAAAAAATCACGCATGTATTTGATCCTTAAAAATGCAGCCTTTGCGCTCTGTCTGTGACATCTTGGGCCAATAATCATCATTCCCGAATGTTGCACCATGATGACCGACATCGTTATGCAGTTCGGCAAGGTGACAAACAGGTCCAATCGCGTACTCAGTTGACGTGGAGCACAAACACTGCCAATAAAAGGATTGATAATCTTGCCGTCAACGGCGTCCGTGCGCGGTCAGTTCAAGGCTATAAGATCAGTCCGGGTTCAATCAGATTGTTAAGGGGTCATCGTATGCATGCCATCAAAGCTGCCCGCAAACTCATTGAGCAGCAACCGGACTCAGACTCCGCAAAGACACTCAGCCGACTGGTGCTGGCACTCGAGTCAGAAGCGGACTTCCCTGTATCCGATATTTACAAGCTTGATTTTGAGAGTTTCGAGTTGGCGCTGAAGATTCTCCAGGAGTGGCGACTTGACCGTTACGCCAGCGGCAAAGTCCGCCTTTATGATCTTTCTCTGCAAATGGCGGACTTGCATCCGCGGCCATAATCAATTCGGTTGAGCCAGGTTCGCCAGGCGCATGCCTGCGCCGGCACAATTTGCTCCCTGGACTGACTGTCATCAAGGTTTCATGGATTAGCGGAATGCTGACGCTGCGGCACGTCGCCGTTGCAACAACTTCTTGGAGAGAACCTTATGACCAGTCAGACCAATCTGGAGCCCCTCGCCAAGGCGCTCGCACAATTTCCGGTCGAACATTTTGATGAAGAGTATGAAACCTCTGGTGACCACCACCGCATGGCGGCTCAACACTTCTCTGCTGCTGCGAAACATCACGTGCTGGCTGCAACAGCGGATGACGACGGCGACGAACAATCCCATGCCCGTCATGCCTACCTGGCCTACCAACATCAGCTCAATGCCGTGCAATACGCCGAAATCGCCGCATTGAATTGCGAAAACATGGAAGAGGAACTGACAGAGGAGAATTTTGGTATTTGATCACCATTGTCAAGATGGCGCCGCCAGGAGCAAAGGCTCGACGGCTCTTTTCTTGACCTGTTGTGCAAGAAAACGCCAGACGACACTTGGTGCCAATCGACCGCTCAACGTGTTGCAAAAACCCAGAAAAAATATCGCTGCAACCCACAGGCAGCAACTTGATGATTTGTGCATCTGGATCGACGCGCATATCGGTGAAGCGATAAGCTGGCAACAGTTAATGGAACAAAGCGGGTTGGATTTTCAAACACTTCAGATTCTGTTTTTTCAATACAAAAGCGCTACCCCGATGACATGGATTCGACGCCGAAGGGAAGTTGCCAGATCGAAATTGAGGTGAGTTGAAGTCGGCCGGAATTTGTCCGGCGAAGTCATTCCTTTGTAACAACACTGAAATATTTCCATGCGATGCTGCGTGCATGGAAAGTCCACACAAAGGCAAGACTGGCATGCGCCGCCTGATCAATGCCTTCAGCTATTCGCGCTCCGGTTTGCGCGAGGCGTTTCGAAATGAAGATGCCTTCCGTCAGGAAGTGCTGTTGGCAGTCGTCCTGATTCCACTGACGTTTTTGATCGAAAGAGAAATGTTCGGACGAGCATTGATGATCAGTTGCGTGGTCCTGCTGCTGGTCATCGAGTTGATCAATTCCGCGATTGAGGCAACGGTCGATCGTATCTCACTGGACGACCACAAGTTGGCAAAACGGGCCAAGGACATTGGCAGCGCCGCAGTGCTCGTCGGCATCGTCAACCTGGCGGTCGTCTGGACCCTGGTCTTGCTGAACTGATCATGAAGATCCTGTTCATCTCGGACGTCTATTTCCCGCGGGTCAACGGCGTCTCTACCTCCATAGAAACTTTTCGGCGCAATCTGCATCTGCTTGGACATACGGTACACCTGATTGCGCCCGACTACGGCAGGCCCGCTACGGATGAAACAGGCATCCTGCGCGTACCGGCACGCCGTGTGCCGTTCGATCCGGAAGACCGGTTCATGAGCTACAGCTGGGTCATGAAGCAGCTCGACAATCTTCGCGGCGAGCGGTACGACCTCATTCATGTTCAGACACCGTTTGTGGCGCATTACCTTGGCGTCAAGCTGTCGTACCTGCTGGATATTCCGTGCATCGAGACCTACCACACGTTCTTTGAGGAATATCTTTACCACTACATTCCACTGGCCCCGAAGTGGTTGACACGTTACCTGGCGAAACGCTTCTCGCGGCATCAGGGAAACAGTCTGGACGGCATGGTGATACCGTCCAGGCCAATGCAGCGCGTGTTGCAGGACTACGGCATTGAAACGACGATGGAAGTGATTGCTACCGGCATCGAACCAGAGAGCTTTGTGCCAGGAGATCGCATTGCGTTCAGAGACAGATTCGGCATCCCGAAGAATCAGCCGATGTTGCTTTTTGTGGGACGCGTTGCACACGAGAAGAACATCGACTTCCTGATCAAAGTGGTTGATCAGGTCAGAAAACAGGTTGAAGATGTGCTGTTTGTCATTGCGGGTGAAGGACCGGCACGGACCAGTCTGGAACAGGACGTCCGCAAGCGCGCGATTGGTGAAAACGTCCGCTTTATCGGCTACCTGGATCGCCACACCGAGTTGAACAATTGCTATAGCGCAGCAGACATCTTTATCTTCTCGTCGAGAACGGAAACTCAAGGACTCGTCCTGCTGGAAGCCATGGCGCAAGGCGTGCCTGTTGTTTCCACTGCGGAACTCGGTACGCGCGATGTGTTGCAGGACGGCGCAGGCGTATGGATTGCTCAGGAGGAATTGTCGGACTTTTCCGGCAATATCGTAAAAATGCTCGGGCACGATCAAGTGCGCAGCGAACTGGGTGAACTGGGTCGTGCTTATGCAAATGAATGGTCCTCCGCCGGGCAAGCGAAAAAAATGCTGGCGTTCTACGATTCCATCACGACCTAGCTACTTTGACTTCGGCACAAAAATGCCACTCCAGCCGCTCGTCGCAATGCGCATCTGGCCGGCACCCATCCGCGTCAGCGTGAACTTGCCACCCCGCCCCAGCAAGCTACGCAGCAGCCAGCCGCTGGCCGGACCCATGCGAAGCTGATCTTTGTCGAAACTGATTTCAAGATTCGCACCGCTGGCGCAAACAGCGCCATTGCCCTCGGCCCACAGACCTTCTTTGGTCTTGACGAATTCCAGTGCCAATTCGCCTTTGCTCTCGAAAATCGAAACAACCAGGGGCTTGCCATCGTTCATGCTTATCTCTTCCCATTGCAATGACGCGCGCTGGTCGCCCAGCACGTTTCTCAACTCCTGGACGCTTGTGACACAGGCTGGCGCTGCCATTGCATCGGCGCCAGTCAAGGCCAGCAGCCACAGGAAAAACAGGATGGGCCAAGGACTCATGGTGTCACCCCTCAGTACCAGTGCTGCAGCGCTTGCGCATGATGTTGGGCGCGCACTTCGGGCGCAGGCAGCCAGAGCGGATGGCCACAGGCTGCCCGCGACAGGAAGTCCAGAAACAACTGGTGCTGGCGCAGCACGCGCTGCTGTCGATGCTCGATCAGCGGGTTGAAGATGCCATGTCTCGAGAACAATTGACGCGGGTTCTTCTTGACCCAGAGCCAGGAACCCATCTCCAGCGTCAGCGGCAAAAACACGCGCTGCGGATGCGCTTCAGACTGCATGTACAGGTAGTCCCACAAATCACCGTGCGCCAGGTACTGCAGGCTCTGCGGCTCGATGATGTAGCGATGATGGTTGTGCGACTCGACAAAAATTCTTTTCAGCGCGTGCATCTCGGCCAAATGGCTGATCGGTGAGCGCTTGTGCGCATAGGGAAACCAGATCCGGTCACTGCTGCCAAAGCCGGAATGACAGTCCACGCTCAAGCTGAAGTCGCGCGTCAACAACTCTGCGCTCACAACCTCGCAGACCGCCTGATTCTCGGTTTCCATTGCCTGATTCCTGGGACCGCGGTACC
>JBAXNI010000188.1:0-4029 GCA_037133835.1 Comamonadaceae bacterium | reverse complement strand
CATAGCGAAACTTGGTCTCGCCTGGATCCATCTTTTCGGACTTCTGATCAACGGCACCAAGATACAAGGTGATTCGCTGTCCTTGTGTGTCTTGAAACATGAACTGCGCCCGCGCTCCAACATCACCCGGTAACAAGCGACCACCGACCAACTCATAGCCCAACGCGGAGAGCCTGGGCACTTTGAGCGGTTTGCCCAGTCGCTTGGAAAGCCATTGCACCAAATGGTCTTGCTCCGCTGCCGTAACCTCTACCGGGTGGCGCTTTTCTGGCATATACACAGCATGCGCAAAACTCGCCTGGCGCACAAACTCGTGCTGCGCCATTCCTTTGGCCAGCAGCGCCGAGGGAGCTTGATTGCCAGCGAGTTGGCCGTTAGAGATCCAGCCCACACCAAAGGAGAGCACAAAGCCAGCAGCGAGGCCCGCCTGGCGCCACCTTGCGGTGGTGTGTTGCTGCATTTCTGCAAAGCGCCCGGCTGTGCGAAGCAGCGACGCAGGAATCGGTTCATCCAAAACGTCCTGGTGCAACTCGCGCAGCGCAGCACGCTGCTGCAGCCAGGACGCCAGCGTCTGAGCTGCTTGCGGGTCCTGCAGGGCCAGTGCTTCAAGCGCACGCTTCTGTGCTTCAGGTTGGAGCCTGTCGACCAAGGCGTGCAGTTCATCCGGATTCATGGTGTTTGTCATTTCATTCGCCTCAGGACAGGGGCCGCCTTTTGCGCATTGCTACCGAGCTCAGTTGCTGCAGCGCGCTGTTTGGGCTCGTCCAGGAGATCACGCATACGGCCTCTTGCGCGTGACAGGCGCGACATGACAGTGCCGATGGGTACTCCCGTTACCTTGGCTACTTCTTCGTACGACATTTCCTCCATGGTCACCAGGAGCAATACGGCTCTCTGGTCAACCGGGAGCCGCAGCAGGCAGCGCTGCAGGTCAATAGCGAAACTCAAGGATGCATCGGGCGCCCGCAATTCATGCTCTACATCTTCCAGATCAACCGTTGGCACCAATCTGGCACGTGTGAGCCCCTGGCGTACCTGGGTTATGAACAGGTTGTGCATCAATGTGAAGAGCCAGGCACGCAGATCGCTCCCCGCCAGCCATAAACGCCATCTGCTACAGGCACGCTCCAGGGTATCCTGAACCAGATCGTCTGCGGCCCAGACATCTCCCGTCAGCGCTCTCGCATAGCGACGCAAGCCGGGAATCTGGGCAACAAGGGGTTGACGGTTCATGCGCGCCTTGGCGAGACCTGTGCAATCAAATCAGATCCTGGCGACTTGCCACAGCTTGTTGAATCCATCGCCGGTTTTGTCACCCGGCTTGCTGTCCTTGGCCCAAAAATACAGTGGCTTGCCTTTCAAGGCCCATTGCTTCTTTCCATCATCACGGGTGATGACCGTGAAATCGCCAGAAGGTCCGTCAGTCTCGGTCGCCATCAAGGGTGGCCAGTTGGTGGCACAGGGACCGTTGCAAACGGACTTGGCGCTACCTGCGACGTCCTTGTCAAACGTATACAGCGTCATGCCGTTGGGACCAGTCAAGATGCCGTCGGACACCTTGGCCGGCGCACTTGACATGGAGGTGCAGCCAGCCAAAATGACGGCTGAAAGACAGACGGTAGACGCTGCTTGACGTGCGAGGAATGCAACAGAAGATTTCATGAATGTTCCAGGTTTGATTCGCACCAAAGGGTGCTTACAGGGATGAACGCCTGGTGAAGTGACTTTATTCCGCAAGGAATGAAATACTTTTCAAGTGGTCAAAATGAATACCCGTGCGAGACCGTTGGCGGGTTCAACCATAGTTCAGAAGTGCGGCGCAAACCGACGGCTGCGATGGCCCGCTACCTGGGGCTGCGGTGAAAGTGCCCGGCCTGAAGCCGCAAGTCACTCAGCCGCCTGGATTCGGCGCGGCCCCGAGTCTTCTGACGCGTCCTGACCCGGCCACAGATTTCGATACAACAGCGTCACCGTAGTAATCCACATCGCCCGACCCCGCGATTTGTACATTGAGCGTGTCAATCGCCCAGACTTTGGCATCCCCTGCACCAGCGATGCTGAGTGTGACGTTCTTGGCAGCAAGCGCACTTGCCTTCACATCGCCGGAGCCCGCGATACTGAGTCGAACCGTGTCAGCCCGCCCACCGGCCAAGAAGTCACCACTGCCTGATATGGCAACGGTCAGGGAATCCGCATCCAGTGTGCCAATAGCTATGTCGCCTGATCCGGAAATTCTCGCCTCCAGAGTCTTTGCCTGCAGTCTTGCGGCCTTGACATCGCCTGAGCCGGAAATCGTGATGCGATCCATCGTGCGTGCCTGGACCGTGATCTTTAGCGACGTTGGCTTGAAAGACCTGGAGCGCGGAATCGAGCGGATCTTGAGTTGATCGCCTTCGACGACGGTTTCAATCAGGGGCGCAATGTTTTGATCCGTTTCGATCAGGACACTTTCAGCTTCTCCCTGGATGATCTCGACGTTTGAGGGTAGCTCCAGTGACAATCCCTTGAAGCCGCTGATCTGACGCTGTGTCTTGGTGAGCTGCCCGGAGCCAGCCAGCGCGGTGCCAAACGGCCAGTCCCATGCCATCGCTGGGGCAGACACGACCACCAGAGTGCCAGCCAGAGCAATGACAGCGGTTAACTTCAATGAGTGCAGCATCACAGTGCCACCCCAGGTGCGGGGGCAGCCGCACCGGCCAACTGGCTTGCAGTGTTCATGTTGGCCGTGTCATGCGACTGAGCAAGATGGTTGAAACCCAGAAGCACGGAACCATTGACAGCAACGGTGAGGACACAGGCGACGGCCAGGCCGCCGATGCTGAAGCGATGCGTGTTGACGTATGACATTTGGTTCTCCTTGTCGCGTGCCACCATGGCCCGATGACTGCAATGTAGGACGAGCGCGTTTGACCATCCAGGGCTTTGCGACCAATTGCATGAATCGGTGGATGGAACGTCAATTCATGGTGTTCACCCTGTCCGATCGGTACGCACATCCCCGACTCCTGCACATGGGCGGCGAGCAGCGCGGGGTCGAGCAAGCCCGGCCCGTTGATGCCGCACCCGAAGAGCAGCCCGTGTGCGCGCGGCGACCCATTTCAAAACGATCCATACGATCAGGAAAAGTACACTCGCAGCATGTCCTGGCACGCGCAACTTCAACTTGATTACCGGCTGCAAGCCGGCAAGACCGTGGCACGGCACAGTCACCATGGGCCGCTGCGGATTCTGCAAAGCCTCTACCCCGAGGGCGACGCGATCTGCCACAACGTGCTGGTGCACCCTCCAGGGGGGCTGGTGGGTGGAGACACTCTGGAGCTCGAAATCACGGCGGAGCCGGGAACACATGGACTGATCACTACCCCGGGTGCCACCCGGTTTTACCGTTCTGTCAGTGAAGCCGCAATTCAACGCACCCACATCACGCTGGCCGCTCTGGCGCGTCTGGAATGGCTGCCGCTGGAAGCGATTTGCTACAACCAGTGCCTGGCTGAAAACCACCTGACACTCAATCTGGGTCATGGTGCAGAGTTCATGGGATGGGATGTCACTGCGCTCGGACTGCCGCTTGCCAATCAGCCCTTCGAGCGCGGAAGCTTCCTGCAGCACATCGAAGTTCCTGGTGTCTGGCTGGAGCGCGGACAAATCCAGGCGCAGGACCATCGCCTGCTAAACGGCCCTGCAGGGCTGGCGGGGCAGCGCTGTCTGGCCACGCTTTTCTTTGCCTGCGGCAGCAAGATCGAACGAGGCCGGCGCGAGCGGGCCCTGGAACTGGCACGCACAGTCATCGCGTCACACCCGCTGCATCAACTGGCCGGTGCCACCAGTCCTGACGGGCAGGTGATCCTGGTCAGAACGCTTGCGAGCGTGGTTGAGCCAGCGATTGATCTGCTGCGCCAGGTATGGGTGGCATGGCGCCGCCACTTCTGGGGCCAGTCAGCGCCGATTCCGCGCATCTGGTCCACCTGAGACGGTCAGATGGCGACCAACTCGCGCACGCCATCAATTTCCATGTTCGGACCCTTGCCG
>JBAXNI010000187.1:0-4046 GCA_037133835.1 Comamonadaceae bacterium | reverse complement strand
GTAAGACAGGTAGCAGCCCGGAGAGTACATGACTTCCATGCCCTCCTCGAAACGCCTGACACCCAGGCCGTTGGCCCAGTCGGCTCGTTTGGAGCGCGCTTCGCCGAAAGGATTGCCTTCGGCCCGCAAGCTGGCAGCGACACCCGGGATGGGCGACGCGGCGCCGGCAAAGACGTCGTATTCGGTGGCGATGCGACGCAGTGCAACGCCGGACTCTATCTGCTTGACGTCACGCGGACAGACCTGCGGGCACTTGCCGCAGGTGGTACAGCGCCAGATGTCCTCGCCATCGATTTCGGTCAGGCCGAAGGTTGCCTCGCGCACCACTTTGCGCATGCTGAACTTGGAAACCTTGCTCCACGGGCAGACGGTGTCGCACATGCCGCACTGGTAACAGGACTTGAAAGCATCGCCGCCGGCTGCCTTGATGGCGTCGATGATTTCCTTTTGGGGGGCTACGGTCTCCATGCATCAGGCCTTGGACATTCTGGCAAGGGTGTCGAGCACCTGCTGCAGACCGTGTTTGTCGATCATCGCACCAATGCCGATCTCGACATCGCCGAGCTTGGGCTGGTCTTCTTCGACCTCTTCTTCGCGTTCAACGTAGATCAGGGCTTCGGCATGGCACCACTCGACGCACTTCGGTTGATCCAGCGCCGGTGTCTCTTCACACATATCGCATTTGAGCGGCAGGCCCGAATCGGGCTCCTTGAACGCCACGCGCGAGGGGCAGGAGGCGCGGCAGAAATCGCATTCGTTGTATTCCTTGCCGTCGATGATGTACTTGCCGCGGCCAGTGCATTCCGACTCGGTGTACTCACCGGCATAGACCGGCAGGTAGATGTCGCGCAGCGGCAGGCGCACGATGCGGATGCGCGAACGTGCCGGATTGTTGCTGGAGAAGCGCGGCATTGCGTGCCACGAAGAGCAGATCACTTCGCAGGCCTTGCAGCCGTTGCACTTGTCGGCGTCGATGGTTATCGTCTTGACGATCTTCTTGACCTTAGCCATGGCTGTAAATCCCCTTCTGCTCAAATTCCTCCGCGACGAAATCCATCTCAAGCTCGTGCAAGGATTCCTTGGTCGGGATGCCTTGCTGGTTAAAGCCCTTTAGTTTGTAGTACTGGTCCAGCAACTCCTTCTCCAGATCGGGGAAGCGCTTGCGCCAATGGTCTTCCGGCGGCTTGTCGTCGGCGCGGCGCATGCCACGGCGCACGTTGAGTGCGCGCATCAGCGTGCGGGTACGCGTGGCCGATTTCCACACATCGTCCTTGCTCATCTTGATACCGGTGCCGGCCGTGACGAACTCCGCATAGTTGTGGATGTGATAGGGGGGCTTGAGCGGGAAAGACGAGAGACCGGCGCACATGCCCAGCGCGTCGTCGATGTAGTGCATCTTCTCCATCCAGTCGACGATCTCGCAACTGGCTTCGACCGTCGGGTAGTACGGGTTCGACATTTCGCCGCGGGGCTCCCAATCGACGTAGTACTTCTTGAACTTCTCGTCGGGCACCTGGAACCAGTCTTTGACGAACTCTTCGCGTAACTCGCGCGTAGCAAAGGGTTCCTGCGGAAACTGGCCTTCGATCTGCGTGATGTTGATCTTCTCGCCGGTCGAATACATCAGGTAATAGACCGGATTGAGCATGCCGAGCTTGAGCGGAAGCTGCTCGTGTTTCTTGATCGTGTTGTGATCGTACTTTTCTGCACCCTTGCCAATGCGGCGTGCCGCCCAATACGTGCCGTCGGCCAGGTAGTCGCCTATGCCTTCGCGGTGCACCATCTTCTCCAGCAGGTAAAAAAAGCGCCCTTCGGTGTCGTCTGGCATACCGGGAAAGTCTTCCTTGGTCAGGATGCCGGCCTCCAGCAGTTCGAGGCCGAAGGCCATCGCCTGCGGTGCGGAGAAACCGTCGAGCCCATACTCGGTGGCCTTTTGGGCGATCCTGAAACCAAAATCCAGGTCCGAGAAAGCTGCCATGGTGTAAGTCAGCTTCGAATAGCACTTCATCATGTAGGTCGGCAAACCCGGCACCGAGATGGTGGCGCCGCACTTCATGGGACAGTTGTGGCAACTGATCAGACGGGTGCGCACGTTCTCCTGGGTCTCCTTCCATTTTTGCTCGATTTCGTGGGTCCAGAAATCCTTGCGCCGGGTGCGCGAATTGCCCCAGGTGAAGTTGGTGGTGTGCCATTCTTCGTCGACGATGGCCATTTCCTGCGGCGAACCCAGGCCCTGCAGAATCGGCGGCACACCCTGGATCGGATGGTCGCCGCGATACTTGATGTACTTGAGAACGCCGTCGCACAGTTCCATGTACTTGACCGGGTCGGCGACGTTGATGTCCTTGGTGCCGCGCACGGCGACCGCCTTCAGGCCCTTGTCGCCCATCACGGCGCCGATGCCGCCGCGGCTTGCGCTGGAGCGCCCCTGCTCGATCGAGGCAAAGAAAACGCGGTTCTCGCCGGCCAGGCCGATGGCTGCCACCTGGATGTCCGGGTCCTTCAGTTCCCTGCGGATGGCCTCGGAGGTTTCGGTTGCGCCCAGACCCTTGAGGTGGGAGGCGTCACGGATCTCGACCTTGTCGTTGCTGATCCAGAGGTAAACCAGCTCTTCGGACTTGCCGCTGAGGATGATCTTGTCGTAGCCTGCGTACTTGAGTTCGGGTGCGAAGAAACCGCCCATCATCGAATAGGCCATCAGCTTGGTTTGCGGCGAGATGGTCGAGACAATGGTGCGATTGCTGCCTGGCGCAGCAGTGCCACATAAAAGGCCACTGCTGAAGATCAGCAGGTTGTCGGGCGAGAAGGCGTCGGTCTCCGCCGGAACGCGGTCCCACATGATCTTGGCATTGGTGCCCAGACCTCCCATGAACAGACGGGTGTCATTCGGGTCGGTCTCTACCCGGTCGATGCTGCCTCGCGTGAGGTCCACTTCCAGGTCAAACCCAATTTCTCCGTAACGCATATTTCTGGTCCTCTCTCAGACGTGCTTCCAGCCTGGTGCGCGACGCGCCAGAAAGGCAGCCAGCCCTTCATTGGCGTCGTGTGTTTTCATCAGGCGTTCAAGGTAAAGGGTTTCAACTTCCTGCAGACGTGCGCGCACGCTGCGAATCAGCGGTCCCCGCGCGGCGGCCACCGCACAGGCCAGCGCAGCGGCGCTCTTGGGCGCCAGATGCTGGTCAAAATATTGCAGGGCGGCGCTCTCCGGATCTTCGGCCACTATCTGCACCAGACCCATGGCCTTGGCCTCGGATCCGCTGACTGAGCGTCCCGAAAAAAGAAGGTCTTCGGCATCCGGCTGGTTGACTCGGTAAGGCAGCAGGCAGGAAGCGGCTGGAGCAAAAACACCCAGGCTCATTTCGGGTTGTCCGAGTTTGGCGTCCGCAGTTGCAAAGATGGGGCCGCCGGCGAGTGCCACTTCGAGGCCGCCGCCCAGGCATTGACCGCGTACCACCGTCAGGATAGGCAGCGGGAACTCGACCATGGTGATGATCAGCGCGTGCAGCGCCGCGAGCATGCCAGCGCAGCGTTCGGCGAGGTGCTCTTCCACACTGGCGCCAAAGCTGAAATGCGGTCCCTCAGCATCCAGCAGCACGCCGCGCAATCCAGGCGAGGCGCGATGCGCATCAAAGGCTGCCTGCAGACACGCGATCATCGCCGCATCGACGATGTTGGCTTTGGGGCGGCTCAGGCGCAGCCGCAACAGCGCGCCATCGCGCTCAAGCCAGACTTTGAGGGGGGAGGTGGTGTTTGTTTCAGTCATATCGATTCAATTCCTGAGTCTGTCATCCCGGACTCGACAGCTGTAACCCCTGACTCGGCAGTTGTCATCCCGGACCCCGGATCGAGCCCGGGGCAAGCTCTGATCCGGGATCCAGTGCCTCGCTAACACTGGATTGCGGATCAAGTCCGCGATGACACCATGAGTGTTACCGAGCATTGCGCTCAACCCTTGCGCTTGGCTTTGGGCTGAATCGAGTCGTGCAGCGGACCAACCCAGCTCTCACCGGCTGCCAGTTTCTGGCGCAGCAGCACGAAATCGGCTT
>JBAXNI010000186.1:0-4094 GCA_037133835.1 Comamonadaceae bacterium | reverse complement strand
GATGTGATCGGTCTTGACCATGCCGTATTTGGTCGACACGGTGGTGCCTTCCACCAGTGGTAACAGGTCGCGCTGCACCCCCTGGCGCGAAACTTCAGCGCCACTGCCTTCAGAGCGCGAAGTCACCTTGTCAATCTCGTCGATAAAGACAATACCATTTTGCTCAAGCATGTACAGCGCGTGCGTCTTGATCTCTTCCTCGTTGACGAGTTTTGCCGCTTCTTCATCGACGAGCAGTTTCATCGCCTCGGATATCTTGAGCTTGCGCGTCTGGCGCTTGTTTTGGCCGATCTGACCAAACATGCCACGCAATTGCTCCGTCATTTCTTCCATGCCGGCCGGTCCCATGATCTCAAGCTGCGGCGCTGACTGGGAAACTTCTATTTCAATCTCGCGCTCGGCCAACTGCCCCTCGCGCAGTTTCTTGCGAAAGACCTGGCGCGCCGTGCTCTCGGACTCGCCGCTGGGCAATACACCAAATTCAGCGCGAGGTGGCGGGATCAGGATATCGAGGACCCGGTCCTCCGCAGCATCCTGGGCACGCGCTCGCACCTTCTTCATCTCGGCAACACGCGTTTGCTTGACCGCAATGTCAGCCAGGTCTCGAATGATGGCGTCGACGTCCTTGCCGACATAGCCAACCTCGGTGAACTTGGTTGCCTCCACCTTGATGAAAGGGGCATCTGCCAAGCGGGCGAGGCGACGCGCAATCTCGGTTTTGCCAACCCCGGTGGGGCCAATCATCAGAATATTTTTCGGTGTGATTTCAGCCCTCAATCCGGGCTCAACCTGCTGGCGCCGCCAACGATTGCGCAGCGCTATGGCCACTGCGCGTTTTGCGTCGTGCTGCCCAACAATGTGCTTGTCGAGCTCGGCAACAATTTCCTGGGGTGTCATGATCCCGTCAATCCTCCAAGGTTTCAATGACGTGATTCATGTTCGTGTAAATGCACAGATCGCCCGCGATCTCCAGCGAACGTTTGACGATGTCCGGTGCTGACATATCGGTGTGCTTGAGCAAGGCGATGGCCGCCGCTTGCGCGTAGGCGCCGCCGGACCCGATCGTCACAATTCCGTTCTCAGGCTCAAGCACGTCACCGTTGCCGGTAATGATCAGCGAGGCTTCGGCATCGGCCACCGCCAGCATCGCTTCAAGGCGTCGCAGCACGCGATCCGTGCGCCAGTCCTTGGTCAACTCGATGGCCGCTCGTACCAGCTGTCCCTGGTGCTTTTCCAGCTTGGCCTCAAACCGCTCAAACAGGGTGAAGGCGTCCGCGGTAGCGCCGGCAAAACCTGCAAGCACCTTGCCATGGTAGAGCTTTCGCACCTTGCGCGCGGTTGCTTTGACGACGATGTTGCCGAGCGTGACCTGGCCATCGCCACCGATCGCTACCTGAATGCCCTGCGCAGTCTTGCGCCGGACGCTGATGATGGTGGTGCCATGAAATTGTTCCACGCGGGTGAGCCCTCAAAGTCAGCGGTTGCGCAAAATAACCCGAGCGTGATCGTTGATGCCAATCACTTCAAAAAATGCGGCCACCAGGCGTGGCACATCACGAAACTGGACATGGCAACCCTCAGCCTCGCGCGCAGCAACCCAGTTCAGTATGCTTCCGGCAGCTGAAAAATCGACCCGAATCAATTTGTCACAGGACACGATCAATCGACTCGCGCCTTTGAAGTCAGTCTGAAGTTTGTTCAAGGCCTGCGCAGCATCACCCAGCACCTGGCCACTGAGTTCAAAGACCTGCCCCGAAACGTCATCGATCGCCATCGGTTCCGTGCTCTCACGGGTTGGCTGAAATTCGGCTCCAGGCACGGTGACCAGGTCTTCCTGATCGTTGCTGCGCGACCCGTCGCCCCGCGTCATCGTCTCGGCCGCATACTGGCACAGTACGTTCTGCCATGGTGGCGGCGACACCTCGTAGGTGACGCAAAAATCGAGCGCCGCCAATTCAAACTCGTCCTGCAGATGCATGATTCGCAGTGCGTCCAGACGCAGATGCCACCAGAAATCGGCCAGCGCACTGTCGCCGGACGGTGTCGACGAGCGCAAGGTCTTCTCCAAAGCGTCGGCCCCATCAAAATGCAAAGCCACCGGCTGCGTGCACCACTTTGCCATCATGTCAGCCAGCACCGCCGCTGCATCCGGCGTGATCGCCCTGAGGTGGCGCCAGTTCAAGCGCCAGGGCTGCGCTGCGCGCAGCAATCTGGTGCGCAGATCCTGCAAAGCCCGCATATCGAGTTGACGCGGACAGTCCCATAGCGCCGCCAGGGCCCCCGAGCTTTCAGCGGCATCATCGAGCAGGGTCTGTTCACTGATTCGTCCCAGTTCATCCAGCGTGGAGAACCAGACTGGTGCGGCGTGCCCGAAACGCTGCGCGTACTCCATTGCAACGTGCTCGAAACTCCCCTGCTGCCCGGTGGCTCGGTACAGATCAAACAAGGCAGCCGCCCAACCCTTGACGACGTCCGGGCGAACGTTATCTGTACGCAATGCAGCCAGCAATCCCGCCTCTGCGCCAGCGACGTCACCATTGGCGAAGCGAATCGCAGCCTCCTCCATCTCCGTATCCGCGGGAGTGTCGCCCAACTCAATGGCAAACAGGTTGGAGGGAGAAAAACCGCTGCCACCAGAGCTTGGCCTGCGCGCTTCAAAATCCGAGGCACCCATCATCTGGGGTTGCGTCAGCGCCTCGTCATTGCCAACGTCATCAGGCAGACCAGGTTGTGTCGGATCGAAATCCTTGGTCTGTCCCTGTTCCGAATCCGGCTTCGTTGCGCCGGTTGACTGGGTCAAAGTGTGGGCCGGCTTTTCCTTGGCCGCGTTGCCACTGAGGAACTCGGCACCTTGGGGCAAATGCAGGCTGGCCGAAAGATGAAAGTTGCCACCCTCCACTGCCGCTTCATTCTGCTTGCCCTTCCACCACTGCTTGGACATCTGGGCTTCAATTTCATCGATCTTCTTGATCGTGTTGGCACGCTCCTCCAGGTTCGATGTGGTCGTGGTCCCCTGAAAAAAGGAGGGGCGCCCGGCAGACTCGCCATTGGCTACGGGCCCGGCACGGCGCAACTTTCGAAGTTCGTCAAATTCGCGACGGCGGACAAAATCATTTTGTCGCTTGCGCTGAATCATTTCCTTGAGCGCTTGCTTGCTATAGCCCCGATCAGGCTCCGTTTCAGGAGCCGGTTCAACATCAATCTTGTCGAGTTCTGACCAGTCCTTCGTCGGATGAAGGATGAACTTGCCCATCTTGGAGAACAAGCCAGCGGTGGTGCCTTTAGTCGCCATGAGGCTGAGAACCTGTGAGATGAACCACTAGGACCTGATTATCAATCCCCAAACATCTTCTGCTTGAGTTCCCGGCGCTGCTGTGCCTCCAGCGACAGATTGGCTGTAGGGCGTGCCAGCAGACGGCCGACGCCAATGGGCTCGCCGGTTTCGTCGCAATAACCGTAGTCACCGGCATCAATGCGGGCAATCGATTGCTCGATCTTCTTCAGGAGTTTGCGTTCGCGATCCCGGGTGCGCAGTTCAAGCGCGTGCTCTTCCTCAATGGTGGCACGGTCAGCCGGGTCCGGCACGACCACGGTGTCCTCACGCAGGTGCTCGGTTGTTTCGCCGGCATTGCTCAGAATGTCCTTCTTCAGTTGCACGAGCCGGCGTCGGAAGAACGTCATCTGAAATTCGTTCATGTACTCGGCGTCGGGCATCGCAATCAACTCGGCATCGCTCAACTGTTCGATCGATTTGGTCTTCCAGTTATTGGCGAGCTTGGGGTCTTTCTTGATGGCCGCCGCCAGTGGCGGAACAATCAGGGGAGAAGTCAGCGTCTGCGTAAAGCTGGCCTTCGCCGCAGTGGATGCCACCGATTGGGCCATCGAGGGAACCGTCAACTGCGCCAGGCGCGAAGACGGCCGGCCCGCCCTGGCAGGTACACCCTGGTTGCTTGCTGCCGGTGCGGCAGGCGTTGCTTTCGCGGGGGCCACCGCTGGCGCCTGCTTGGCTTTGGGCAACTGTGCCCTGACCCCTTTTTCGATCGTCGTATTCACTGAATCCTTTGTATTGACTTTGGCAGCTTTGGCCACTTTGG
>JBAXNI010000185.1:0-4206 GCA_037133835.1 Comamonadaceae bacterium | reverse complement strand
CTCAGACCAGAATCACTTCATCATGCAGGCGTTCGACATCCTGTGGCTGGCACAGCCCCGTGCCGGCCGACAGCAACGCTGCCGAACCCGCGGCCACACCGTAGCGGAAGGCGTCGCGCAGCGGCAGGTCGCGCGAGAGCGCCCAGACCATGGCGCCGACAAAGCTGTCGCCAGCACCAATCGACCCGAGCACTGGTACATGCAACGCCGGCGCAAAGCATCTCCCCTCGGCCGAGATCAGCCAGGCACCACCTGCCCCCAACGACAGCACCACAATCTGTGCCTTGCCCTCTGTCACGAGTTGCGTGGCAGCGCCCAGCCACTGCGCCTTGGTTTCCAGTGGCTGCCTGAAGAGTTCCCGCAGTTCGCGCAGGCTCGGCTTGACCAGGTAGACGCCCTCGTCCAATGCAGCCGCCAGTGCGGGGCCGGAACTGTCGAGAACGACCTTGACCCCCTGCGGCTTGAGACGGTGGATCAGACGCACATAGAAGTCATCGGGTACACCCGGCGGCAGGCTGCCACTGGCCACAAAATAGCGCGGCGCCATACCCGGTGTGAAGACGCGATCCAGACAGCGCTGCCATTCCGGCTGGGACAGTGTTGGCCCGGCAAGCACAAAGCGGAACTGCTGCCCCGTCGAGGTTTCTCGCACCGAAAAACTCTCGCGTGTTTCGCCTGCAATCTCCACTGGCAGAGCAATGACGCCTTCCTCATCCAGCAGGCGGCACAGCAGTTCGCCAGTGAACCCGCCAGCTGGAAAGATCGCAGCACAATCGCCGCCGAGTCGATGCACAACCCGGGCCACGTTGACGCCACCACCACCCGGATGTTCCTGCTCGTTGCCGCAGCGCAGTTTGTGCGTGGGCTGGACGCGCTCGGTCGAGCTTGCGATGTCGAGCGCAGGATTCAGGGTAAGGGTGAGAATATCGGTCATCGTTGGAGAATATCATCTCGGCCTGCACAAAGGACACCGATGATTGATCTCTACTACTGGCCCACGCCCAACGGCTGGAAAATCTCCATCATGCTGGAGGAATGCGGCTTGCCCTACCGGGCACTGCCAGTCAACATCGGCAAGGGCGACCAATTTGCACCGGCCTTTCTTGCGATCAGTCCGAACAACCGGATGCCGGCCATTGTGGACCATCAGCCAGCCGATGATGGCGCACCGATTTCCGTGTTCGAAAGCGGCGCCATTCTGATCTACCTGGCAGAAAAGTCAGGCAGATTCATGCCGCGCGACGTGCGCGGCCGTTACCAGGTCATCCAGTGGTTGATGTGGCAGATGGGTGGCCTGGGTCCGATGGCCGGACAGAACGGCCACTTTCTGCTCTATGCACCCGAGAAAGTGCCCTACGCGATTGACCGTTATGGCAAGGAGGTCAACCGGCTCTATGGCGTTCTCAACACGCAGTTGGGGAAGACCGGAGCCTTTGTCGCAGGCGACGAGTATTCGATTGCCGACATGGCGATCTTCCCGTGGATACGGACGCACACGGCGCAGCAGGTTGCACTGGCCGACTTCCCGCAAGTGGAGCGATGGTACAACGTGCTGATCGAACGCCCGGCGGTGCGGCGCGGGATTGAACTGCTCAAGGAACTGCGCGCCTCCAGTCTGAGCGAGCAAGCGCGCAAAGCTTTGTTTGGCCAGACTGCGCAAAGCGTGCGCTCCGGCGACCACCGACCCGTTTAGAAACGCAGCGTCATGATTGAATCTTTCATTCATTGCTTCAGGGCACCACGGGAAAACCAGCATGAAATACCCATTGCGACAGAAGGGCTTGCCTCTATACTTTGATTGAACAAATGAGGTGACAAGGATGCAGGAGACACAGGAGCGTGGCCCCTATGGCCGAATGCTTTTCGCAACGGCAACATGGCTTGCCTACATTGGTGGCGCCGTGTTTATCGGCCTGGTGATCATGTCGGTTGTTTCCATCGTCGGCCGCAAATTGTTCAATGCGCCGGTGCCCGGTGATGTGGAAGTGCTGCAAATGTCTGCCGCCTTTGCTTCGGCCACATTTTTCGCTTATTGCCATCTGATGCATGGCGACGTCAAGGTCGATTTCTTTACCGCCAATATGAGCAGTCAACGGCGCGTCCTGCTCGACAGTACAGGCTCGCTGCTGATCGGCCTGCTGGGCGCCCTGCTGGCCTGGCGCACGGGCGTTGGGGCACTGAGCCTGAAAGAGGCTGGCGAATCTTCTGCCATTCTGGAATTTCCGGTGTGGATCGCCCAGGCGCTGATGGTGCCGAGCTTTGTCCTGATGGCGCTGTCCGGTTTCTATATGTCCGCGCAGCCCTGGATGCGAGGCAAGTCAAAGTCATGAGCGGAACCCAGGTTGGCTTCATCATCTTCGGCGTCCTGCTCACACTGCTGGTACTGCGCGTCCCCATCGGCGTCGCCATGTTCATGGCGGGCGGCGGCGGTTATGTGTACCTCACTGGCGGCGACACAACAACACTGCTGAACTCCCTGAAAAATCTGGCTTACGCCCGCCTGTCGAACTACGACCTGGTCGTCATTCCGCTGTTTTTGCTGATGGGCCAGTTTGCCACGCACGGTGGCCTCAGCAAGTCCCTCTTCCGGTTTGTGAGTGCCTTCATCGGGCACCGCAAAGGCGGCATCGCGATGGCGGCCATTGGTGCCTGCGCCGGTTTTGGCGCGATTTGTGGCTCCTCCCTCGCAACCGCTGCCACCATGGGCCAGGTGGCCTTGCCCGAGTTGCGTCGCTATGGCTATTCGGGCTCGCTGGCCACCGGCGCGCTGGCGGCCGGCGGCACCTTGGGCATCATGATCCCGCCATCGGTGCCACTGGTGATCTACGCCATCCTGACGCAGGAGTCGATCGGCAAACTGTTCATGGCGGCGGTGCTGCCCGGAATCATTGCGATGCTCGGCTACATGACCGTCGTGCAGATCGTGGTGACGCTGAACCCGGCCGCCGGACCGGCTGGACCTCGCGTGCCGTGGGCGCAGCGCTTGCGTTGCCTGTTTGAAGTACTGCCGGTCCTGCTGGTGTTTGTGGTCGTGATTGTCGGCATCTACGGCGGCTGGGCGAACCCGACCGAAGCGGCGTCCATCGGCGCTGCGTCCTGCGGCGTCCTGGCACTGCTGTCGGGCAACATGAAACTGGCGGAGATTCGCAAGAGTCTGCTCGGCACGGCGATTGCCACTGCCATGATCTTTCTCGTGCTGCTGGGCGCTGACATGATGAACTCGGCACTCGCCATATCGCAAATGCCTGTAGAACTGGCCGAATGGGTAAAGAACAGCGGCATGTCGCCGCTGCTCGTGATGGGCATGATTCTGCTGATCTACATCCTGCTTGGCTGCGTCATGGATTCACTGGCCATGATCCTGCTGACGATCCCGATTTTTTATCCCATGATCATGGGGCTTGACTTCTTTGGTCTGGCTCAGGTCGACAAGTCCATCTGGTTTGGCATCCTGGCCCTGATGGTCGTGGAGATCGGTCTGGTGCATCCACCGGTCGGCATGAACGTTTACGTCATCAATCGCCTGGCAGTGGATGTACCCCTCATGGAAACTTTCAAGGGCGTGATTCCGTTCCTGATTTCAGACTTCATGCGCATCACGCTGCTGGTGTTTTTTCCGGTGATATCGCTCTACCTCGTGCGCACGTTTGGCGCCTGAGCAAGGGCTCCCTGTTCCATCAACTACAAAGAGGAGATTCGACATGCAGATTCGCAAGACACTCAGACCCCTGCTGGCAGCCTCTGTGCTGGGGCTATGCGCCAGTGGCGCCTGGGCACAGGACGTCACGCTCAAGATCCATCATTTTCTGGCACCGAATGCAACCTCGCAAAAACTGTTGCTCGGTCCCTGGTGTGAAAAGATTGGCAAGGAATCGAACAATCGCATCAAGTGCCAGATCTATCCCGCCATGCAACTCGGCGGTACGCCACCACAACTGTTCGATCAGGCCAAGGACGGTGTGGCCGACATCGTCTGGACCGTGCCAACCTACCAGGCCGGGCGCTTTGCCAAGTCGGAAGTGTTTGAACTGCCCTTCATGATCAAGACTGCAGAAGGTGGCAGTCGCGCTTTCTGGGAGTATGTGCAGAAGTATTCGCTTGATGAATTCAAGGGCACCAAGATTCTGATGGCCCACGTACATGACGGCGCCGAACTGCACTTTGCCAGCAAGTCGGTGAAGACGCTGGAAGACCTCAAGGGCCTGA
>JBAXNI010000184.1:0-4278 GCA_037133835.1 Comamonadaceae bacterium | reverse complement strand
AGGCCAGCAAAGGGATGAGCGGTGCACCGCCACGCGTAAGACGCAGTGTCAGCATGTTGCCAATGGAGGCAAAGGTCACGGCCATCAAACCCAGGCCCACCGCACCCAGTACGCCGGCACCAGCGCTGGCTGCAGCAATAGCCTGCCAGAAGATCAGCACAATGCCTGCCACGCCCAGCGCGCCCGACAGCACAAAACGCCGGCTGACGGACTGACCAAAGCACAGGGCACCGCCAATCGCATTGGTAAAAATCATCAGTGAAAACAGTACCGCCATCAGACCAGAGGGCAGGTTCTTTTCCGCCTCGTACGTGCCCATGTAGTTGAAGCCGTACTGCACGGCACCTGTAAGCAGCAGCCAGCCGTGTTGGGACGCACTGAAACCGAGCGACTCGCCACGCCAACGCGCAATCAGGAACAGCATTGCGCTGGCCAGACCAAAGCGCAGCGCCACCGAATGCAGCACCGCCACGTCGCCCAACTGATACAGGATGACGTGCCAGGTCGTCGCCCAGATCAGGGTCGGTGCCCAGAACAGAAAGCGATCAGACACGCATGGCCCGATCAGGCTGGTCGTGCTTCAAGCGGGTGCGTTCTGCAGTGCCGCAATGCGCTCTTCAAGTGGCGGATGGGTGGAAAACAATTGGCCCATGCCACCGGCAATACCGAAAGCGGCCACGCTCTTGGGCAGTTCACCACTCTGCATGCCACCCAGGCGCGCCAGGGCGTTGATCATGGGCTGACGCCGACCCAGCAACTGCGCTGATCCGGCGTCCGCCCGGAACTCACGGTGCCGCGAGAACCAGGCTACCACCATGGAGGCTGCAAAGCCGAGCACGATGTCGAGCACCAGGGTCGTGATCATGTAGCCAATGCCGGGTCCGCTGGAACGTTCGTCGTTTCGGCGCAGAAAGCTGTCCACCGCATAGCCGATGACGCGGCTCAGGAACACGACGAAAGTGTTCATGACGCCCTGGATCAGGGTCATGGTGACCATATCGCCGTTGGCCACATGGGCAATCTCATGACCGATGACGGCTTCGATTTCCTCACGCGTCATGCCCACGAGCAGGCCGGTACTGACTGCCACCAGCGCCGAATTCCTGAAAGCGCCAGTGGCAAAGGCGTTCGGCTCACCGTCAAAAATGCCTACCTCCGGCATGCCGATGCCAGCCTTGTCCGCGAGCTTGCGCACCGTCTCGACGATCCAGGCTTCGTCGACATTTTGCGGCTGATTGATGACGCGCACGCCGGAACTCCATTTGGCCATCGGCTTGCTGATCAAAAGCGAAATGATGGCGCCGCCAAAGCCCATGACCAGCGCAAAGCCAAGCAACGAACCCAGGTTCAAGCCATTGGCCGTGAGGTAACGGTTGACACCCAGCAAGCTGGCCACGACGCCGAGCACCGTCACCACCAGCACATTGGTCAAGACAAAGAGAAGAATGCGTTTCATGATTTCCTTTGGCTGCGGCCTGAGTCAGCGACGCGCAGGTCACGATATTAAGGGCAGACGCTGCAAAATCAAGACCTGGGCGAACGAAAGACCCCGGTGTCTGTGTAGAACTGTGAATCTTCGTTGGCCGGCCACCAATGTGGCACGCCCAGTACCGGCAGATGCGCAAAGGGTTTGGTCGCCAGTTTCTCCGAGCTCAGGTCCTGCGCCAGCCGGCTGTCCAGTTCCGCTGCGCTCTGACAGCCAGTGGGCGCACGGTACACATGCGCCGTGATCGCCTTGCGCGGGCACACCAGTTTTTCCAGCAAGGCGTGACCAAACAACAGCAGGCTCGCGTCTTGCCAGAGCGGGCGCAAGCCACCAAACAGGGTTTGCCAGTCCTTGGCCAACAGCGCATCCCAGAGTGCGTCCGGCGCCTGCAAAACGGCAGCATTCTCATCAAACAGCGTCAGACCATCACGCGCCGGCCCGCGCACGGGCTGGATACCGGTCTGGGCGATCTGCGCCACGTGCAATTGATTGAGCCGCTTTTTGGTCAAGGGGTACTGCAGCCAGGCCAGCCCGTTGAAGAAATCATGCAGCCCCTCACGCGTCGGGACGCAGCCGCTGTCAAAAATATGCTGCTCGTAAGCGACGCCGCAGGGCAATTCACCTTGTGCCACAAAGCGCACCGGAAACCCGGGCAAAGACTGCGCCACGTGGTTCAATGCAATTGACTGCGGCTGCCCGGCTAGGACCTGATGCGACACGCCTTCACCCCAGACGCGCCACGGAACCAGCCAGGGTGCTTGCCAGTCGATCAGGCCAACTTCCACTGCAATACTTCGCCGGATCGAAGTGGCTTGAGCTGCGCCTCGCCAAAGGCAAAGCTCTCGGGCACGGTCCAGCTTTCTCGGCGCAGCGTGATGCTGCCATTATTGCGCGGCAGGCCGTAAAAGTCGGCACCGTGAAAGCTGGCAAAAGCTTCCAGCTTGTCCATCGCACCCGCGGCGTCAAACGCTTCGGCATAGAGTTCCATGGCTGCATTGGCCGTGTAGCAACCGGCACAGCCGCTGGCGTTTTCTTTCAGGTGCGCGGCGTGCGGCGCACTGTCGGTGCCCAGAAAGAACTTGTTCGATCCGCTGGTGGCAGCCTGTACCAGAGCCAATCGATGCTGCTCGCGCTTGAGCACTGGCAGGCAGTAGTAATGCGGCCGGATGCCCCCCATGAAGATGGCGTTGCGGTTGTAGAGCAGGTGGTGTGCCGTGACGGTGGCGGCGGTGAAGCGGCAGGCCTCCTGCACGTACTGAGCCGCTTCACGCGTCGTGATGTGCTCCAGAACGATCTTGAGTTCCGGAAAATCGCGCCGCAAGGGAATGAGTTGCGTGTCGATAAAGACCGCCTCGCGATCAAACAGATCAATCTCCGGCGCAGTCACCTCGCCGTGCACGAGCAGCGGCATGCCCGCGCGCTGCATGGCTTCGAGCGTCGCGTAAATCTTGCGCAAGTCGGTCACGCCGGCATCGCTGTTGGTGGTGGCGCCTGCCGGGTACAGCTTGATGGCTACCACCCCTGCGTCCTGCGCCCTTGTGATTTCATCCGGTGGCAACTTGTCGGTCAGGTAGAGCGTCATCAAGGATTCAAAGCTCAAGCCTTCGGGTACTGCTGCATGAATGCGCTCGCGGTAGGCCAGCGCCGCGGCAGTCGTCGTCACCGGTGGGCGCAGATTGGGCATGATGATGGCGCGAGCGAACTGCGCCGCTGTGTGCGGTACGACCGTACGCAGGGCATCGCCATCTCGCACATGCAGATGCCAGTCATCCGGTTGCGTCAAAGTGATCGTTTGCGTCATGATCGGTATTGTCGCCACTACATCCGGCCTTCGATTGGATAGCTGGGATCGGTATAACCTGGTGTCGACGGGTGACCCGGTCTGACCAGACTGTCCACCAGCGCTTCGTCTTCCTTGGTAAATACATAGTCAAGCGCCGGAGCATAGTGCTGCCACTGCGCCAACGTGCGCGGCCCTGCAATGAGCGAACTCACCACGCGGTTCGCCAGCACCCAGGCACAGGCAAACTGCGCCAGACTGACACCTCGGGCCTGGGCGTGCACCTGGAGTTGCTGCGCGATCAGCAGCGACTCGGCGCGAAACTCGGTCTCGGAAATGCGCTGGTCGGCGCGCCCGGCACGACTCTCGGCGTCCGGCGTCTGGCCAGGCAGGTACTTGCCGGTGAGCACGCCGCGCGCGATCGGACTGTAGGGCGCGACGCCGATACCGTAATGTCCGCAAGCGGGCAGCACCTCCACTTCAGGCATGCGGTTGAGCAGGTTGTAGTAAGGCTGGCAAACCACAGGAGCCGGCATGCCCAGTTGTCCGGCAAGGCGCACGAGTTCAGCGATGCGCCAGCCGCGAAAGTTCGACACGCCCCAGTAACGGATCTGGCCGGCGCGCAGCATCGCGTCGAGCGCACGCAGCGGCTCCTCCAGGTTCATGCCATTGAAATCGCGATGCAGGTACAGAATGTCCAGGTAATCGGTTTGCAATCGCGCCAGCGATGCCGTCACCTCGCGCAACATCCAGCTTTGCGAATAGCGACCTTCGTTGACCCGCGCCGACATGCTGTTGCCGACTTTGCTCGCCAGCACCCAGTCGTGGCGTTGGCCCTTGATCAAATCACCGACCATGGCCTCCGACGCTCCTTTGGAATAGACGTCAGCGGTGTCGATGAAATTGACGCCCTGAGCGTGTGCGTCGGCCACGATGGCGGCAGCCTCCTCGCGACCGGTCTGGTCGCCAAACATCATGGTGCCCAGACACAGGGCGGAGACTTTGAGCTGGC
>JBAXNI010000183.1:0-4342 GCA_037133835.1 Comamonadaceae bacterium | reverse complement strand
CCGCCGTAGTCAATGTCTTCTTCGGCCTGTTGGTTGCCTGGGTGTTGGTGCGCTATCCGTTTCCGGGCAAGAAGATCATCGACGCGCTGGTGGACCTGCCGTTTGCATTGCCGACTGCCGTCGCGGGCATCGCCCTGACCGCGTTGCTGGCGGGCAATGGCTGGATTGGACAACTGCTGGAGCCCCAGGGCATCAAACTAGCCTTCAATCGCAATGGCATCGTGATTGCGCTCATTTTCATTGGGCTCCCGTTCGTTGTGCGCACCGTGCAGCCGGTGCTGGAAGACGCAGAAAAAGAACTTGAGGAGGCAGCCACCTGCCTGGGTGCCACGCGCTGGCAGACCTTTCGCTATGTCATCTTCCCGACCATCGCGCCAGCACTGCTGACCGGTTTTGCCATGGCCTTTGCACGCGCCATCGGCGAGTACGGTTCGGTCATCTTCATCGCCGGCAACATGCCGATGATTTCGGAAATCACGCCGCTGATTATCATTGGCAAGCTGGAGCAGTACGACTATGCCGGTGCCACGGCGGTGGCGGTGGTGATGCTGGGCATATCGTTCATCCTGCTGCTGCTGATCAACGCACTGCAGGCCTGGCAACGCAGACGCTCCGGGGCAACATCATGAGTGTCACCGAAAGCGCCGTAGCGCCGGGCCGCCCCAAGCAAGGCACGGCCCCCTCGGGGGGCAGCGCAGTACGCAAAGCGTTCTCAAAGAGCGGCGCAGCCACAAGCGTGGGGGCACGTTCAGGGACAACCGAACCGGTGTGGGTGCGCTGGACTTTGATTTCGGTCGCCCTGGGCTTCATCTTCCTGTTCCTGCTGCTGCCACTGGCCGCCGTTTTCACGGAAGCCCTGCGCAAAGGCTTCGGCGCATACATCGAAGCACTCAAGGAGCCCGATGCATGGACGGCAATCCGTCTGACCCTCGTCACGGCGGCCGTCGCGGTACCACTTAATCTGCTGTTTGGCGTGGCCGCCGCCTGGACTATCGCCAAGTTCGAGTTTCGCGGCAAGGCTTTTCTGACGACACTGGTGGACTTGCCGTTCTCCGTCTCGCCGGTGGTAGCGGGTCTGGTCTATGTCCTGCTCTTCGGCGCCCACGGCTGGATTGGCCCCTGGCTGCAGGCGCACGACATCAAAATCGTCTTTGCGGTGCCGGGCATCGTGCTGGCTACCGTGTTCGTCACCTTTCCGTTCATTGCGCGCGAGTTGATTCCCTTGATGCAGTCGCAGGGCACGGAGGAGGAGCAGGCTGCCATGGTGCTGGGCGCCAGCGGCTGGCAGACTTTCTGGCATGTGACGCTGCCCAACATCAAGTGGGGGCTGGTGTACGGCGTGATTCTGTGCAACGCACGCGCCATGGGCGAATTTGGCGCGGTCTCGGTGGTGTCGGGCCACATCCGGGGCCAGACCAACACGATGCCGCTGCATGTCGAAATTCTGTACAACGAATACCAGTCGGTCGCAGCCTTTGCCGTGGCCTCGCTGCTGGCACTGTTGGCGGTCTTGACACTGGTCATCAAGTCGGTCGTCGAGTGGCAGTTCGAGCGCGAGCAGAAGGCCGCCGCTTTGTTACCGCCGGAGAAACCGTGACCTTGCTTTACACGTCATCCCGGACTCGATCCGGGATCCAGTGCCACGCACCCACTGGATTGCGGGTGCTGAAACCCCGGACCTGATCCGGGGCCGCAATGACATTGACGCAGTCCGGATGACAACCTCAATTTTGCAGAGAGATAGATATGAGCATCGAAATCCGCAACGTCAGCAAAGCCTTTGGCAATTTTCACGCCCTGCGTGATGTGTCGCTGGACATCAACTCGGGCGAACTGGTCGCACTGCTGGGGCCCTCGGGCTGCGGCAAGACCACGCTGCTGCGCATCATTGCCGGGCTGGAAACGGCCGACAGCGGCAGCATCCTGTTCAGCGGCGAAGACACCACCGATGTGCATGTGCGCGAGCGCAATGTCGGCTTCGTCTTTCAGCATTACGCACTGTTTCGCCACATGAGCGTGTTTGACAACGTGGCCTTTGGTCTGCGCATGAAGCCGCGCGCCAGTCGCCCGAGCGAAAGCAAAATCAAGGAAAAGGTTCACGAATTACTGGGACTGGTGCAGCTCGACTGGCTGGCAGACCGCTACCCGGCGCAGCTCTCTGGTGGACAGCGCCAGCGCATTGCGCTGGCGCGCGCGCTGGCGGTGGAGCCCAAGGTGCTGCTGCTGGACGAGCCCTTTGGCGCGCTCGACGCCAAGGTGCGCAAGGAACTGAGGCGCTGGTTGCGACGTCTGCACGACGACCTGCATGTGACCAGCATCTTCGTGACGCACGATCAGGAGGAGGCGCTGGAAGTCGCGGACCGGGTGGTGCTGATGAACAGCGGCGTCGTGGAGCAGATTGGCTCGCCGCAGGAGGTCTGGGACCATCCGGCAAGCCGCTTTGTCTATGGCTTCCTGGGTGACGTGAATCTGTTTCACGGTCGCGCGCACGAAGGTGAAATGCTGATCGGTGAGAACCATGATGGTCTGCGCCTGGCCACGCCCGAGCACGGCGACGTGCAGGACGCCAAGGCCTTTGCCTACGTGCGACCACATGACCTGGACGTTGAGCGCTACGTGCCGGACAGTCAAAGCATTGGCCCGGCGAGCGGCATCGTGGCTCGCCTTACCCGCGCCATTGTGGTCGGTCCGATTGCACGTCTGGAATTGCTGCCACTCGATGCATCCGCCGGCAATGGCGATTTGATCGAAGCCCAAATCCCGGCGCAACAGTTTCATGCGCTGGCTTTGAAAACCGATGAAACGGTGCTGCTGACTCCGCGCAAAGCCCGAGTGTTTGTAGCCTGAGCTTGGTCATAATGGAAAAGCCTTTGAGCCTTTCGCTACGGTTTGCGGCTACGATGGCGCATGCCCTTCGCTCCATCCTTTCCGATCCGCAGTGAAGCCGATGTCCGGCGCCTTGAGGAAATACCTCTTGACCAAGCGTTTGCCGAGCGCAGCACCTACGACATTTTTTGCAGCTCGGCCCGGGTTTTCGGCGACAAGACGGCACTGACCTTCCTGCACTCGGCCAGGCCGGGAGAGGAAGTTACCCGCTGGTCCTATGCCGAGTTGCTTGCCGGCATTCACCAGACCGCGAACCTGCTGTTTCGAATCGGTGTGCAGCCAGAAGATGCGATCGGGGTCCTGTTGCCAGGATGTCTGGACTATCACCTGGCACTCTGGGGCGGCGAGGCTGCAGGCATTGTGCAGCCGCTCAATCCCTTGCTCAGCGAAGAGAAGCTGGTCTCCCTGCTGAACGCCGGCAAAGCCAAAGTCCTGTTTGCCTGGGGCTCGGATGACGAAGCGGGAATCTGGTCCAAGGCCATGCGCATCCGCACTCAGGTGCCGACACTGCTCGCAGTACTGCGGGTTGCGCCGGTCGGTGAATCGTCAACGCCGGTGCTGCCTGACGGTGTACTTGACTTTGGCGAGTTGCGAAGCCACGAGGTCGATGATCGCCTGGTCAATGAACGCCACATTTCACCCGGCGACATCGCCGCCTACTTTCATACCGGGGGCACCACGGGCGCACCCAAACTGGCCCGCCACAGTCATGCGGCTCAGGTCTTCACGGCCTGGGTTTGCGTGCAGATGCAAGGCACGCTGGCCTCTGATGTGGTGATCAACGGTTATCCGCTGTTCCATGTGGCCGGCGTGCTGCCCGGCTGTCTGACATCGTTTGCAGCCGGCTCCGAGGTGGTGATTCCGACCACATCACTGTTTCGCAACCGGGAGGTGCTGCGTAACTACTGGCGTCTGGTCGAGCGCCATCGGGCCACGGTGGTCTCGGCCGTGCCCACCATATTGGCAGCGCTGGTCGATATACCGGTCGCCGCGGCAGACATCTCCTCCTTGCGCTATTGCCGCACCGGCGCAGCGCCGATCTCGCCAGACATGGCCGCACGTTTTGAGACTTTGTTTGGTTTGCATGTGCATGAGAGTTTGGGCATGACGGAGATGGCCGGTATCTCCACCATCACGCCGCCTGGCGTCAACGCCCCGGCGGGCTGTGTCGGTTTCAGGCTGCCCCATACGCAACTGCGCATCGTGGCTTTGGATGAACACGGCAACCCAAGCGAGCGCGAGATGCCGCGAGGCGAACAGGGCATGGTGACCTTCAAGTCACCGAATCTGTTTTCGGGTTTTGTAGACGCGAAGGACAATGCCCACGCCTTCACCGCCAATGGCTGGCTGGCCACCGGTGACCTGGGATGGCTTGACGAGCAAGGTCGGCTCCACTTGAGTGGGCGCTCCAAGGATTTGATCATTCGGGGTGGCCACAACATCGACCCGAAAGTGA
>JBAXNI010000182.1:0-4350 GCA_037133835.1 Comamonadaceae bacterium | reverse complement strand
ACGTAGCCAATGCCGATGGTCAGCATGACGATGGAAAAGGCCGGTTGCCCCAGGATGGGGCGAATCACGATGCGTTCGAGCAGCATGCCAAAGGCGGCCATGCCGGCAATCGTGGCCAGCACCGATAGCCAATAGGGGAACCCGAGCATGGTCATGCAGGCCAGCCCGCAGAAGGCACCCAGCATCATCAACTCGCCCTGGGCAAAGCTGACGGTCTCGGTTGCCTTGTAAATAAGTACAAAGCCCAGCGCAATCAGCCCGTAAATGCACCCCTGCGCAATTCCGCTGATCATCAGTTGTAAAAGCTGCACCTTGTCTCCCGTTGTGTGGCCCATTGTTTATAGCGGCAATCGACGCCGCAGCCGACAGGGTTTGTACCGACCGGGTGTCGATCGGGGGACAAGTGCGTTGGATCTTTCGGAAAAACGGGTCATGATGTAGTCCATGAATGACTCAATATCCATTGAACGGCAGGGCGCAATCACCGTGGTGACGCTGAACCGTCCCGAGGTCCGCAACGCCGTGGATGCCGCCACAGCGCGAGAACTGCACGCAGCCTTTCTGGCCTTTAACGTTGACGAAGCTGCGCGGGTTGCGGTCTTCCATGGTTCGCACGGTCACTTTTGCGCGGGATGGGACTTGCTCTCCGGTGCCAGAATAGCGCAGCAGGTCACTCCAGATCAACCGGGTCCGTTCACCGCACTCGACTTTGCTCCCGAAGACTGCGTGTCACCCGGGCCGCTCGGGCCGATGGGCCCGTCGCGCCTGCAACTGTCCAAGCCGGTGATTGCTGCGGTCAGCGGCGCCGCCGTAGCCGGTGGCATGGAATTGGCGCTGTGGTGCGATATGCGTGTGATGGAGGCAGACGCCTACTTTGGTGTGTTCTGTCGCCGCTTTGGCGTGCCCCTGATCGACGGCGGCACGGTGCGACTGCCGCGCCTGATTGGCATGGGCCATGCCATGGACCTGATACTGACCGGGCGCAAGGTGGAAGCCACCGAGGCGCTGCAAATGGGTTTATGCAACCGCGTCGTGCCCAAGGGACAGGCCCTGGACGCGGCGCTGGCCCTGGCGCAACAGCTGTGCGGATTTCCGCAAAAGACCATGCTGGCAGACCGCCAGAGCGCCTACGCCCAGTGGGATCTGCCATTGCCGCAAGCGCTGCACCAGGAGTGGCAGCGCGGCAAACAATGTATTGAGGACGGTTTGCAGGGTGCGTTGCGTTTTGCCGCAGGGAGCGGGCGGCACGGAAAGTTTTAGGAATGGTGGTGCTGCACGCCGCGGTGCGCTGCCGGTAGTGCGCTGCTGATCAGTCCGGCGCCGACCCACAGCAAGGGGGCAATGCCGAGTGGCCCCACCGCCAGTCCGAAGGCGATCGGCACCCAGACCGAAGAGGCGTTGCCGATCAGCGAGCGCAAACCGAGCGCCTCGCCACCGCGCCCGCTAGGTGCGGCCGCGTGCAGAAGCGAAAGCATATTGGGCTGACTCAAACCGATGGCGTTGCCAAAAACGAATCCCAGCAGCATGAAAACAATGGCCACGCTGGCCCAGGGCAGCACGACAAAGACTGCAGCGATGACAACCAGCGCCGAGCGCATGATCTGCCATTCCCGAAAACGGCTTGACAGCCAGGGCATCAGGGCGCGGCTGACAAAAGTACCGAGAGCAAAGAGCGAGAACACGGTGCCGATGATGGAAGCCGAAAAGCCCAGCCGTGTGCCCAGCACCGGCAGCATCACGATGAACAGGTCCCAGCAGCACGACAGCGCCATGCTGACGTAGTAGATGCGCCGCAACTCGGACGCAGCCAGCAGGTCGTGCCAGGCCTGGGGTTGGATCCCGGTGTCGCTCGCTGTTGCGGACTTTGCTGCCGCCGGAAGTCTTTGCAGTTGTTTGAAGACCAGCCAGCAGGCGATGCAGCTGAAGCCAGCCATGCAGGCAAAAGCTGCGCGGAAACCCGCGTGGTCGATCAGCAGGCCCGAGATGAAGGGACCGAGCGCGCTTGATGCGGAGTGCCCCAGGGCGTACCAGCCGAAGTTGCGCAGGCGTTGCTCTGCCGATTGACCCTGCGCCATGGCGCCCACCGTATGCTGTGCGGCCACCGACATGGCGTTGAAGCCAAAGCCGATCAGGATGGCCATCGCGAACAGCGAAGGTACGCTGAGCCATAGCACCGGCAGCGTGGCGCCGATCAGCACCGCCAAGACGCCCATGCGCATGACGGGCAGGGCGCCGATGCGATCCACCCAGCGGCCGATCGACATGGCTGCCAGCGTTGGCAGCACCGAGAACGTGGCCATGAAGAGGCCGACCACCAGTTCGGGCGATCCAGTGCTCAAGGCAAACAGGGAGCCCGAAACCCGCCCGCCCGACATGGCCATGTGGCCGGTCAGGGTGATCAGGATCAGGGGTAGTAGAAGAGGCGGGAAGCGCTTGGACACTGACAGATTATCGCGGTGCCTGCGCGGGAATGGGGCGTGGTCGGCCCTGCTCGTCAATCGCCACATAGGTGAGCGACGCTTCGGTCACCTTGACGTACTGCCCTTGTGCAGAGAAGCGCTCGGCGTAGACCTCGACCTTGACCGTGATCGAGGTGCGGCCAATGCGCACCAGTTTGGAAAAGAAGGTCAGGATGTCGCCCACCCGCACCGGTTGCTTGAAGATGAATTCATTCACCGCCACCGTTGCCATGCGCCCCCGCGTGTAGCGCGCCGGAATCACCGAGCCAGCCAGATCGACCTGCGCCATGACCCAGCCGCCGAAGATGTCGCCGTTGGCGTTGGAGTCGGCGGGCATTGGAATTACCTTGAGGACAAGTTCCTCATCGGTGGGCAATTGGATGCCACTGGGGCTGGTGTTGGCGGACATGGGGGACAATCCTGTCAGTAAGTACTTTGATTCTGTAAGGATTGTCCCCCATGCGCCGATCCGGCGAACACAGCCCCCCTGTTGAAGGCACTCCTGCCCTGGTTGCAGCGGTTCCCGCCCGCTCGGACTGGGCCACACTGCAACGACTGTTTCCCTATCTCTGGCAGTACAAATGGCGCGTCATGGCGGCGCTGGCTTTCATGATTGGCGCCAAGGCGGCCAACGTCGGCGTGCCTTTGCTGCTCAAGCAACTGGTGGACACGATGAACCCCAAGGGCGGCATCGACACGCACGCCTTGCTCGTCGTGCCGGTGGCCTTGCTGTTCGGCTATGGTCTGCTGCGACTTTCGACTACCTTGTTTGCCGAACTGCGCGAGCTGATTTTTGCCAAGGCGACAGAGGGCGCATCGCGCACGATTTCATTGCAGGTGTTCCGGCATTTGCATGCCTTGAGCCTGCGCTTTCACCTCGAGCGCCAGACCGGCGGCATGACACGCGACATCGAGCGTGGCACGCGGGCGGTCAACTCGCTGATTTCGTATTCGCTTTACAGTATCTTTCCGACGCTGATCGAAGTCGCCATGGTGCTGACCTACCTCGCGGTCAAGTTTGATGTCTGGTTTGCCGGCATCACTGTTGTGGCACTGGCTGTCTACATCACGTTCACGGTCGTGGTGACCGAGTGGCGCACGCATTTTCGCAAGGAGATGAACGAACTCGACTCCAAGGCGCACAGCCGGGCCATTGATTCGCTGCTCAACTACGAGACCGTGAAGTACTTCAACAATGAAGACTTCGAGGCACGCCGTTACGACGAAAATCTGGAGAAGTACCGCCGCGCCGCAGTGAAGAGCCAGAGCACTTTGAGTTTTCTCAACACCGGCCAGCAACTGATCATCGCCAGCGGTCTGGTGGCCATGCTGTGGCGTGCTACGCAAGGTGTGGTGGATGGCCACATGACACTCGGCGACCTGGTGATGGTTAACGCATTCATGATTCAGCTCTACATTCCGCTGGGTTTTCTGGGCGTGCTGTACCGCGAGATCAAACAGAGCCTGACGGATCTGGAAAAAATGTTCACGCTGATGGAGCGCGAACGTGAGATTGCCGACGTGCCGGGTGCGCTGCCCTTGGCACTCGGTCAAGTGGGTCATTGCGGACCTGATCCGCAATCCATCTCCCCGGGCCAAGGTAATGCGAGTGTTGCGTTCAAAAACGTGAGCTTTGCCTATGACCCGGCGCGGCCCATCCTGCATGACATCAGCTTCGAGATACCCGCTGGCAAGACGGTGGCGGTGGTGGGTCCGTCAGGCTCCGGCAAATCGACGCTGGCGCGTCTCATGTTCCGCTTCTACGACGTGCAGCAGGGCCAGATCCTGATTGCCGGGCAGGACATCAAGCAGGTAACGCAAGCCAGCGTGCGCCATGCCATTGGCATCGTGCCGCAGGACACCGTGCTGTTCAACGACACGGTGGAATACA
>JBAXNI010000181.1:0-4458 GCA_037133835.1 Comamonadaceae bacterium | reverse complement strand
TGAGCCGCAAACCTTTTGTTCGCGAGGTCTCCAAGACCGGCTGGTACTTGAAGCACCCGCGCTATATGCGCTATATGTCGCGCGAAGTCACCTGCATCCCGATCGGCGCTTTTGCGCTGTTGCTGGTCTGCGCGGTCGAGCGTCTTTCCAGCGGGAAGGCTGCCTGGGACTCGTTCATCGCGGCTCTCACGGGACCCTGGAGTTTTCTGGGTATGGCGGTGATCCTGGCTTTCTCGACCTACAACGCCACCAACTGGTTTAACGTAACGCCAAAAGCCATGCCCGTGCAAACCGGTGAGGAATTTCTTGACGGCAAGTACATTGTTGGTGCTCACTACGCGGTGTGGGCTGTTGCTACGCTGGTTGTCTTGTTCTATGCGGGAGTGCTGTAACCATGGCCAAGTCGAATAAACCCATTTTCTGGAGCCTGTTCGCCGCCGGGGGCACACTGGCTGCCTTTCTGGCGCCGGTACTGGCGCTGCTGTTCCTGATGCTCTCGCTCGGCCATGCACCCGCTCTGCTGAGCTACGACGGGTTCCACGCCTTTGCCGCGCACTGGTTTGGCAAGCTGTTCCTGCTCGGTGTGATCACGCTCTTTCTTTGGCACGCTGCGCACCGTCTGCGCGTCACCATGTTTGACTTCGGGCTGCGCAAGGATTCCGTGGTTGCCATCGTCGTTTACCTGGTAGCCGGCATCGGCACCATCGTGACGGCCGCCTCGCTGCTGCGCATCTGACCGATCTGGTTTAAGATAGGCGCATGAACCCGGGCTGCCGTGGCCCGGGAGCCCCCTTTGGGGGCTTTTTTTTAAGGTTTTTTTCTTGAGCCCAAAAGAATCAGCAGGCAGCGCCAGCGCCGAGTCAAGTTTGTCACTGGTACCGGTACCAGAGTATCTGCAGGAAACGTACTGGTGGGCCTACGTGCACCCGAATGCGGTGCGCATCTTCGAGCGCCAGTGGCTGGTGAATCTGATTTTGTGGGGCAACTTTGCCCGTCTGCGCGATGCGGCACTGGACGAACTCGCCGACGCCAGTGACGGCAAGATCCTGCAAGTGGCCTGCGTCTACGGCGATTTCACCGAGCATGTGCTGAACCGTCTGGGGCCACAGGGGCATCTGGATGTGATCGATGTGGCGCCGGTGCAGATCAGGAACCTGCACGACAAGTTGAAAGGGCGCGAGCAGTGGTCGGTGCTGCGACAGGACTCGACCAACATGCAGTTTGAAGATGCCAGCCGTGACGCTGTGGTCGTGTTCTTCCTGCTGCATGAGCAACCGCTTGAAGTGCGACGCAAGACCGTTGCTGAAGCACTGCGCATCACCCGTCCTGGTGGCAAACTGATTTTTGTCGACTATCACCAGCCCACAGCGTGGAGCCCGTTTCGCTACCTGATGGTACCGATTCTCAGAACGCTGGAGCCTTTTGCCATGGACCTTTGGCGCAACGAAATCACCTCCTGGCTACCTGCCGACAGCCAGCCTGCCAAGGTCGAGAAACAAACTTACTTCGGCGGTCTCTACCAAAAAGTCGTGATCACGCGCTAAGGGCAGTCACGATTGTCATCGCCCCCTCGTTGTCATTGCCCCTTTGTTGTCATTGCGGACCTGATCCGCAATCCAGACTGGAGCGACTCTGCATAAGGCACTGGATCCCGGGTCGAGCCCGCGATGACAACTCCCGGAGCCTGGATGGCGGTTCGCTTCAGGCGACTCGCTCCAGAACGAGCACACCAAAAAATCCGAGGCCGGCGAAGATCACCCATTTCAGAATCAGCAAGCCCCATCGTTTGTACCGGGGCTCGCCGGTTGTCGTGTAGAAAAGAAACGAGACGGCAGACCCCAGCAGCAGCAGGAGAATAAGCCAGCGAAAGAGCAGCATGGTGCGTAAGACCTCGTATTACCAGGCTCGGGCCAGCTGGGCAAAACCGCTGGGTGCGAGCTTTTCATCCTCGAAAGTCACCACTTCCCAGGCGTCGGTGCGTGACAGCAGTTCGCGCAGCAGGACATTGTTCAGCGCATGGCCTGAGCGAAAGGCACTGTAACTGGCCAGCAGGGGCTTGCCAATCAGATAGAGGTCGCCCATGGCGTCGAGTATCTTGTGCTTCACAAACTCGTCGTCGTAGCGCAGTCCCTCCGCATTGAGGACCTTGTAGTCGTCCATCACAATGGCATTGTCCAGACCGCCACCAAGGGCCAGACCATTGGCGCGCATCATTTCAACATCCTTGGTGAAGCCGAAGGTGCGGGCCCGGGCAATGTCTTTGGAGTACGAGCCGATGCTCATGTCAAACACCACGCGCTGCCCGGTCGCATCGACCGCCGGGTGGTCAAAGTCAATCTCGAAACTGAGCTTGTAACCGTGGTAGGGCTCCAGCCGCGCCCACTTCTGCGCAGCGCCCTGGCCGTCCTGCACGCCCACCGTCTTGAGCAAGCGAATGAAACGCCTGGGTGCATTTTGCAACTCGATGCCGGCACTTTGCAGCAAAAACACAAACGAAGCGGCGGAGCCGTCGAGTATCGGGACTTCTTCGGCGTTGATGTCGACGTACATATTGTCCACACCGAGGCCGGCGCAGGCCGACATCAAGTGCTCGACCGTATGCACCTTGGCGCTGCCGTTGGCCAGGGTCGATGCCAGCCGCGTATCGGACACGGCAGTGGCCGTGGCCACAATGTCGACTGGCTCGGGCAGATCAACGCGTCGGAACACGATGCCGGTATCAGGCTGCGCCGGGCGCAGCGTGAGTTCCACACGCTGGCCACTGTGCAGCCCGACGCCAACGGCGCGGGTCAGGGATTTGAGAGTACGTTGCTTGAGCACTTTTTGATTTTACGATTGCCAGTGTCTGTCATGCCGGACCTGAGGAGCCTGCCCCGGACTCCGATCCGGGGGCATCCACTGGATCCCGGGTCAAGCCCGGGATGACAACCATATACGCCCGGGATGACGACCATAAACGCACCGGGAAGGACAACCATATGAGCTCGGGATGAAACGCCATAGGAACTGGGATGACAGTCAATCAGTCAGCCTGTTTGCGCAGAAACGCCGGGATCTCGAAGTCGTCCATGCCACCCGACGCCAGTGCGTCCACCTTGGCCGCAGCCTGGCTGCGGTCGCGCGTGCGCCAGACGCTGGGCGTGGCCATCGACTGGTAGTCCGGCTGCCCACCGCTGACGGTCTGCGCCACCGGCTGCTGCGCGTTGCTGGGCGTGTTGAGGCTGGGCACCTGGAATCCGATGTTGTCGGTGCCAGTCCGCAATACAGCCGTTGGCACGACCGAAATCGCCGGCTTGCCGCGACCCTGGCGCGTCAGACCAGTGGCAACGACGGTCACGCGGATCTGGTCACCCAGGCTGTCGTCGTAGGCGGTACCGTAGATGACGAGCGCGTCGGGTGAAGCGCAGGCCCGGATGGTGTTCATGGCAAGTTTGGATTCATTGAGCTTGAGAGAACCCTTGGCGGCCGTGATCAGCACCAGCACGCCTTTTGCTCCTGACAGGTCAATGCCCTCGAGCAGTGGGCAGGCCACCGCCTGTTCGGAGGCGATGCGGGCGCGGTCAGGGCCGTCCGCCATGGCGGTGCCCATCATGGCTTTGCCGGGCTCACCCATGACGGTGCGCACATCTTCGAAGTCAACGTTCACGTGACCCGGCACATTGATGATTTCAGCAATGCCGCCAACGGCATTTTTGAGAACATCATTGGCGTGCGCAAACGCCTCGTCCTGGGTGATGTCGTCACCCAGCACCTCGAGCAGCTTTTCATTCAGCACCACAATCAGCGAATCCACATTGGCTTCGAGTTCGGCCAGGCCGCTATCGGCATTGCTCATGCGCCGGCCACCTTCAAAATCAAAGGGTTTGGTGACGACGCCCACCGTCAGAATACCCATCTCGCGTGCCACGCGGGCGATCACGGGAGCCGCGCCGGTGCCGGTGCCACCACCCATGCCAGCGGTGATGAACAGCATGTGAGCACCATCTATAGCTGCACGGATGTCGTCCAGTGCCGCTTCGGCTGCCTCGCGTCCCCTGTCGGGTTTGCCACCGGCTCCGAGCCCGCTGTTGCCCAACTGGATGCTCTTGTGCGCATCGCTGCGACTCAGCGCTTGCGCATCGGTGTTGGCGCAAATGAATTCCACGCCCTGTACCGCGCAACCAATCATGTGGGCAACCGCGTTGCCGCCGCCGCCACCGACACCGATGACCTTGATCTGTGTGCCTTGGTTGAACGCTACTTCTTCAATCATTTCGATGGGCATTTTTTTCTCCTGAAGTTTCAAAATTGTTTACAGTTGCCGAATTGGGTTCAAATTTGTTGTTGAGATTCATGAAGGTGGATCCGTCCCTCGCCATCGCCAATGGGGACTGCCGCGTGCCAACCAGAGTTTGTCCAGCATGATCAAAAGTTCCCGATAAACCAGTCTTTGACCTGACTGAAGGCGGTTTTCATGGA
>JBAXNI010000180.1:0-4459 GCA_037133835.1 Comamonadaceae bacterium | reverse complement strand
CTGCTGGTGATGTTCATCATCACGATCCCGATCCAGTTGCATTCGGTCAACATGGAAATGCCCGCCGGCCTGCCGCCACCGCTGAGTGCCGAGCCGGTCGTGGTGAAGATCGAGGTCACGGCGCAGAACCAACTCCTGTGGAACGACGAGCCGCTGGCGGATCGCTCCGATCTTGAGCAACACCTGCAGGCGGCGGCGCAACTGGTTGTACAACCCGAGATTCACATTCGGTCCCATCCACTCGCCAAGTACGACACGCTGGCCGCTGTGCTTAGCGCTTCACAGCGCCTGGGGCTGCAAAAGATCGGCGTCGTCGGCCTGGAGAGCTACGCCCGCTGACTGCAGTCCGTCAGGGCTCAGGCGCAGAACGCGGTCAGCGCGTTGCGCTGCAGCTTGCGAATGCGTCACCAGTACCAGCGAGGCTCCATGTTGGCGGCTTTGCGCGATCAGCGCGTCCATCACCTTGGCGGCGGTGCCGGGATCGAGGTTACCGGTCGGCTCATCAGCCAGCAGCAGGGACGGGCGATGTACCAGGGCGCGTGCAATGGCCACGCGCTGCAACTGGCCGCCGCTGAGTTGTTGCGGCAGGCGTGCTCCGAGTCCGCCCAGACCAACGGCATCGAGCATGGCCTGTACACGCTGGTCTTCATGCAGACCGAGCAGCAGCAAGGGCAGCGCCACGTTTTGCGCCACGTCCAGATGCGGTAGCACATGAAAGGCCTGAAATACAAAGCCGGTCTTTTCGCGTCGCAAGCGCGCCTTCTGCTCGTCGTTCAAGGCGCCCAGATCCAGGCCGTCGAGCAACACCGAGCCGCTGTCCCAGTTGTCCAGGCCAGCCATGCAATTGAGCAGCGTTGACTTGCCAACACCGGATTCACCCAGAATGGCAACAAACTCGCCGCTTGCCACGGTGAGGGAGACATGACTGAATACAGCCACGTCGCCGTAGCTCTTGCCCAGATCGGTGATCACCAGGCTCATGTCAGCCTCGCCATCGCCAGTACCTGATCAAGCACATCCGGCGCGTCGCAGGGAACGACGCGGCGCTCAGGCATGGCGCGCAGCCAGGTGAGTTGGCGCTTGGCCAGTTGGCGCGTGGCAAAGATGCCCTTGTCACGCAGCTGGTTGATCGGTGAGAGCCCCTCCAGCGCCTCCCAGGCTTGCCGGTAGCCGACGCAGCGCATGGAGGGCAGATCGGCCGAAAGGTCGCCACGTGCGCGCAGTACCCGAACCTCATCGAGCAAGCCGCTCGCGAGCATGGCATCGAAGCGCTGCGCTATGCGCTCATGCAGCCAACTGCGCTCTGTGGGTTCAAGAGATATCAGCTGGCCGCTCGGGCCGGGCCTGGCGTTTGCGCTCAACTTGCTTGCGCCGTGAAACGAGGACAAAGGTCGGCCGGTCAGCTGGAACACCTCGAGCGCGCGGCTGATGCGCTGCGCATCAGCGGGTTGCAACCGTGCCGCCGTCAGCCGGTCCACTTTGCCAAGTTCGGCATGCAGCGCCGGCCAGCCGCGCCGCGCCGCTTCCTGCTCCAAGGCGGCGCGTACTCCGGCATCTGCCTTGGGCATGGCGTCCAGTCCATCGCGCAAGGCCTTGAAGTAAAGCATGGTGCCACCCACCAGCAATGCCAGCTTGCCGCGCGCAGTGATGTCGGCGATCAGGGCGTGCGCGTCGGTCACAAACTCGGCGGCGCTGTAAGCTTGCAGCGGATCGCGAATGTTGATCAGGTGATGCGGCACCGAAGCCAGTTCGCCGCTGGAGGGTTTTGCGGTGCCGATGTCCATGCCGCGATAGACCAGGGCGGAGTCAACGCTGATGATTTCCACGGCGCGCTCGCGTGCGATGGCCATGGCGGCTGCCGTCTTGCCCGACGCGGTAGGCCCCGCCAAAGCAAGGTAGTGCAGCGCAGCGTCAGCTTGCACCACGCCTGCCCTGCCTTTGCACAAGTGTCCAGGCCACCAGCGCACTCATGGCACTCCAGAACCAGATGCCATAGACCAGCGGATAGATGCTGCCGTCCATGTGCGTACCCAACCAGTTGCCGATCAGGAAGGCCACCAACATCATCAGGAAGCCGTTCAGGGCGGAAGCGGCACCGGCCGATTGTGGGAAGGGGCCCACAGCGCCGCTCTGACTGCAAGGCTGGTGGATACCATGACCCAGCATGAAGAGGTAGAAAGGCGGCATGATGGTCCATGCGCTTTGCCATCCGGCCATGGCCAGCACACCGCTGAGCGTGCCTCCGGTGAGGCTCAGGGCGCCCGCGATGGCGACGGTGCGCCGAACATCAAAACGGGCCAGCAGGCGTCGGCACAGGAATGTGCCGAGCAGGTAGGCAAAGGCCATCGAGAAGACCAGCAGTCCATAGTGCGTCTTGCTCAGACCCAGCACCTTGATGAAGACAAAGGAACTTGATGCCAGGAAGGTGAACAGGCCGCCGTAGGAGGCGCTGGAGAGGGCCGAAAATGCGACAAAGGTCGGGTTGCGCAGTATGGTCGACCAGGTTCGCAGCAGGTTGCCGCCCTGCAGCGCCTGCAGGTTCTTTTTCGGCAGGGTTTCTTCAAAGCGCAGCGCAATCAGAGCCAGACTGACAGCGCCAAAAATGGCGAGCGTGAGCAGCGAGATGCGCCAGCTGAAAAGGTCTGACAGCAGACCGCCCAGCGGCGGACTCAGGCAGGCGATCAGGCCGAGCCCGCTCAGACCCTTGGACATGATGCGTGCTCCTTGCGCCGGCGCGTACAGGTCCCGCACAATGGCCCTTGCACACATCACGCCGGCACCCATGGCGGCACCCTGTAGCGCGCGCCAGACGATCAGCATGTCCATCGTCGGAGACAACGTGCTGGCAACCGAAGCCAGCACGTAGGCGCCCAGGCCAATCAGCAGAATCGGGCGCCGGCCAAAGCGATCTGACAAGGGACCCCAGATCAACTGCGACAGACCAAAGGCCAACAGCAGCGCGGTCAGCGTCAGTTGCGCCTGCGCCATGGAAGCTCCAAAGCCTTCCGTCAAGGAGGGTAGAGCCGGTAAGTACAAGTCGGTGGTGATCGGCTGCGCCCCCAGCAGCAGGGACAGCAGCAAAACGGTCAGGCCAGGAGCCATGGTGGGTCGGGGTTGAACAGACATCGAGCCTAGGGTACCAGATCATGGCTGATCCACCACACTTCAGTCAGGGTTAATGATGCTGCCGCTTGTCATTGCGCGGCGGCCTCGGTAGGATTCCTGCCCATGATGAATCCTGTTGTTCACTTTGAGATGCCGTATCGCGATCGCGAGCGGGCTGCCCGGTTTTATGCTGGTGCATTCGGCTGGCAGACCCAGATGCTGGGACCCGAGATGGGCGACTACCTGCTTGTTACAACCGCACTGGCGGATGTTCGACCCGGTGCCGTGGCCGGCGCCATCAATGGGGGACTTTTCCCCTTCAAGCCCGATTGGCCTGCTCAGTATCCTTCTGTGGTCATTGGCGTTGAGGAGATGCATGCCGCGATGGCACGTGTCAGAACAGCGGGCGGTGAGGTGCTTGGCGAGCCCATGGAAATTCCCGGTGTCGGGCAATACGTGGCTTTCGTGGACACAGAAGGCAATCGAAACAGCATGATGCAGCCGATCATGCCGACAGGCGGCCGCTGAGAGGTCGTCGCCCGCTCCACAAGCTTTCCACGCTGTACAAAAGCAAGGCAATCCAGATCAGGTAGAAGCCGATGGCGCGAGTTGGCTCGAACACTTCGCCATAGAGCCACACACCCAGGAACATCTGCAGGCTCGGTGAGATGTATTGCAGGATTCCCAGCGTTGCCATCGGTATGCGTCGTGCACCGGCGGCAAACAGTAACAATGGGATGGCAGTGAGTGGCCCGGCCAGCAAGAGCCAGCCCAGGGTGGGAGCATCACCGTGTACCAGTGCACCTCGCCCGTGCCATGCCCACCATGCCAGCAAACCTGCGGCGAAAGGAGAGAGCAGCAGCGTCTCGAGCGTCAGTCCCTCCAGTGCGCCTAGTTGGGCCAACTTGCGCAGGAGTCCATAAATGCCAAAGGTAGCTGCCAGCAGCAAAGCGATCCAGGGCAATCGCCCGGCCTGCAGCGTGAGCCACAGCACGCCGGCTGCTGCCAGTGCCACTGCGATCCATTGGCCACGACGCGGCCGCTCCTTCAGGATGATGTACCCCAAAAAGACATTGACCAGTGGCAGGATGAAGTAGCCCAAACTGGCATCGATAACGTGCGCGTTCTGTATCGCCCACACATAGACCGACCAGTTGGCCGACAGGAGCAGTGCGGACGCAGCAAAAGCCAGCAGTACCCGCGGCTGGCGTGCCACGTCGCGCAGCCAGGCCCAGCGTCTGAGCGCCGTCAGCAGACATAGCAAAAAGAGAAGCGCCCACACCATGCGGTGCGCGACGACCTCAAACGCACCGACGTGGGACAGTTGCTTGAAAAAGATCGGCAGCAAACCCCA
>JBAXNI010000179.1:0-4473 GCA_037133835.1 Comamonadaceae bacterium | reverse complement strand
GCCAGGTTCCCGACTTATTTCATTGGACATCAGGAGCAGCGACATGCAGATTGATCGACTGGATCATCTTGTTCTGACTGTGGCGAGCATAGCGAAGACTTCCGACTTCTATCATCGGGTTCTTGGAATGGAGGTCGTTACCTTTGGTGGAGGCAGGAAAGCGCTTTCCTTCGGTTCTCAGAAGATCAATTTGCACGCACAAGGGAAGGAGTTCGAGCCAAAGGCTGCTGCACCAACACCCGGGTCAGCCGATATTTGCCTGATTGCATCAACTCCACTTGCCAAGGTCGTAGCGCACTTGCAAAGTTGCGGCGTTTCGATTCTGGAGGGTCCTGTCAGGCGCACTGGTGCAACCGGACCCATCACCTCGGTTTACTTCCGCGATCCGGATTCCAATTTGATCGAAGTTTCGAACTACGCCGAGGTCTGAGCTTCTGCTGTTTCCCGCATGCCCCGTTTGCTTTCGATGAATCACTGGTTCGTTACAGACATCCTGAGCAATCCGAACAATGCGCAAATCCTTGAGCGCTGGGACGCGCTGGGCTTGCCCGATGGCTGGCTGGTCGCCGGTTGCCTTTTTCAGACAGTCTGGAACCGGATTGGCGAGCGGGACCCTTGCGCCGGAATCAAGGATTACGACATCTTCTACTTTGACCCGGCCGACCTGTCAGAAGACGCCGAGAGAGCTGTCCAGCAACGCGCAGAGAATCTGTTCAGTGACCTCAATATCACGGTGGAGCTATGCAATCAGGCCAGAGTCCATCAATGGTACGAAGCGCACTTTGGTCACGCCTACCCAAGACTGCTTGGTGCCAAAGATGGCATTGATCGCTTTTTGATTCCATGTACCTGCGTTGGCATCAATCCACGCGAGGTCTATGCGCCTAATGGCTTCGACTTGCTCTATGAGGGTGTGCTGTCAATGAACCCGCTCACGCCGCACCGCGCCCTGTACGAGCAAAAGGCGGCGTCTTACCAGCAGCGCTGGCCCTGGTTGCGTCGCCTTGATCAGTCCCTTGCTTAGCCACCCTTTTTGCAGCGCTTGCCGGGATTCTTCTTGTTGTTGGTGGCGGTACCGCGCTCGAGGCTGCGCTTCTGTCCCTTCGGAGCAGTGAAGCAGACGCCTTTGGGCGCCACGGGACGCGGTGTTGCCTTGCGATCGGCTTCGGTACGGAACTCTTTGGACATGAAACTAACTCCGGTTAATTGGTGGGAAAGCGCTGATTATCCCAGCACTTGAACACCCTGGCTGGCGCAGGACTAAACTGGGCCCATGTCATTTCTCTCACTCGGTCTGTCGCCGGCGCTTTTGCTTGCTGTCAATGACAAGGCCTACCGGAAACCCACGCCGATACAACTGGCCGTCATTCCGGCCTCCTTGCAGGGCCGTGATGTGATCGGCTCGGCGCAGACCGGCTCCGGCAAGACCGCGGCCTTTGCGCTGCCCCTGATGCAGCGGCTGGAAGCACAGTCGCGCAGCGGCGCGCGACGTCCCCGGGCACTGGTTCTGGTGCCAACGCGCGAACTCAGTACGCAGGTCGGTGAGGAAATCCGTAGCCTGGGTGCGCATCTCTCGCCTGCCCTGAAGGTTTCCATTGTGTTTGGTGGCGTGTCCATCAATCCGCAACTGCTGCGTCTGCGTGGTGGCACCGACGTTGTGGTGGCCACGCCGGGGAGATTGCTGGATCTGGTCGTGCACAACGCACTGGACCTGTCCTTGGTTGAAATGCTGGTGCTGGACGAGGCCGATCGTTTGCTTGACCTGGGTTTTGCCGAAGAACTGACGCGCATCCTCGCGTTGCTGCCAGCGCAACGGCAGAACCTTTTCTTCTCTGCCACTTTCCCACCTGCGGTGCAAGCCCTGGCGCAGCAGATGCTGCGGGATCCGCTGCGCGTCACGGTGCCCCCGGAGCCACTGACTGCACCCGCTATTGCGCAGCGTGCCATTGCGGTGGATGCGCCGAACCGGACGCAGCTGTTGCGCCATCTGATTCAGCTCAACCACTGGAGTCGGGTGCTGGTGTTCGTTGCAACCAGCCACGGCGCCGAAATGATCGCTGACAAGCTGCGCAAGGCGCGCATCAATGCCGAGCCCTTTCATGGTCAGTTGAGCCAGGGCAAGCGCAGCCAGGTGCTGGCGGACTTCAAGGCCTCACGCGTCAAGGTGGTGATCGCGACCGACGTGGCGGCGCGTGGCCTCGATATTGCGCTGCTGCCGGTGGTGGTGAACTACGACCTGCCGCGCTCAGCCCTTGACTACACGCACCGCATTGGCCGCACGGGGCGCGCCGGCGAGAGCGGTGTGGCCATCAGCTTTGTCAGCGCCGAGAGCCGGCCGCACTTCCACTTGATAGAAAAGCGTCAGCACCTGAGCTTGCCACTGGAGCAGATTGCCGGTTTTGAGCCGACGCAAGCCGCCAGTCCACTGGCAGCTGCAGGTGGCGGCATCAAGGGCAAGCGCCCGAACAAGAAGGACAAACTGCGCGCGGCATTGTCATTGCGGGCCGTATAGTCATTGCCCGCCCTCCTTGTCATTGCGGACTTGATCCGCAATCCAGTCGCGGCGTGGCAGTGGATCCCGGATCGGTCCGGGATGACATTAGCGCTGCCGATATACTTGGGCCAACCATTCACAGGAGTTTTCATGAGGTTTTTATCCATCGCACTGGCCGCACTTATTGGCACTCTGGGCCTTGTTTCGTTGAACGCCGGCGCTGCAGATGCGACTGTCAAGACGGTTGCTGCTGCCTACAAGGACAAGGCCGCGCTGGCCGGAAAGAAGATCACCGTCGAAGGCAAGGTGGTCAAGGTCAACAACGGCATCATGGGACGCAACTTTGTTCATGTGCAGGATGGCACTGGCGACGCCAAGGCCAGCACGAACAATCTGGTCGTCACGAGCAAGCAAACTGCCGCTGTTGGCGACAAAGTCAGCATTACGGGCGTCGTCGTACTGGATCGCGACTTTGGCAGCGGTTACTCCTACCCCTTGCTGATCGAAGAAGCTACGGTTACGGTGAAGAAGTAAGCCTCACCTTGACGCTTTTGCCTTTGACCTTGCCGGCGTTGAGCTTTTGCATCGCCGCCAGGGCGATGTCGCGTTGCACCGCGACGAAGGTCGTGAATTCAGTGACGACGATCTTGCCGATCTGTTCGCGGCTGTAACCGCAATCGGCCGTCAACGCCCCTAGCACGTCGCCGGGGCGGATTTTTTCCTTGCGACCACCCAGAATCTGCAGTGTCACCATCGGTGGCAGCAGCGGCCCATCTCCGGTCGGTGTCAGTTCATCGAGCTTGTGCCAGACCGACTCGTGACTTTGGTAAAGCTCGATCTTGCCGACCGAGCCCATCTCACTCATGCTGGCCAGACTCAGGGCCAGACCCGACTCACCCGCGCGTCCGGTGCGGCCGATGCGGTGGATATGCACCTCGGGGTCGGGCGTGATGTCAACGTTGATGACGGCCTCCAGTTGTGTGATGTCGAGCCCGCGTGAAGCCACGTCGGTGGCCACCAGCACCGAGCAACTGCGGTTCGAGAACTGCGCCAGTACCTGATCGCGTTCGCGCTGCTCCAGTTCACCATACAGCGCCAGGGCACTGAAACCCTGCGCCTGCAGGTAGGAGGCGAGTTCCTTGCAGCGCAGCTTGGTATTGCAAAACGCCAGTGTGCTCGCGGGCCGGAAGTGGTTCAGCAGCAGCGCCACCGCTTCAAGGCGGTTGGCCCGGGTGACTTCATAAAAGCGCTGCTCGATCAGACTTTTGGCGTGCTGCGCTTCGACCTTGATGGTCTGCGGCTCGCGCATGAACTGCCTTGCCAGTTTTTCAATACCTTCGGGATACGTGGCAGAAAAAAGCAGGGTTTGCCGAGTCGACGGGCACTGTTTTGCCACCGTGGCAATGTCGTCAAAGAAACCCATGTCGAGCATGCGGTCGGCTTCGTCCAGCACCAGCGTGTTGAGGGCGTCCAGTGTCAGGTAGCCGCGCTCCAGATGGTCCATCACACGTCCCGGCGTACCCACCACGATGTGCGCGCCATGCTCCAGCGAAGCGCGCTGGCCGCGCAGCGCCACACCACCGCACAGCGTGACCACCTTGATGTTTTCTTCGGCGCGTGCCAGACGGCGTATCTCGGCGCTCACCTGATCCGCCAATTCACGCGTCGGGCACAGCACGAGGGCCTGCACCGCGAAGCGGCGCGGGTTGAGCTTGTCCAGCAGCGCCAGCGCAAAGGCGGCGGTCTTGCCGCTGCCGGTCTTGGCCTGCGCGATCAGGTCTTTGCCAAGCAGGGCTACGGGCAGGCTGGCAGCCTGGATCGGCGTCATTTCCAGGTAACCCAGTTGCACCAGATTGGCCAGCGTGGCCGGGTTCAGGGCCAGCGAATCGAACTTTGTACTCATGCCCGATTATCGGTACAACAAATTACTTGGCAGAATGCGGTATGGAAAACGCAAACAACACCGGGCAGCGCCTGAC
>JBAXNI010000178.1:0-4506 GCA_037133835.1 Comamonadaceae bacterium | reverse complement strand
CCCGCCTCAACCGACCACGAACTTTACATGACAAGCGCTCTGACCCCCACTGCCCTTTCCTACAAAGACGCCGGGGTCGATATGGACGCCGGGGACGCCCTGGTTGAACGCATCAAGCCGCTGGCCAAGAGAACCATGCGCGAGGGTGTACTGGCCGGCATTGGCGGCTTTGGCGCACTGTTTGAGGTACCCAAACGCTACCGCGAACCAGTGCTGGTGAGCGGCACGGATGGCGTTGGGACGAAGCTCAAGCTGGCCTTTGAATGGCAGATGCACGACAGCGTCGGCATCGACCTGGTCGCCATGAGCGTCAACGATGTTCTGGTGCAGGGCGCTGAGCCGCTGTTTTTTCTGGATTACTTTGCCTGTGGCAAGCTCGACGTAGACACCGCAGCTGCCGTGGTCGGCGGCATTGCACGCGGTTGCGAGCTCTCGGGCTGCGCCCTGATCGGCGGCGAAACCGCGGAGATGCCGGGCATGTACCCGGCGGGCGAGTACGACCTGGCGGGCTTTTGCGTGGGCGCCGTGGAGAAGTCAAAGATCCTCACCGGCGCCCACGTCAAGCCCGGCGATGTGGTGCTGGGCCTGGCCTCCAGCGGAGTGCACTCCAACGGATTCAGCCTCGTGCGCAAGTGTCTGGATCGTGCCGCTGGCAAGCTGCCTGCCACGCTGGACGGCAAGCCTTTCAAGCAGGCCATCATGGAGCCGACCCGACTCTACGTAAAGAACGTGCTGGCGGCGCTGGCCTTGCATCCGATCAAGGCCCTCGCGCACATCACCGGCGGCGGCCTGCTGGAGAATATTCCGCGCGTGTTGCCAGACGACACGGCAGCGCATCTTGTGAAGGGCAGCTGGCCGCAGACCGAACTGTTTGCCTGGCTGCAAGCCACCGCCGGCATCGACGACTTCGAGATGAACCGCACCTTCAACAACGGCATTGGCATGATCGTCGTGATTGAGGCCGCTCACAGCGCTGCCTGCAGCGCCACCCTGCGCGCAGCGGGCGAGCAGGTCTATCGAATTGGCGTCATTGCCGAGCGCGGCGCCGGCGCCGCAGTCGTCGTGAGCTGAAATCTCGTGAGCTGATATCTTGTCCTCCTGGAGTCTCGGTTTGTCATTCCGGACGCTGCCTCTGTCATCCCGGACTTGATCCGGGATCCAGCGCCGCGCGAACACTGGATTGCGGGTCAGGCCCGCAATGACAACCAGAAGGTCATCACAACCAGGACGCAATAACGTCCATGGATCTGCTATCGTTGGTACATGCAAGGCCTGAAGCACATTCCAGCCGGTGTCTGGGCGCTCGGATTTGTCAGCTTGCTGATGGATGTGTCGAGCGAAATGATCCACAGCCTGTTGCCGGTATTTCTGGTTGGCACGCTGGGCACCAGTGTTTTCGTGGTCGGTCTGATGGAAGGTGCGGCCGAGGCCACGGCGCTGATCGTCAAGGTGTTTTCCGGTGTCTTGAGTGATTACTGGGGCAAGCGCAAGCCGCTTGCGATTCTGGGCTACGGCATGGGAGCATTTTCCAAGCCGCTGTTCGCTCTGGCCAGCAATGCCGGTCTGGTGCTCACTGCGCGACTGCTCGACCGCGTTGGCAAAGGCATCCGCGGCGCTCCGCGTGATGCTCTGGTGGCTGACATCACGCCACCCGAGTTGCGCGGTGCCGCCTTCGGTCTGCGCCAATCGCTGGATACGGTGGGCGCCTTTCTCGGTCCATTGTTGGCGATGGGGCTGATGTTGATCTGGGCCAACGATTTCCGCGCCATTTTCTGGGTCGCCACCGTGCCGGCGTTCCTTTGTGTTGCCTTGCTGGTCGTCGGCGTCCAGGAGCCCGAACGGGCTGCCGGTGCACTGCGCAGCAACCCGATCAGCCGCGCCAATCTGGCACGCCTGGGGGCACCCTACTGGTGGGTGGTAGGGATTGGCGCCGTCTTCACGCTCGCGCGTTTCAGCGAAGCTTTCTTGCTGCTTCGGGTTCAGCAAGGTGGTTTGAATCTGGCCTGGACACCTATGGTGCTGATCGCCATGAATCTGATTTACGCCGCCTGTGCCTATCCTTTCGGCAAGCTGGCCGACCGTATGCAGCACGGCACGCTGCTGACCTGGGGACTGCTGCTGCTGATCGCCGCCGATGCACTGCTGGCTTACAGCAATTCAGGCGTCTGGGTCTGGACCGGCATTGCACTGTGGGGGCTGCACCTGGCGATGACACAAGGCCTGCTGGCCACCATGGTGGCTGACAGCGCACCGGTGGATCTGCGTGGCACGGCCTATGGCTTTTTCAATCTGATGAGTGGCATGGCGATGCTGCTTGCCAGCGCACTGGCCGGGCTCCTGTGGGAGCAACTGGGCGCCGCCTTCACCTTCCTGGCGGGCATCATTTTTTGCGTCGCCGCGTTGGGATTGCTCCTGCTGCAGCCGCAACGGCGGGCCTGACTCAGCGCCGCAGAAACTGGCGCAGCTTCAGTCCGGTGGCCCAAAGCGCCGTGAAATACAGCGCGGCCGATGCCAGCAAGACCAAAGCCAGCAAGCCAATTCGGGATACGCTGTCGCTGCGCAACTGAACCCACGCAAAGGCGCTGTTGGCCCAGAGCAGGAAACCCAGCAGCAAGAGGCAGGCCGCTGTGACACGCCAGGCAAATCCGCGCCAGCCCGGCTCAGGCTCGTAACTACCCCTTTGAAGCAGGCCCAGCAGCAACCACAGCGCATTGATCATGGCGCCGATTCCAATCGAGAGCGTCAACGCAGCATGCCGGAACACCGGCACCAGCGCGATATTGAGCAACTGCGTGATCAGCAACACCGCCATGGCAACGCGCACCGGCGTTTTGGTGTCCTGACTGGCGTAGTAACCCGGTGCCAGCACCTTGATCGCCACAATGCCGACCAGCCCCACACCCCAACCCATCAGGGCGTAAGTGATTTGCAGGACGTCGTGATCGGTCATGGCACCGTAGTGGTAGAGCACTGCCACCAGTGGCTTGGCAAAGGCAACCAGGGCAACGGCGCAGGGCAGCGCAAGCAGCACGACCAGACGCAAACCCCAATCCAGCATGGCCGAGTATTTTGCCTTGTCGCCAGCGGCGCGGGCCGCTGCCAGCTGGGGCATCAGCACGACACCCATCGCAACACCCAGGAGTGCGGTGGGAAACTCCATCAGCCGGTCAGCGTAGGTGATCCAGCTGACACTACCTGGTGCCAGGTGCGAGGCAATCTGCGTGTTGATCAACATGGAAAGGTGCGCCACGCTGACCCCCAGCAAGGCCGGCCCCATCAGTTTCAGGATGCGCTTTGTGCCCTGATCAGCCCAGGCCAGACGCATGGCGCTCCAGCGCAGGCCAATGTGGGGCGTCAGACCAAGTTTCTTTAAGGCCAACAACTGCACCGCGAGTTGCAACGCGCCGCCCAGCAGCACGCCACCGGCCAGGGCGTAGATCGGCTCCAGACCCAGCGCCTTGAGCCAGGGTGCGCCCAGCCAGGCCGCGGCAATCATGCACAGATTAAGCAGCACGGGGGTCGCGGCGGGCACAGCGAAGCGCTTCCAGGTATTGAGCACGCCAGCAGCCAGTGCCACCAACGACATGAAGGCAATGTACGGAAACATCCAGCGCGTCATCACCACTGCCACCTCAAAGCCGCGTGGCGTGTCCTGCAGGCCGCTGGCCATGGCCCAGACCAGTGCCGGGGCTCCCAGCACCCCCAGAACACTGATGACCAGCAACACCCAGGCCAGAACCGTGGCGGCGCGGTCAACCAGCAACTGGGTCACAGCGTCGCCGTGCTGCGCCTTGGTAGCAGCCAGCACCGGAACAAAGGCCTGGCTGAAAGCGCCTTCGGCAAAGAAGCGGCGAAACAGATTCGGGATGCGAAAAGCGACGTTGAAGGCATCGGTCAGCGCGCTGGCGCCAAAAGTCGATGCAATGAGCAGTTCGCGCGCGAGGCCAGTGACACGCGAGGCCAGCGTCAGCAAGGAGACCACAGAGGCGGATTTGAACAGGCTCACGAAGCGCAGTGTAGCTGGCTCTCGCCAGCAGAGTCGCGCCACCGGTTCGATCGGCGTCGGCCTGTTAGAATGCTCGGCTTTGCTGACAACATCCACAGACTCAAGGAACTATCAATATGGCATCTGGAAAACCCAAGAAAAAGAACCCGCGCCTGGCGTCGGGCCGCAAGCGCGTCCGTCAGGACGTCAAGATCAACGCCGCGAACACCTCGCTGCGCTCCAAATACCGCACTGCGGTGAAGAACGTGGAAAAGGCCGTTGTCGCTGGCGACAAGGCCAAGGCAACCGAATTGTTTGGCAAGATGCAGGCCGTGGTTGACACCGTGGCCGACAAGGGCATCTTCCACAAGAACAAGGCAGCTCGCGACAAGAGCCGCCTGTCGACCAAGGTGAAAGCCCTGGTCGCCAAAGCCGCCTGATTTCAGGCAAATCGCACGGATCAAGTCCTCTGGAAATTTTGATCCGCCGTTTGTAACGGGTGCGCTGTCAGCAAAAAAGCA
>JBAXNI010000177.1:0-4510 GCA_037133835.1 Comamonadaceae bacterium | reverse complement strand
GATGCGCCCGCTGAGGCAGTTGCGGCCTGATGGCCCGCTGCATGTGCTAATCAAACTAAAGTAGGAAATCAAAATGGCATTCGATAAAGACGCATTTTTGACCGCGCTCGACAGCATGACGGTCATGGAACTCAACGAACTGGTGAAAGCCATCGAAGAGAAATTTGGTGTAAGCGCTGCCGCCATGTCGGCTCCGGCCGCCGGTGGTGGTGCAGCTGCTGCAGTCGCAGAAGAGCAGACCGAATTCAACGTCGTTCTGCTCGAAGCCGGTGCCGCCAAGGTGTCGGTCATCAAGGCAGTGCGCGAAATCACCGGTCTGGGCCTCAAGGAAGCCAAGGATCTGGTGGACGGCGCTCCGAAGAACGTCAAGGAAGGCCTGTCCAAGGCTGACGCTGACGCTGCACTGAAAAAGCTGGTGGAAGCTGGCGCCAAGGCCGAACTCAAGTAATCGGTCTTTCCACAAGGGCTGGGTGCTCCAAAAGGGCCCCAGCCTTTGGCGCTTGTAAGAGAGCACTGCAAAGCAGATTTTTTGTCTGTTTTGCAGTGTCTTCTGACCCCGACTTCAGAAGATGCCTTGGTTCGGGTTGCACGCAATGTGCGACCGTCCGCCAATGATTGGTAGTGGCCAATCACCAAGAAGTACCCAGGAATCCTTAGTCTTTGCCCGGAGATCTCATGGCTTACACATACACCGAACGCAAGCGCATTCGCAAAAATTTTGGCAGTCGCGACAGCGTGCTCGAAATTCCCTACCTGTTGCAAATGCAAAAGGACGCCTACACGGCTTTTCTGCAAGCCGACGTCGCTCCGAAGAAGCGCACGGCCGAAGGACTGCAGGCGGCTTTTGAGGCTGCGTTCCCGATTGTTTCCCACAATGGCTTTGTCGAGATGAAGTACCTTGAGTACAACCTCGCCAAACCGGCCTTTGACGTGCGCGAATGCCAGACCCGGGGCTTGACGTTTGCCTCGGCGGTGCGTGCCAAGGTGCAACTCTTCATCTATGACCGCGAATCCTCAACCTCGCAAAACAAGGTCATCAAGGAGGTCAAGGAGCAGGAAGTCTATATGGGCGAAGTGCCCTTGATGACAAGCAAAGGTTCCTTCATCATCAACGGTACCGAGCGCGTGATTGTCTCGCAGTTGCATCGCTCGCCGGGCGTCTTTTTCGAGCACGACAAGGGCAAGACGCACAGCTCCGGCAAACTGCTGTTTTCAGCACGCATCATTCCTTACCGTGGCTCCTGGCTGGATTTTGAATTTGATCCGAAAGACATCCTCTATTTCCGCGTCGACCGTCGCCGCAAGATGCCGGTCACCATTCTGCTCAAGGCGATTGGTCTGAACCACGAATCGATTCTGGCCAACTTCTTTGTCAACGACAACTTCCGCTTGATGGACAGCGGTGCGCAGATGGAGTTTGTGGCCGAGCGCCTGCGTGGTGAAGTCGCACGTTTCGACATCACGGACAAGAGCGGCAAAGTCGTTGTAGTCAAGGACAAGCGCGTGACGGCGCGCCATACACGCGAACTGGAGCAGTCGCATACCACGCACATCAGCGTGCCAGAAGATTTTCTGATTGGCCGTGTCGTGGCGCGCAGCATCGTCGATGCCGAGACCGGTGAAATTCTGGCCAAGGCCAATGAAGAGCTGTCGGAAGCCCTGCTGAAGAAGCTGCGCAGTGCCGGTGTTCAGGACCTGCCCTGCATTTACACCAATGAGCTTGATCAGGGTGCCTACATTTCGCAGACCCTGCGCAGCGACGAGACGACCGACGAATTTGCCGCACGCGTTGCCATCTATCGCATGATGCGCCCCGGCGAGCCGCCGACGGAAGACGCAGTGCAGGCCCTGTTCCAGCGCCTGTTCTACAACCCTGACACCTACGATCTCTCGCGCGTTGGGCGCATGAAGTTCAACGCCAAGATGGGTCGTCCTGAGTCGACGGGTCCTATGGTCTTGACCAACGAAGACATCCTGGCCGTGGTCAAGATCCTGGTTGACTTGCGCAATGGTCGCGGCGAGGTCGATGACATCGATCACCTCGGCAACCGTCGTGTGCGCTGCGTTGGGGAACTGGCCGAGAACCAGTACCGCACCGGCCTGGCAAGAATTGAAAAGGCGGTCAAGGAGCGACTCGGGCAGGCGGAGCAAGAGCCCCTGATGCCGCATGACCTGATCAACAGCAAGCCGATTTCTGCCGCGCTGAAGGAGTTCTTCGGTGCTTCGCAGTTGTCACAGTTCATGGACCAGACCAATCCGCTGTCGGAAATCACGCACAAGCGCCGTGTTTCGGCCCTTGGCCCGGGTGGTTTGACGCGTGAGCGCGCCGGCTTTGAGGTGCGCGACGTGCACGTTACCCACTACGGTCGTGTCTGCCCGATTGAAACACCGGAAGGCCCGAACATCGGTCTGATCAACTCGCTGGCTCTGTATGCGCGCCTGAACGAATACGGTTTCATTGAAACCCCGTACCGTCGCGTGGTGGACAGCAAGGTGACGATGACGATTGACTACCTGTCGGCCATTGAGGAAGGCAAATACGTCATTGCGCAGGCCAATGCTGCGCTGGACAAGGATGGCAAGCTCACAGGCGAACTGATTTCCGCACGCGAAGCTGGCGAATCCATTCTGGTTGCTGCTGAGCGGGTCCAGTACATGGACGTGTCGCCGGCGCAGATTGTCTCCGTGGCGGCATCCCTGGTGCCGTTCCTGGAGCACGATGATGCGAATCGCGCCTTGATGGGCGCCAACATGCAGCGTCAGGCGGTACCTATTCTGCGACCAGAGAAGGCCTTTGTCGGCACCGGCATCGAGCGTGTCTCGGCGGTTGACTCCGGTACGGTAGTGACGGCAAGTCGTGGGGGCGTGGTTGACTACGTGGATGCAACGCGTGTCGTGATCCGCGTGAATGACGCCGAAGCCCAGGCAGGCGAAGTCGGTGTGGATATTTACAACCTCATCAAATACCAGCGTTCCAATCAAAACACCAACATTCACCAGCGCCCCATCGTCAAGAAGGGCGACAAACTGGCCAAAGGTGATGTGATTGCCGACGGCGCATCGACGGACCTGGGTGAACTGGCACTGGGCCAGAACATGCTGGTTGCGTTCATGCCCTGGAATGGCTACAACTTCGAAGATTCGATTCTCATCAGCGAGCGTGTTGTTGCAGAAGATCGCTACACCTCGATTCATATCGAGGAACTGGTCGTGATGGCCCGTGATACCAAACTGGGTTCGGAAGAAATCACGCGTGACATCCCCAACTTGAGCGAACTGCAACTCAACCGGCTGGACGAGTCAGGCATCATTTACGTTGGCGCAGAGGTTCAACCTGGTGACACGCTGGTTGGCAAGGTCACGCCCAAGGGCGAGACAACATTGACACCGGAAGAAAAATTGCTGCGCGCCATCTTTGGCGAAAAGGCCAGTGACGTCAAGGACACTTCGCTGCGCGTCGATCAGGGCTCGCAAGGGACTGTGATTGATGTGCAGGTGTTTACCCGTGAAGGCATTGTGCGGGACCGTCGTGCACAGCAGATCATCGATGACGAACTCAAGCGTTTCCGCCTCGATCTGAATGATCAGCTGCGCATTGTCGAGGCTGATGCATTCGACCGTATCGAGAAACTGCTCAGCGGCAAACTGGCCAATGGTGGCCCGCAAAAGCTCGCCAAGGGTAGCAAGATCGACAAGGCCTATCTGGCTTCGGTCGAGAAGTTCCACTGGTTTGACATTCGTCCGGCCGATGATGAGGTTGCCTCCCAGTTGGAGAGCATCAAGAATTCGCTGGAGCAAACCCGTCACAGCTTTGACCTGGCGTTTGAAGAGAAGCGCAAGAAGTTAACGCAGGGCGATGAATTGCCAGCGGGTGTACTGAAGATGGTCAAGGTCTACCTGGCTGTCAAGCGTCGTCTGCAGCCTGGCGACAAGATGGCAGGGCGGCATGGCAACAAGGGTGTGGTGTCGAAGATTGTTCCAGTCGAGGACATGCCCTTCATGGCCGACGGTACCCCGTGTGACATTGTTCTGAACCCGCTGGGCGTGCCCTCACGGATGAACGTCGGACAGGTGCTCGAGGTGCATCTGGGCTGGGCTGCCAAGGGCATTGGCCAACGCATTGGTGACATGCTGCAGGAACAGGCCAAGCTGGCAGATCTGCGCAAGTTCCTGGAGGCGCTGTACAACGGATCTGGCCGCAAGGAAGACCTGTCCAAGCTCAGCGATGCCGAGGTGCTCGAGATGGCAGGCAACCTGAGCGCAGGTGCCACTTTTGCGACGCCGGTGTTTGACGGCGCTTCCGAGGCAGAAATTCGCACGATGTTGAAACTGGCTTACCCGGACGACATCGTCAAGGCCAAGGGGCTGACGGCAGCGCGCACGCAAGCCAATCTGTTTGACGGGCGTAGCGGCGATGCGTTTGAGCGTCCTTCGACGATTGGTTACATGCATGTACTGAAGCTGCACCATCTGGTCGACGACAAGATGCATGCACGCTCGACCGGGCCGT
>JBAXNI010000176.1:0-4523 GCA_037133835.1 Comamonadaceae bacterium | reverse complement strand
TGGCGGGCTTCACACGGGCGATTATCCACTCCTGAGACAATGGCGCCACCATGATCCGCCTGACCGAGCTGAAACTTCCGCTGGAGCACGCGGCCGACGCGCTGCCGGCGCTGATAGCGCACACCCTCGGCATCGATGGCACAAACCTGGGGCCGTTCACCATCTTCAAGCGCAGCATCGACGCGCGCAAGGCTGATCTGGTTCAGGTCTACATCGTCGATCTGGAACTGGCGGCGCCGCTGGAGGCAGCGCTGCTGACCAAGTTTGCTGGCAACCCCCACATCTTTGCGGCGCCGGATCTGGTGTATCAGCCGGTGGCTCAGGCGCCCACCGATTTCGGCCCGCGGCCGGTTGTCGTCGGCTTCGGCCCCTGCGGCATTTTTTCCGCCTTGATCCTGGCGCAAATGGGCTTCAAACCGATCGTGCTGGAACGCGGCAAAACTGTGCGTGAACGCACGCAGGATACCTGGGGCCTGTGGCGCAGACGCGAGCTCAATCCGGAATCGAACGTGCAGTTCGGCGAGGGTGGCGCCGGCACTTTTTCCGACGGCAAGCTCTACAGCCAGATCAAGGACCCGCGCCATCTCGGGCGTAAGGTCATGAACGAGTTTGTCAAGGCTGGCGCTCCGCCCGAGATTCTGGTTGATGCGCATCCTCACATCGGCACTTTCAAGCTGGTCAAGGTGGTTGAGAACCTGCGCCGGCAAATCATCGCTTTGGGTGGTGAGATCCGCTTCCAGCAGCGTGTCAGCGATGTACTGATTGAAGAGGGACCGCAGGGTCGCCAACTGCGCGGCCTGACCATTCTGAATCAAGCCAGCGGCGAGTCCTATGAGTTGCGTGCGGATCATGTGGTGCTGGCACTGGGCCACAGCTCGCGCGACACCTTTGCCATGCTGCACGAGCGCGGTGTGGCGATGGAGGCCAAGCCCTTTTCCATTGGTTTTCGCATCGAGCATCCGCAAAGCGTGATCGACCGCGCGCGCTGGGGCCGCCATGCAGGGAACCCCAAACTGGGTGCGGCCGACTACAAGCTGGTGCACCATGCCAGCAATGGTCGCTCGGTTTACAGTTTCTGCATGTGCCCGGGCGGCACCGTCGTGGCCGCCACTTCGGAGGCCGGCCGCGTTGTCACCAACGGCATGAGTCAGTACTCGCGCAACGAGCGCAACGCCAATGCCGGCATCGTAGTCGGCATAGACCCGAGCGACTACGCCATGACCGACGGGCTGCCCCAACACCCGCTCTCCGGCATCGCGCTGCAGCGCGCGCTTGAGTCGCAGGCTTATGTGCTGGGCGGCTCCAACTACGACGCGCCCGGGCAACTGCTGGGCGACTTCATCGGCGGTCGCGCCTCCAAGCATCTCGGCAGCGTGGAACCTTCCTACAAGCCTGGCGTGCTGCTGGGTGACCTGCGTGCAGCGCTGCCGGCTTATGCCACCGACGCGATACGTGAGGCACTACCTGCCTTCGGGCGCAAGATCAAGGGCTTTGACATGCCGGACGCCGTCCTGACCGGTGTCGAGACCCGCACTTCATCCCCTTTGAAAATGCCGCGCGGCGATGACTTTCAGAGCAGCAACACGCGCGGCCTCTACCCGGCTGGCGAAGGCGCCAGCTACGCCGGTGGCATTTTGTCAGCCGGAGTTGACGGCATCAAGGTGGCCGAAGCACTCGCAAGAAACACTGGCGCCCTATCGGCGCCATTGACATAAACAATCAGGAGACGCCTCAGCCTTGGTTATCATTTGTCTCAATGAGTTTGACTCATTCGATAGTTTTATCGCCACTCGTTAAAGGAAATACCATGTCTTTGATCAATACCCAAGTTCAGCCCTTCAAGGCTCAGGCCTTCCACAACGGAAAATTCGTTCAAGTATCCGATGACTCGCTCAAGGGCAAGTGGTCGGTTCTGATTTTCATGCCCGCCGCATTCACGTTCAATTGCCCGACCGAGGTGGAAGACGCCGCCGACAACTACGCCGAGTTCCAGAAGGCTGGTGCCGAGGTCTACATCGTCACAACGGACACGCATTTTTCGCACAAGGTGTGGCATGAGACTTCCCCTGCAGTAGGCAAGGCCCAATTCCCGCTGGTTGGCGACCCCACGCACCAGCTGACACACGCTTTTGGCGTGCACATCGAAGCAGAAGGACTGGCCCTGCGTGGCACTTTCATCATCAACCCCGAAGGCGTGATCAAGACCATGGAAGTCCATGACAACGCGATCGCCCGCGACGTGAAGGAAACGCTGCGCAAGCTCAAGGCCGCTCAGTTCGTGGCCAACAACCCGGGTCAGGTTTGCCCCGCCAAGTGGAACGTGGGTGCGAAGACCTTGACGCCGTCCCTGGACCTGGTCGGCAAGATCTAAGCAGTTCCTCTGCTGGAGGGGGTGCGCTGTGCTGCGCCCCTTCTGTCAGAGGGTTTGCAGTTCGGCGCTTCCTGCGCCACTGAATTTCCCCGCTTGAAGGAAAGATCATGCTTGATGCAACGATGAAAACCCAACTGGAAGGCTATCTGCAAAATCTGCGCACGCCGATTCGCCTGATCGCCTCCCTGGACAGCAGCGACCGGGCATCCGAGATGCGTGAACTGCTGGTGGAAATTGCCAGTCTGTCGGATAAGGTGAGCCTGGATGAATCCGGCAGCGACGGACGCAAACCCTCGTTCGTGATCGCCAAAGAGGGCGAGACACGCGGCGTGCGCTTTGCAGCCATCCCGCTCGGTCACGAATTCACGTCGCTGGTGCTGGCTCTGTTGTGGACAGGTGGTCACCCGCCCAAGGTGAGCCCGGAAGTCATTGAGCAGATCAGGGCACTCGACACCGACATGAACTTCGAGGTCTACATGTCCCTGTCCTGCCACAACTGCCCCGACGTAGTGCAGGCGGCAGCGCTCATGGCCATCTACAACCCGAGAATTCAAACGGTTGTGATTGACGGTTCCTTGTACCAGGCGGAAGTGGACGCGCGTCAGGTCATGGCCGTGCCCATGGTCTTCCTGAACGATGCGCTGTTCGGCTCCGGCCGCATGTCACTGGAAGAGATTGTCGCCAGGCTCGACACCAACTCGGCAGCACGGGAAGCCACCAAACTCAACCAGAAGGATCCGTTCGATGTCCTGATCGTGGGTGGTGGACCCGCCGGTGCAGCGGCGGCCGTCTATGCGGCGCGCAAGGGCATTCGTGTCGGCGTTGTGGCCGAGCGCTTTGGCGGTCAGGTAAACGACACCATGGCGATCGAAAACTACATCTCCGTGCTGGAAACCGACGGTCCCAAATTCGCAGCGGCACTCGAAGCCCAGGTGCGCCTCTACGAGGTGGACATCATGAACCTGCAACGCGCTACGAAGCTGGTTCCTGCTGCGACTGCGGGTGGACTCACGCAGGTGCATATGGAGAACGGCGGCGTGCTCCAGGCAAGCAGCGTCATCCTGTCCACCGGCGCACGGTGGCGCAATGTCAACGTGCCGGGTGAAGCTCAGTACAAAAACAAGGGCGTGGCTTACTGCCCGCATTGCGACGGCCCGCTGTTCAAAGGCAAGCGCGTGGCTGTGATTGGCGGCGGCAACTCTGGCGTGGAAGCAGCGATCGATCTGGCAGGCGTTGTGGAACACGTCACGCTGGTCGAATTTCTCGACGTTCTCAAGGCCGATGCCGTACTTGTGAGCAAGCTCAGGAGCCTGCCCAACATCACCATCCACGTGAACGCCCAGACCACCGAGATCACCGGCGACGGCCAAAAAGTCAATGGTCTGCGCTACCGTGATCGCACAAGTGCTATCGAGCACTTTGTGGAACTTGCAGGTGTGTTCGTGCAGATCGGCCTGGTGCCCAATACCGAGTTCCTCAAAGGCACGCTGGAGCTGAGCCGTTTCGGCGAGATCGTGATCGATGCCAAGTGCCACACCAGCCTGCCAGGTGTCTTTGCTGCGGGTGACGTGACCACCGTGCCCTACAAGCAGATCGTCATCGCCGCCGGCGAAGGCGCGAAAGCCGCCTTGAGTGCGTTTGACTATTTGATTCGCCGACCTGCAGCGGCAGCGACAGTAGAAGCAGTTGAAGGTGCTGCGGCATCGTGAGGTTTCCGGAACTGGCAGCAACGTTCTAGCCGTGGCGTCTGACGCATACAGCTTTTGCAGGCCGGAGCCTCGGGCGTTCCTGAGCAGAGGGTGCGGCAGCCGATGACTCCGCGAATGTCCTCCGGCCTGCGACCTCCCCCTCTATTTGGCAAAACCCCAAGTCCACGCTGCGTCACCCACTACCGCACCCTCAGCACGATCACTTGTGGTTCGCGCACTTCGAATACCACCGCTGCACGCAAGATCTGGTCGCTGGGGCGCTCAGCGCAGCGGCATAAAGGAGGGGACCGAAGGTCGGGGGACAGCCGCGAAGCTAAGTGCCCCGGCGGCCAGATCCATCCCCCCGGCATTCAGAACTCAACCCGAAGTTGACTGCGCCGGACGTGTGGCACCCCAGAGCCCGACCAGACAGAGCACCATACCGGCGCCAGATACCAGCGTTG